>VBFI01000152.1 GCA_005889275.1 Chloroflexota bacterium | reverse complement strand
TGCCGGGGCTCGCGATCATCGCCGCGCGTGGCGCGATCGCGCTCGCGAAGGGCCTGCGCCGGCCGCGCACCTTCCGCTGGATCGTCGCCGGCGTCGTCCTCGCGAACGCGGCGATCTATCTCCTCAGCGACACACCGCTGTCGGCCCGCGATATCTCTCGTCACGACCGCGGGATCGACGAGAAGACCGCGCTCCTCGGGTCGTACGCGCCCGCGACCACGCTCGTCGTCAGCGCGTACGACTCCGTGCTGGCCGAGAACTACCTCGCGCGACTGCCCGGCGGTCTCCCGCTGCTCGAGTACGACCCGGCGAATCCGGACTTCACGAAGCCCCTCGCCTGCGCGGCCTTCCCCGCCACGATGCCCTGCTCGGGCGAGGCGCTCGACGTCGTTCTCTGGGACGACCTGCTGCGGGCTGAGGGAACGGGCTGGACCGAACGGGTCCTGCCGCACGGTGCGCGCCTGCGCATCGCGCACGTGCCGCGGACGTCTTCGCTACGGGTGCGCGAGGGCCTCGGCGTGGAGATCGTCCGCTAGGACGCGACCGACGAGCGCACCGACCCGCCAGCTCGCCGCGGCGAGCGGAGCGCCGAGGGCCGCGGCGGCGAGCGGCCACCACGACACCCAGGAGCGGGCCACGGTCTGCTCGTAGTACTGGAAGAAGAGGCGTGTGAGCTGCGGCTCGACGCCGCCGAGGACGCTCGTCGGGGCGGGCGGGGAGAAGAGCGTCATGCGCACGAGCTCGGCGGCGACGAACGCGACGCTGAAGCCGAGACCCAGGACGAGCGGGTGCGCGAGGCGACCGCCGCGCGCGCGCAGGACGTCGATGGCGACCCCGCCGGCGAGCACCAGCGCAGGGAACGCCGGGGCGCGCCAGCCGCTGCCCGCGAGCATCCCGTAGCCGACGAGCGCGATGACCGTGTAGGCGCCCGCGGTCGCCGTGGCCGCCCAGCGGCCGGGTACCGCGAGCGTGCCGATGGCGAGCACCGCGGGGATCGACGCGGCGATGAGCAGCGGATAGAAGAGCGCTTCCCTCGTGACCGCGGCGATGTAGTAGAAGTTCAGGCTGAACACGCAGACGGCGCAGAGGTTCCCGAGCATGAAGAGCCGAAGGAAGCGTCGCAGCCAGTCGTCGAGCGCGAAGACCCCAGGCGCGAGCGCGGCGATCCAGCCTGCGAGGCCGATCGCCCCGCCGGCGATCCCGAAGAGGTGCGGCGGGCTCCAGATGTCGACATCACGGCCGAACGCCACGTGCCACAGATTGTCGAAGGGGGCGGCGAGGATGGTGACGAGCGCGCCGATTCCGATGAGCGCGATGCCGACCTCGGCGCGGAGCGGGCCGACGACAAGAGGCTTCCCGCGGATCGGACGGCCGGCCATCGCGGTCGCGGTCGCGAACAGGGCGGCGAGCCCCCAGAGGGTCACGCCCGCGTAGATAAAAAGATGCGGCGTCGTCCAGAACGTGTCGCGCCCGAAGATCCGGTGCCAAGAGACATCCCAGCCCGAACCGAACCAGCTGAGGAGCGTCCCGAACATTCCGACGACGAGCGGAATCCCGGTGCCGACCCGCGCGAGCGACCCATGGCGGATGGGGAGCGCGATCGTCGCCATCGCTGATCGATTCTAGGGTCCGGCCTCCAGCAGCTCGACCTCGGTTCCGTTCTCGCCGACGGTGAGCGCGGCGACCATGACCCGCCAGCGTGCGTCGCGTTCGCCGTGGACGGCGAGCCAACCCGCGGAGAGCCGCGCGATCCGTCCGAGCTTTCGACGGTCGACCGCTTCGGCGGCCGCGACGAACGAGCCCGCGCGCCGGGTCTTCACCTCGACGAACACGAACTCCGCTCCATCGCGGCAGACGAGGTCGATCTCGCCGAAGCGCGTACGCGCGTTGCGAGCGACGACGCGCATCCCGCGCCGCAGGAGCGCCGCCTCGGCCGCGCGCTCGCCGGCGAGTCCAAGGAGGGCCCGGCCGTGCATGTGGAGGAGATCGGCCGGAGGTTGCGCTAGGGCGAAGGGGTCACGCGAACGATCCGGTCGGCGCCGTTGTCCGTGCTGAAGTAGAGGGACCCGTCTGGACCCTGGGTGACCGCGCGGATCCGCCCGTAGGTCCCGCTGAAGAGGACGCCGCCGGTCTTGAACGAGCCGTCGGGCTGCTGCTCGAGCCGAAGGATCATCGTCCCGGCGAGCGCCGCGAGGAACAGGTTCCCGTTCCAGGCGCCCCACTGCGCACCGCTCACGAACGTGTCGCCGCTCGTCGCGACGTAGGGATTGTAGACCGGTGCCGGGCTGAAACGCGATGCCCTGCGGATTGCGGTGACCCATCGTGTACGCGGCGGTGCGCCCGAAGGCGCCCGCGAGGATGGGGTTGTCGCCCGGGATCGTCCCGTCCGGATTCACGCGGAGGACCTTGCCGTTCAACGCGTTCGGGTTCTGCGAGAAGGTCGTGTTGCCGACCTCGCCCATCGTCACCCAGAGCTTGCCATCGGGTCCGAACCGCACCCGGCACCCGTCGTGGTTGCCGCCCGCGAACATCCCGGTACGGATCACGTAGCCATCGAACGCGAGGCTGCTGTTCGACTCGCGATACCGCAGGACCTGATTCAGCCATCCGTTGTCGTCCCGCGACGCACAGACGTAGACGAAGTGGTTGGTGGCGAAGGACGGGTCGAGGGCGATGCCCATCGCGCCGGCCTCGCCCTCGGCGTGGATGTTCGCGACTGGGTTGTTCGCGAGCTGCGCCGCACCCGGAGCGCCGCTCGCGTAGACCAGGATGTTCCCGGCGCGCTCGGTGACGAACATCCGGCCGTCGGGCGCGAAGGCGATGTCCCAGGGGAAGCTGAGCCCCGACTGGACCACGGTCGTCGTGAGGTTCGGAGCGGTCCCCGATCCGACCGGAACGCCCGGGACCGTGATCGTAAGGAAGACCCCCTGGTCCTCCATCCACCACTGGCCGTCCACGACCGGACGCAGGTGGAGCGAGTAGCTCCCCGGTGACTGCGGCGCGCGCACCTGGAAGGTGAACGTCGCGTTCGCGCCCGGCGCGACCGTCGCCTCCACCTGCGCGGCGACGCGCGTCGGGAATGGCCAGTTCACGGCGAGCGGCGCCCACTGCGCGTCGTCGCCGTTGATGCCGAGCCGCGCCTCCTGGTTGGCGACGCCCTTCGTCCAGGTCTGGGAGCCGGT
>VBFI01000048.1 GCA_005889275.1 Chloroflexota bacterium | reverse complement strand
GCGACTGGCGGGTCGGCGGCGGCGGTGAGCGACGACGACATCGTGGACGCCGGCGCGCTCCTCGCGCAGACCGAAGGCGTCCTCGCCGAGCCCGCGGGTGGCGTCGTCGTCGCGGCCGCGCGAGCGCTCGCGCGCCGCGGCGTATTCGCGAGCGGCGAATCGGTCGTCCTGTACATCACCGGAAACGCGTACAAGGGCGGCGTCGTCGCACCGCCGCTCGCCGCGGTCATCGATCCCGACGCGGACGTCTTCCGCGACGCGTATCAGGAGGTGCTCGGATGAGCGTCACCGTTCGACTCGCCACGCCGCTCCGCGCCGCGGCCGGCGGGAGCGCGACGCTCGCTCTCGACGCGGCCGACCTCGGTGGCCTCGTCCGCGAGATCACCGAGCGCTACCCGGAGCTCGCGGCACGCGTGCTGCGCGACGGCGCGTTCGGACCCTTCGTGAACGTCTTCGTGGATGGCGAGGACGCCCGGTACCTGGATCCGCGAGCCGAGCTCGCGGGAAAACGCACCGTCGAGATCCTGCCGGCGATGAGCGGCGGCGCGGTCGCCGAGCTCCCGGACGCGATCCGCGGGCCGCATGAGGTCTACGGATCCTTCATCGACGAGACGATCAGCATCGCCGCGCGCCAGACGCGCGACACCGTCCTCTTCGCGGTCGGCTCACCCGCTCGTGAGGCGCTCGAGCTGGTCGGGGTGGATGACCTCGCGCGCACGGTGATCGAGCGGGACGGCTCCGCCGCGCTCGGTTACGGCATCACCGAGGGGGACCCGGAGCTCCGCGCGATCGTCGCCGGCCTGATGCGCGAGCGCGGCGTCGCCTGCGGCGACGGCAACGTGATCGTCACCGCCGGAGCGCTCCAGGCGATCGACCTCGCCGCGCGCGTCTTCGTGCGGCCAGGCGACGTCGCCGTCGTCGAGTCGCCGCACTTCACGAACGCGATCTCGGCGCTGCGCAACCACGGCGCCGGCGTGCTCGAGGTGCCCGCGGACGACGACGGTCTCGACGTCGCCGAGGCCGAGCGCCTCATCCGCCGCGCCGGGGTCCGGCCGCGCATCTTCTTCGTCGTCCCGAACTTTCAGAATCCCACCGGCGCGACGCTCTCGCTCGCGCGCCGCGAGGCGCTCGTCGAGCTCGCCGCGCGTCACCGGTCGATCATCATCGAGGACGATCCGTACCACGACCTGCGCTACCGACGCGTGGACCTCCCGACGATCGCCGCCCTCGCACGCGGGCGCGCCGAGGTCGTGTACTGCGGCTCGTTCTCGAAGGTCTTCCTCCCCGGGTTGCGGGTCGGGTGGGCGGTCGCGCCCGTCGACGTGATCGCGCGGATGGCCGCGGCGAAGCAGACCGTCGACTCATCGACGTCGTCGCTCGGCCAGCGGATCGTCGTCGAGTTCCATCGCCGCGGCCGCGCGAGCGAGCACCTGGTGAAGCTGAGGACGCTCTACTCGGAGAAGCAGCTCCGCGCGCGGGCGGCGCTCGCGCGCGAGTTCGCGGCCACCGGGGTCACCTGGAACGATCCGGACGGCGGCTTCTATCTCTGGGTCCGGCTGCCGGACGGGCGTTCCTCGCGGTCACTCTTCGCGACCGCGCTCGAAGAGGGCGTCGCGTTCGTCCCCGGTCACGCGTTCGGGGTCGCCAGCGATCACACCGCCGCGTTCCGCTTCTCGTACAGCTCGCCGACCACCGAGCGCATCGACGAAGGCGTGCGGCGACTGCGGCGCGCCTTCGATCGCACCGCGTAGCCGATACTCGAGCGCATGGGCAGCACGCTCTCGCAGAAGGTCTGGGAGCGGCACGTCGTCCGCCGGGCCGAAGGCGAGCCCGATCTGCTCTACGTCGACCTTCATCTCGTCCATGAGGTCACGAGCCCGCAGGCATTCGAGGGGCTCCGCCTCGCGAAACGGCCACTGCGCCGGCCCGAGCTCACGCTCGCCACGATGGATCACAACGTTCCCACGAACGACGCCGCGCCTGAGGAGATCTCCGCCCGACAGATAGAGGCGATGGCCCAGAACGCGCGTGAGTTCGGGATCCGCTGCTTTCCGATGGGCGATCCCGATCAAGGCATCGTTCACGTCATCTCGCCGCAGCTCGGTCTCACGCAGCCCGGGATGACGATCGTCTGCGGCGACAGCCATACGTCGACGCACGGTGCGCTCGGTGCGCTCGCGTGGGGGATCGGGACGAGCGAGATCGAGCACGTCCTCGCGACGCAGACGATCTGGCAGAAGCGACCCGGCGCCATGGCGGTCTCGGTGAACGGCGCCCTTCCGCCGGAGTGTTCGGCGAAGGACGTGATCCTCGGGATCATCGCCCGGATCGGCACGGCGGGAGGGGCCGGCACGGTGATCGAGTACCGGGGCTCGACGATCCGCGCGCTCTCGCTGGAGGGCCGCATGACGATCTGCAACATGTCGATCGAGGCGGGCGCGCGCGCGGGGATCGTCGCGCCGGACGAGGTCACGTTCGCGTGGCTCGCGGGCCGACCGTACGCGCCGAAGGGGCCGCTCTGGGAGCTGGCCCTCGACGAGTGGCGCGCGCTCCCCTCCGACGACGATGCCCGCTTCGACCGAGAGGTGACGATCGATGCCACGACCCTGCGTCCGTACGTGACTTGGGGGACGAACCCCGCGCAGTCGGTGACGATCGACGAGCGCGTCCCATCGCCCGACACCTTCGGCGCCGACGCCAACCGGGAGGCCGCGGCGCGCGCGCTCCGGTATCAGGAGCTGCGGCCCGGGACACCGGTCCGTGAGATCGCCGTGGACGCGGTCTTCATCGGGTCGTGCACGAACGCGCGGCTCGAGGATCTCCGGACCGCGAGCGAAGTGGTCCGCGGACGGCGCGTGAAGCCGGGTCTGCGGGCGCTCGTCGTCCCTGGGTCCATGCGCGTGAAGGCGGACGCGGAACGCGAGGGCCTCGATCGGATCTTTCGCGAGGCCGGCTTCGAGTGGCGCGACGCCGGATGCTCGATGTGCCTCGGGATGAACCCCGACGTGCTGCGGCCGGGCGAACGGTGCGCGTCCACGTCGAACCGCAACTTCGAGGGGCGCCAGGGCCCGGGCGGCCGAACGCACCTGGTCTCGCCGGCGGTGGCCGCGGCGACCGCGATCGCCGGCCATTTCGCGTTGCCGTCGGACCTGTAATGGAACCCGTAAGGCACGTCGTCGGGCGGGCGTTGCCGCTCGCGCGCGCGGACGTCGACACCGACCAGATCATCCCGAGCCACTGGCTGAAGCGCCTCGGTCGGACCGGGTACGCCGCGGGTCTGTTCGAGGCGTGGCGCCGCGATCCGGGGTTCGTCATGAACGACGCCCGCTACGACGGGGCGTCGATCCTCCTCGCCGGCGCGAACTTCGGCTCGGGGTCGTCGCGCGAGCACGCCGTGTGGGCTCTCCGCGAAGCCGGGTTCCGCGCGGTCATCGCGCCGCGCTTCGCGGACATCTTCAAGAGCAACGCCCTGGCGAACGGCCTCGTCCCGGTGGAGCTCGCGGAGGCGATCGTGACGCGGCTCGTCGACGCGGTCCGCGCGGACCCGGCGACGGAGATCGCGGTGGACGTCGAGCAGCGGCTCGTGACCGCCCCCGGCCTCCGCGCCCCGTTCGCGCTCGATGACCATGCGCGCTCGCGCCTCCTCGCGGGACTCGACGACATCGCGGTCACGCTCCTGCGTGAGGCCGATATCACCGCGTACGAGAAGAAGCGTCCGGAGTGGCTGCCGAAGGTCCGTTAGCCGTGTCGCGCAAACGTCACAATCGCGGTCGACACTCTGCCTAGTGGAGCTGATCGCGAGCAGAGCCGAAGAGCCACCGATCCTCGTCGTTGACGACGATCCGAAGATCGTCCAGCTCGTGCGCGCGTATCTCGAGCGGGAAGGATTCGCCGTCGTGACCGCCGCCGACGGCCGCGCCGCGCTGAACGCGATCCGCGAGCGCGCGATGCGACTCATCGTCCTCGACCTCATGCTCCCCGAGGTCGACGGGATGACCGTCGCGCGGCGCGTGCGCGAGGATTCGGACACGCCGATCCTCATGCTCTCGGCGCGCAGCGCGGTCGCCGACCGCATTCAGGGGCTCTCGGAGGGCGCGGACGACTACCTGCCGAAGCCCTTCTCGCCCGCCGAGCTCGTCGTTCGCGTGAAGGCGATCCTGCGGCGCTCGCGTCCCGGCAGGCCGCGGGGGCCGCTTCGCTTCGCCGACCTCGAGATCGATCGCGAGCGTCATCAGGTCCGCCGCGGCGCCGACATGCTGCCGCTCACGGCGGCGGAGCTGCGCCTCCTCGTCGCGCTCGTCGAGGCCGAAGGGCGGGTCCTCTCGCGCGACGCGCTGCTCGACGCGCTCTATGGCCACGACACGACCGAGACCCTCGACCGCACGGTCGACGTCTACATCGGCCGGCTCCGCGACAAGCTCGGCGACCGATCCGAGCGGCCCCGTTACGTCGCGACGGTCAGGGGCACCGGCTATCGGGCGGTGATGACCGGGTGAGGACCATGGCCGTGCGCATCGCGCTCGCCTCGATCGCGGTGACGGCCGCCGCGGTCGTCGTCATCGTCGTCGGTGTCCTCGTCTTCGCGTCGGCATCGTTCCAGCAGCTCATGATCGAGCACGGTACCGCGGTGGATGACGCCCGCGCGATGTTCGATCAGAGCGTCGCGGGCTTTTTCATCGTCGCGGTCTTCGCCGGGGTCGTGGGGAGCGTGTTGCTCGCGGTCCTCCTCGCCCGTTGGCTCTCCGCCCCGCTCCGCGGCATCACCGAGGCGGCGCGCCGCATGGCCGACGGAGCACGCGACGTCCGCGTGCCCATCGCGGGACCGCGCGAGATCTCGTCGCTCGCGACGTCTTTCAACCTCATGGCCGCGCGTCTGGAGGAGCAGGAACGGCTTCGCGCCGAGTTCGTCGCGAACGCCGCTCACGAGCTGCGCACGCCGCTCACCAACCTGGTCGGATACCTCGAGGCGCTGCGCGACGGCGTCGTCGCGCCTTCCGCGGAGACGTTCGCCTCGCTCCGCGAGGAGGCGGACCGGCTCGTCCGGCTCGCGCGCTCGCTCGACGAGCTCGCGGTCGGCGACCGTGACCGAGACCCGCCGCTCGAGGCGGTCGATCTCCGGCAGGCGATCGAGATGGCCGTCGAGCTCGCGCTGCCCAGCTTCGAACGCCAGCGCATCGCGCTCGCCGTCCGCGTCCCTGACGGGCTCGCCGCGCGCGCGAATCCGGACCACCTCGCGCAGGTCCTCGCCAACCTGCTCCAGAACGCCGTGCGGTACACGCCGGAGCGCGGCGAGGTGACCGTCTCCGCGGAGACCGATGACGGCGAGGTCGTCGTCACCGTGAGCAACACGGGCGACGGAATCCCGTCGGCCGATCTCCCGCACGTCTTCGAGCGCTTCTACCGCGTCGAGAAGTCGCGCGATCGGGCCCGTGGCGGCGCGGGCATCGGGCTCGCGATCGTGAAGCAGCTGGTCGAGCTCGGCGGTGGCCGCGTGGGCGTCGAGTCGGCCGGCGGTCTCACGCGCGTGTGGTTCCGCGTTCCCGCGGCCATGACAGCCGCATAACAGTCCGTCATCGGGCCGTCGCACGCGGCGGTGAGTCTCGGGTCCGCTCGGTATCCCGAGCTGGAGGATCGACAGACCATGACACACCTCATCGCGCGATTTCTCACGATCGTCGCGGCCTTCGCGCTCATCACCACGGCCTTCGCGGGAGCGACCGCTTTCGCCGCCGAGGACCAGGACGGTAGCGGCGCCGTCTACACGCAAACCAACGCCGCTTCGGGCAACGCGGTCCTCGCGTTCAGGCGCGCCGACGACGGCACCCTGACGGCGGCCGGCTCGTACCCGACCGGCGGGCTTGGGTCTGGTGTCGGCCTCGGGTCACAGGGCGCCGTCACGCTGAGTCAGAACGGGCGCTGGCTCTTCGTCGTCGACGCGGGTTCCAGCGACATCGCGACCTTCGCCGTCGGTGACGGTGCCCTCACGCTCGTCGGCCGCACCGCGTCCGGTGGGACGAACCCGATCAGCGTCACCACATCAGGGAAGACGGTCTACGCCCTCAACGCCGGCGCCCCCGCCAACGTGAGCGGGTTCTCGATCGGACACGAGGGCGACCTCTCGCCGATCGTCGGCTCGACCCGCACGCTCTCCGGCAGCGGACCGGCGGAGGTCTCGTTCACGAGCAGCGGCCGCGCCCTGGTCGTGACGATGAAGGCGAGCAGCACGATCTCGACGATCGCCGTCGACGAGGACGGCGTCGCCGGCGCCCCGCACAGCTACGCCTCGTCGGGCAGCACGCCCTTCGGGTTCGCCGCGGGCCGTCACGGCGAGATCTTCGTGACCGAGGCCGCCGGCGCTCCAGCCGGTCTCTCGGCGACCTCCTCGTACCGGATCGCGAACGATGGGACGCTGACCCTGGTCAGCCCCTCGGTCGGCACGACGCAGATGGCCGCGTGCTGGGCCGCCGTGAGCAAGGACGGGCGGTTCGTCTACACCGCGAACGCCGCGAGCGACTCCATCTCGCTCTACGCCGTGGATCGCGACGGCGCGATCACCCTGAGCGAGGGGCAGGCGGCCTACGCCGCCGGTACCCACCCGCTCGATCTCGCGATGAGCGAGAACGGCCGGTTCCTCTACGTGCTCCAGTCGTTCACCCACTCGATCGGCGCATACCGCGTGGCCGCGGACGGAAGCCTCACCGCGGTCGCCGGCGCGACGAACATCCTCATGGGCGCGGGCGGACTCGCCGCTCGGTAACCCGTCGCCGGATCGCTGCCGCGGCGCCACGTCGGCGTCGCGGCGGCGTCCGGCGCTCTAGCCTCGGTCCGGTGGTCCGACCCTTCCGTTTCGCGGCGATGGCCTCGCGTGGCCGCTCGGCGGACCACTGGCGAGAGATCGCCCGCCGCGCCGAGGCGTTCGGCTACGACACGCTCTTCATGCCCGATCACCTCACCGATCAGCTCGCGCCGATCCCGGCGCTCACCGCTGCCGCCGACGCGACGACGACGCTGCGGATCGGGAGCTTCGTCTTCGACAACGACTACCGCAACCCGGTGATGCTCGCGAAGGAGGCCGCGACGCTCGACTTCTTGTCCGGCGGCCGGCTCGAGTTCGGTCTCGGCGCGGGCTGGAACACCCGCGACTACGCGCAACTCGGAATCGCGTACGACCCGCCGAAGGTCCGCGTCGATCGGATGGAAGAGGCGATCGGCATCATCAAGCGCCTGTGGACCGAGGAGACGGTGACCCATCGCGGGACTCACTACCGGCTGAGTGAGGCTCGCGTCCTGCCCCGTCCGGTGCAGCGGCCGCATCCGCCGATCATGGTCGGCGGAGGCGGACCACGGATGTTGATGATCGCGGCGCGCGAGGCGCAGATCGTCGCGCTCGCCCCGCGCGTGAACCGAAAGGGCGGGCCTCGGCTCGACTCGGTGACCGAGGGATCGCTCGAGCGTCGCGTCGCGCGCCTCCGGCGGGCGGCCGCCGAGCGCTTCGCCGGCCTCGAGCTCAACGTCATCGTCTTCGACGCGCAGGTCACCAACGCGCGCCAGTCGCTCGTCGCCGCGCTCGCCGCGCGGCTGAAGGCCGCCGCGACCGCGCTCGTGCAAACGCCGTTCTTTCTGTACGGATCGCGCGCGTCGATCGCTGAGGAGCTCATCGCGCGCCGCGAGCGGACGGGGGTCAGCTATGTCGCGCTGCCCGCGGGCGCGATGGAAGCGTTCGCGCCCATCGTTGCCTCCCTGCGAGGCAAGTGAGCGTGCGTCGCCGAGGCACCCCTGATGCAGCGGGTGGACGCGCGCGAAAGGAGCATGCCGCGATGCAAGACCTGCGATGCACCGACTGCGGTCAGAGCTTCAAGTCGCCCGCCGATCTTCAGGACCACAGCGATCGCATCCACGGGGCGGGGAAGAAGGGCGGCCAGCCGATCGTGGGCTATCCGCCGAGCGAGCCCCGCCGCTAGACAGCGTCGATCGCGCCCGACCATCGCCGGCGGCCAGGTGGCCGCCGGCTCTTCTTCAGGGCGTCTTCGTCGGAGCTGGCGGGGTGGTCGTCGCCGGCGGCGATGGCCGCGGCGACGCGCTCGATGGGCTTGGGGTGGCTGTGGGCGTCGGCGCGGGCGTCTGGGTCGGCGACGGGCTTGGCGCCACGGTCCGCGGCGCGACCGTGAACGAAAGCGTGGGCGAAGGGCTCTGCGCCGGACTCGGTGACGGAGAGGGCGTCGCCGGCGCGGCGGCCTGTTGCGAGCCGACGACCGCCGCACCGAGCAGCAGGAGCGCGACGAGCGCGAGCGCGGCGAACACTGTGAAAACGGTCGACCAGCGATCGGCCGGTCGGCGCGCACCGGTCGGGGGCGGCGGTGGAGCGGCCGCGGCGACCGGGGCGGGCGAGTCGTCCGCGCGCGGCGGGGCGAGACGCTCGGTCGCGTCGGCGTCGGGTGCCGCGGGTTTTTCATCCATCCTCCCGTCCATTCCGCACGGTCCGTGCCGAACGGACGGCTGGTCGCCCGCTCGCTAGACGAACCGCTCCGCGCGCCATTCGATGCCGAGCTCGTCCGGCGGTCCCATGTAGCCGAGCAGCGCCGACGACGCGACGACCGCCGGGCTCGCGAGATACCCGAGGCCGCCCACCCCCATGCGGTTCGCCCAGTTGCGGTTGAACGAGGTGATCGCGGTCTCGCCCTTCGCGAGGGCGTCCGGGCCCTGGCCGAAGCACGGTCCGCACCACGATTCGCGGATCTCGGCTCCCGCGGCCCGGAACACGTCAGCGATGGACTCGCCGCCGAGGCGCGGATCGGATCGCTCGATGTCCCGCTTCACCCCGCCCGATCCGGGGAACACGACGAACTCTTTCGACGCGCGCTGCGCGCCCTTCGTCCGCGCGGCCCTCAGGACGAGCGCGGCCTCGAGGAGATCGCCGTAGCCGCCGTTGGTGCACGAGCCGATGAACGCCTTGTCGAAGACGATCCGCTCGCGCGCGACCTCGGCGGCCGGAACCGCGTTCGCCGGGCTGAACGGCTTCGCGATGAGCGGGACCACCTCGGAGAGATCCAGGGTCTCGTCAAGCTCGAACCGCGCATCCTCGCCGGCCGCGAAGCGCGGGTAGGGAAGGTCGGTCATGCCCTTCTCGCGGTACCACGCGTAGGTCGTGTCGTCCGGCGCGAAGATCCCGTTCAGCGCCTCGCCCTCGGCCATCATGTTCGCGATCGTGTTGCGGTAGCTCATCGGGAGCTGCCGGTCGCGGTCGACGAACTCGACGCTCATCCCGCCGGACTGCTGCGCGCCGCACCGCGCGAGGAGCGCCAGGACGACGTCCTTCCCGCTCACCCAGGGTCGGAGCGTGCCCGCGAAGACGACGCGGCGCTGCTTCGCGACGGTGAAGTACACGTACCCCGTCGACCAGCCGAAGCCGAGCGTCGTGGAGCCGACGCCGTAGCCCAGCGCGCCATAGGCGCCGTACGCGCGGCTGTGCGAATCGGCGCCGGGGATGAGCGCGCCGGGGACGACGAGGCCTTGCTCGGGGAAGTAGAAGTGGAAGATCCCGTCGCCGGGCGTCGCGTAGTACGGACGCTTGACCCCGTGACGGTCCGCGAACGCCTTGCCGATCGCGGTCTGCTTGTCGTCGGCCTCGCGCCGGTTGAAGACGAAGTGGTCGTTCGCGATCGCGATCTGCCGCGGCCGGATGAGGTCCCCGCCGGTGATCTCGTTGAACGTGTGGATCGAGAAGGGCGCCGTGCCGTCGGAGGCGGGGAGCAGGTCCGCGTAGACGCGGAGCGTCGCGCCGGACCGTGATGATGCCGCCGCTCCGACGGATCTCCTCTTCCTGCGGCGAGAGCGCGGCAGGCTCGTAGGTCTTGCCGCGGGTCTCGTTCGTGAGCATGCGCGTCGCCGGATCGAAGGAGAACGTGTCTCCTTCCTGCGCGTCCTCCACCGCCTCGCGGCTCTGCACGACTTGAAGCCCCAGGTTGAGCGCGTTGCGGCGGAAGATGTCGCCCATCGCGGCGCCGCACACGATCACCATCTCGAGACCGGCCTCGTCGGCGATCCCCTTCAAGCCGGCTGGGCTCATCTCGCGCGAGCTGCCGATCGCGAAGCGGTCGCCGGCGACGATGAAGGTCTCGCCGCGATGGACGCGCTCGCGGAAGTCAGGCATGAGGTGGCGGAACGAGCCCGCCTTCCAACGCGCGTCCAGTGTGTCCAGGCTCTCGGAGACGCAGTCGTCGGCGGGCGTGATCTGGTCCGTGTCGATCGCGTCGAGCTTCTTCCCCGGGATCTTGGGGTCCCAGAAGATGAGCGCTTTCCCACGAACCCGGGCACCGCCGGCCGGGCGCTCGGCCGGCTTCTCCGCCGGCGCATCGGCCACCCGTGCGCCGGGAATGAGCCGCGCTCCCTCGATCGCCTGCATGACATCCATGGTGTCACGCGGAGCGCGGGGCGACTCCCTATGCCACCATGCCCGCGTGTGCTGCATCCTCGCGATCCTCGCGTTCTTCGGGCCGCGCCTCGCGCTCTTCCTCGCGTGGGTGTTCACCCCTACCTATCTGAGCCGCGCGTTCGACACGTTTCTCATCCCGTTCCTCGGGTTCGTCTTCCTACCCTGGACGACGATCGCGTACGCGATCGCGCAGAACGAGCTCGGCGGACTCAACGGGATCGGTGTGCTCGTGGTCATCCTCGGCGTGCTCGCCGACATCGGCGTACTTGGCGGTGGGGCACGACAGCGCCGGGGGTGAAGACAGGCGTCACGAGCGCACGCACGCGAACGGTGAGCTGGGAGGATCCGGCGCCGGGCTTCGCGCAGGCGGCGAAGATGACCGGACTCGAGTACATCCGCGCGATCTTCGAGCGCCGGTTGCCCTCTCCGCCCATGGCCGAGCTGATGGGATTCGCCGGCAGCGAGGCCGACGAAGGCCGGTCGGTCTTCACGAGCGACCCCGGAGAGTTCCTCTACAACCCCATCGGGGTCGTGCACGGCGGATACGCGATGACCCTGCTCGATTCAGCGATGGGGGTCGCGATCCACACGACCCTCGCGCGCGGCGAGCGCTACACCACGCTCGAGACGAAGGTGAACTTCGTCCGGCCCATCACCGTGGACACCGGGCGGGTCCGCTGCGAGGCGACCGTGATCCATCGCGGACGGAGAGTCGCGACCGCCGAGGGCCGGCTCACCGCCGAAGGGACCGGCAAGATGCTCGCGCACGGCACGACGACCTGCCTGATCGAAGGGCCCGCCGACCGGACGTAGGACCCCGGCGGGGCCTCAGCCGAGGCGGATGCGCCAGGTCTCGCCGACGAGCCTCTTGCCGAAGCTCGTGTGGCGCTCGGTCTTGACCAGCGTGAAGCCGGCCCGCTCGTAGATGCGCCGCGCCGCGACGAGCACGTCGTTGGTCCAGAGGACGAGCTCGCGATAGCCCGCGGACCGGGCGAACGCGATGCACTCGTCGACGAGCCGCTTTCCGATCCCGTGCCCGCGCGCGCTGGGTTCGACGAGCAGCAGCCTGAGCTTCGCGATGGTGTCGCTCTGCCGGACGCAGAAGACCGAGCCGACCCGCTCGCCGTCGAGCTCGGCGATCCAGCAGCGCTCGCGCTCCGCGTCGAGGTGCTCGATGAACTTCGCGACGATGGACGCGACGAGCGCTTCGAACCGCTCGTCCCAGCCGTACTCCTCCCAGTAGAGCGCGCCGTGACGCTCGACGACCCAGCCCATGTCCCCGGGCCGGTGCGTGCGTAGCGTCACGCGACCCGGCGCGCTCTCCGGTTCCAGCGAGGCCTCGATCGTGCGCATCGCGCCGACGAGCCTCCCCTGCGAGGTCCGGGGAACAGCCTTGAGCATCGCGCCGATCTCTCGCCGTGCGGTCGTGTCGAGCCGAGCGAACGCCTGACGGCCACGCGCCGTGAGGGCGAGCACGCTCGTCCGCCGGTCCTCCGGCGAGACGGAGCGCGTGACCAGGCCCCGACGCCCGAACGCGCGGAGCATCCGCGAGAGATAGCCGGGATCCAGAACGAGATCGCTGACGAGCGCGCTCGCGCTCGTCCGCTCGCGATGCGCGAGCTCGAACAGCACTCGCGCTTCGGTCAGCGAAAAGCTGCTGTGCAGATAGCGGTCCTCGAGCGCGCCGATGCGCCTCGTGTAGAAGCGGTTGAAGCGGCGTACCGCGGCGATGCGCTCGGCGCTCGCGTTCACGCACGTGAGGATAGTTGACTGAGTCAACTATCTGCGGCGGAGCACCGCCCGGTCGTGCGAAAAGTGGATGCGGTCGGCGTTCAGCTCTCGGAGACGGCGGACGCTCGCGTCCGCTTCACCGGTCGCGAACGAGCGCGCGTCCTGCGCGGCCTGGCCCACGATGAGCACGAGGCCGTCACCCGTACGCACGGTGACGGACTGGTGCCCCACGGTGTGCCCCGGCGTGGCGAGGACGCTCACGCCGTCGGCGATCTCGCCATCGCCATCCACCGGCGCGTGGGCGACACCGGGGAAGTCCACCCACTCGCCGATCGTGTGTCCGGGCTCGCGGGCCGCGTCGAGCTCGCGGCGCTGCGTGACGACGGGCACGCCCGGGAACGCGCGGTTCTGCCCGCAGTGGTCGAAGTGGAGATGGGTGTTCACGATCGCGCGGACATCCTCTGGCTCGAGGTCGGCGGCGGTGAGCGCGTCACGGATGTCGCGACGTACCGGCCGGTAGCTTTCATCGACCCAGTCGTTCCCGGCGCCGACGCCGGTGTCGACGAGGACGATGCCCGCGGGGTGGCGGATCGCGAACGCGAGCACGACGCCGGTCTGCCCGGCGAGCGGATGCTGTGCCGGATAGGTCACGTCGGCGAGATGGAGAGGAATGACGTCGTTCGGCGTCATCGCCGCTCCATCCTGCGCGTTTAGAACGTCACCTTCGTTACAGAACGCCGAGCGGCGGCATCTCACGCGGGCGCCTCCGGTTACGTTCTACGTGCAGATGTCCCCAGCCCAGCGGCCGTCTCCCGTCGCGCTCTGGTCCGCCCTCGGCACGGTCTACCTCGTCTGGGGGTCGACGTACCTCGCGATCGCCATCGCGGTCGAGACGCTGCCACCCCTCCTGAGCGCCGGCCTTCGCTTTCTGACCGCGGGCGTGCTCATCTGCCTCTGGCTCGGGCTCCGGCGCGTTTCGCTCCGCGCGACGCCGCGCGAGCTCCTCGGCGCGGCGACGGTCGGTCTGCTCCTCCTGGCCGGCGGGAACGGTCTGGTCGTCCTCGCCGAGCGCACGGTGCCCTCCGGCGTCACCGCGCTGATCGTCGCGTCGATCCCGCTCTGGATCGTCGTGCTCCGCGCGCTCACCGGCGAGCGGGTCCGTCGCGATCTCATCGCCGGCGTGCTGCTCGGCCTCGTCGGCGTCGCGATCCTCGTCGTTCCCGGCGGCCTGAACGGGACCCTCGACCCGTTCGGCGTCGCGATCCTTCTCGGGGCGACCGTCTCGTGGGCCGTCGGCACGTTCATCTCTCCGCGGCTCCGCTCTCCGCGCAACGCGCTCCTCTCCACCGCGTACCAGATGCTCGCCGGCGGTGCCGCCCTGCTGGTCAGCGGTGTGATCCGGGGCGAGGCCGCGAACGTCGATCCCGCCAGCTTCTCGACCCGCTCGGTCGTCGCGATCGCGTACCTCGTGGTGTTCGGCTCGATCGTCGCGTTCACCGCGTACACCTGGCTGCTGCAACATGCGTCGGTGTCGCTCGTCGCGACCTACGCGTTCGTGAATCCCGTGGTCGCGGTCATCCTCGGGGCGCTCGTCCGCGGCGAGCCGGTCACGCCGACGATCGTCGCGGGTGCGGCGGTCATCATCGCCGCCGTCGCGTTCATCGTGTGGCGCCAGACCGCTCAGCGCGCGGGCGTTGAACGCGTGAGCGTCGCGACGGCGGCGGATTAGCTCGCGAGCGTTCGCAGCTCGGCTTCGGAGAGAAGCCGGTCGCTCGCCTTCGCCGCGTCGAGGATCCGCGAAACCCGCCCCGGCGTCACCGCGAAGCCGTGTTGCTCGAGCCAGAACACGACGTTCGACTCGCCGCTCATCGGCCCGACCTCGATCCGCTGCTCGCGGCCGAGCACCGAGGCAGGCACGCCGCTGTACACGCGGTCCGCGAGCGCGCGGTCATTCTTGCGGAGCGCCTTGATCACCGCCGCGGCGTGCACCCCGGTTCCGGTGCGGAACGCGTCGGCGCCCATGGCCGGGTAGTTCGGCGGGATCGGGATGCCGCAATGCTCGGCGACGAGCGCGGTGTACTCGACGAGTGGGGTGAGGTCGCGGTCGACGAGGCCGAAGAGCTGCATGTTGATCAGCAGCTGGTCCATCGAGGTGTTGCCCACGCGCTCGCCGATGCCGAGCGCGCAGCCGTGCACGCGGTCGGCGAGCGCCGTGGCGGCGAGCGCGTTGATCGTCCCGAGGCCGCGGTCGTTGTGCCCGTGGTAGTCGACCTTCACCGCGCGGTCACGCACGATCTCGTCGCGCACGAACGTCAGCAGATTGCGCACCCCTTCCGGCGTCGCATGGCCGACCGTGTCCGAGACGCAGATGCGCTTCGCGCCCAGCCCGATGGCGGTGTCGTAGAGGCGGACGAGCGTCTCCGGGTCGGCCCGCGTCGTGTCCTCGGTGACGAACATCACCGGCAGGCCGGCCCTCGCCAGCGCCGCGACCGAGGTCTCGACGCTCTTCAGCATCGTGTCGAGCGTCCAGTCCTCCGCGAAGCGGCGGATCGGCGAGCTGCCGATGAACGCGCATGCCTCGATCGCGACGCCGGACTCGGTCGCGGCCTCGATCGCGCCACGCACGTCGTCCGGGTGCGTGCGGATCGCGCAGTTCGGCTTCAGGTGCCGGAGGCGTGTCGTCTCCTTCGCGAGCGCGACGACGCTCTCACGGGCCTGCGCTGACGCGCCCGGGAGGCCGATGTCGGCGCTGTCGATGGCGAGCTCGTCCATGAGGTGGAGGAGGCGCTTCTTCACCTCGAGCGGCGGGTTGCGAACCGAGGGGCCCTGCAGGCCGTCGCGAAGGGTCTCGTCGTCGAGCTCGACCGCGCGATAGTCCGCGCGAGCCGCGCGGCCGTCGCGATTCCAGTCGTAGATGAGGGAGTCGAGCTCGCTCGGCACGGCCGTATGGTGCCTCCTAGCGAACGACGGGCGCGGTGCGCGCGCCGGTATAGCGCAGGAGCGCGAGGTCGGACATCGTGAAGCCGGCGTGCCGCGAAGGGGTGAACGCGTAGGTCGTCGCGACGCCCGCGAGCGTGGTGGCCTCCATGCGCCTGCGCATCTGGGCCCCGTCGATCCCGCCCTCGGCGGCGCTTGCGAGAAGCGCCAGCGCGTCGAAGGCGGACGCAGCCGGCGTCGTCGGAGGCCCCGCGCGGTCGGTGTACGACCCCAGGAACGCGAGCCGCGCCGCGCTCGCCACGCCCGCGGCGATCCAGCGCGAGCCGGGCCAGGTCACGAGGCCCGGAGCATCGCGGAGATCGCCCATGTCGCCGGGGTCGCAGAGGTAGGAGAAGTACAGGAGCGAGCCGGCGGGCGCGGCGCGCGCCGCATCGAGGTACGGCTTCGCGGGTCCGGCGAAGAGGACCACCGTCGACGTCGCGAGCGTCGTCCGGAGCTTCGCGCTCTCGGCGGGGCCGGCCTTCGCCAGGGTCGGAATCACCGACCGTCTGACGAGATCGGCCATGAGCGCCGCCCGCTCGGGTATGGCCGACGGCGACTCGTCGCTCACCACGATGCTCCCGGTCAGGACGGTGCGCGCCGCGGCGTCGTCGAGCGCAGCCACCGCGAGCTGCGCCGGCGTCGGCGCGAGCGCGAAGCCGAAGCCACCGCCGGGATCGACGATCGGCAGCGTGAACAGCACCGGGACGTGGGCGAGCTCCACGGCGCGCGCGAACGTGTCGTCGTACACGACGGAGGCCCCGACGACGATCGCGTCCGCGCGATCCTCTGCGGCCGCGCGACGGAGCTCGATGAGCGTGCGCGAAGGGCTGCCGGCGACGTCGACGATCTTGAGGCGCGCCCGCGGGCTCGCGGACGCGTGCTGGTCCGCCCACAGCTCCATCGCGTCCCGCTGCGGCCCGCCGTTCGGGGAGCGTGAGCCGGAGAGGTCGAGCAAGGCGGTCACGCTGTACGTCCCCGGCTCGCGCGTGGGCACCGGCGTTGGCGTGAGCGCCGGCCTCGGTTGCGTGCAGGCCGTGAGCAGCAGAGCGAGCGCGAGCGTGAGTGCGCGCACGCGCGCGCTAGGCGCGCGTGCCGTCGGGGAGCGGTGCGTCCGCCGCGTACACGTGGGTCGCGGCGTCCTCAGGCCGCGGGTCGGGCTCGCTCTCCGCCTGCGCGATCGCCTGCTCGATCTCGTCCGCGAGCTTCGCGCGGATCGACTCGAGGTCCTGCTCGGAAACCCCGGCGGCGAGCAGGTACGCGAAGGCACCCTTCACGGGATCCCTCGCGCGCCACTGCTCGACCTCTTGCTTCGTCCGGTAGCGGCTGTCGTCGTCGTCCGAGGTGTGCGGCTGATAGCGATAGCACTTCAGCTCGACGAGGCTCGGCCCCTTGCCGGCGCGGGCGTGGTCGGACGCGAGCTTCGTCTTCTCGTAGCTGTCGAGCAGGTCCATCCCGTCGGCGACGAACCCAGGCATCGCGTACGCGGCAGCCTTCTCGGCGATGTCCTTCACCGCGGTCTGCTTCTCGATGCGCGTGGAGATCGCGAGGAGGTTGTTCTCGATGACGAAGACCACCGGGAGCTTGTGCACCGAGGCGAAGTTGGCGGCCTCGTGGAAGTCCCCCGGGCTCGTGGACGCGTCGCCACCGAACGCGAAGACGATGAAGGGCTCCTTGCGCAGCTTCAGCGCGAGCGCGAGCCCGACCGCGTGCGGGAACTCGGTGCCCACGAGGACCGATCGCGAGAGGATGCGGTCCTTCGGCGAGCTGAACATGTTGAGGAACGCCCGCCCGCCGGAGTTGGGGTCGGTCGCCTTCGCGAGGACGCCACGGAACTCGTCCAGCGCGCTGAAACCGAGGACGAAGGCCACGCCCATGTCTCGGTAATAGGGGACCGTCCAGTCCTTCCCGCGCTGGATACACCAGGCCGCGCCGATCTGCGCGGCCTCGTGGCCGTCGGTTCCCGCGCCGAACGGCGTTCGGCCCATGCGGTTCAGCTGCAGGATCCGTTCGGACACGAGACGGGTCATGAGGACGTACCGGTACATGCCCTTGAGGTCGTCCAGCGACAGGCCGAGGGACGCGTGACGGGTCGCGCTCCCCGGTCGCGTGGTCACCGCCATCAGCGGCTCATGTTAGTGCGCGAATCCCGCCACACGATCGCCCCGAGCGCGACGAGCCACGCGCCGAGCACAATGCGGAGAGGCAGGTCCGGCGGCGACATCGGCAGCCCCGCGATGGCGTACGCGATGACGAGCGCGAAGCAGAGGACGGCGAGCGCCATCGTGATCCAGCCGAACGCGCGCGGCAGCACCCCCGTCTCGGCCCACAGCTTCCCGATCGTCCACCACCAGACGCCGCGGACGAAGAGGGCGCCCGGGATGAGGTCGGGATTCGCCGCGGCTCCGAGACCGAGGGTCACCACGCTCGCGCCGGCGATGGTCCCGAGCACCGCGCCCGACTGACGCACCAGCTGATGACGGACGTGGAGCGACGCGACGACCGGCAGGATGAGGCCGTAGGCCGCCGCGCTGATCGCGAAGTACCACGATGGGTAGAGCCCGGGCCCGAACGAGGTCGATCCGATGTGGGCCAGCCCGCTGATCGCCGACCAGAGCGCGGCCTTGCGCGACGCCTGGCCCTCATGAGCGTCTACGTCTTGCGCTTCCCCTGCTCGTCGTACTCGTAGAAGCCGCGGCCGCTCTTCGTTCCGAGCCTGCCGGCCAGGAACATCCGCCGGAGCAGCGAAGGCGCGGCCATGCTCGGATCGCGGAACTCGTCGAAGAACACGTTCGCGACGTGGTAGTTGATGTCCACGCCGGTGTAGTCGATGAGCTCGAACGGTCCCATCGGATAGCCGAGCCCGAGCTTCACCGCCTGATCGATGTCCTCCTTCGTCGCGATGCCGAGCTCCAGCATGCGCACCGCTCCCAGCAGGTAGGGAACCATCAGGCGGTTCACGATGAAGCCGGTCGTGTCCTTGCAGAGGACGCCCGTCTTCCCGAGCTTCGCGACGAAGTCCTTGAGGCTGGCGATGGTCTCGTCGCTGGTCGTGATGGCCTGCACGATCTCGACGAGCTTCATGATCACCGGCGGGTTGAAGAAGTGGAGTCCCGCGAAACGGTCGGGCCGCTTCGTCGCGGCGGCCATCTCGACGATCGTGAGGCTGGACGTGTTCGAGCAGAAGATCGTCGCCGGCGGGCACACCGTGTCGAGCTCGCCGAAGACCTTCTTCTTCGGGCCCATCTCCTCCACGACGGCCTCGATCACGAGGTCGCGGTCCTTGAAGTCGGCGAGCGCGAGGGTGCCGCGGATACGGCCGCGGGCCGCCTTCGCGTCGGTCTCGCTGGTGCGCTGGCTCTTCACCAGGCGCGCGAGCGATCCGTCGACCCGCTGCATCCCCTTGTCGATGAGCGACTGATCCACTTCGCGGACGAGCGTGTCGAGTCCGGCCTGCGCGCACACCTGCGCGATCCCGGAGCCCATCTGACCGAAGCCGACGACGCCGACACGCTGAATGGCCATGGGGAAAGACCTCCTGCGCGAAAGCGCGGACAGCATAGGACGGCCCAGCGACCTAACATTTCTTCGTGCCCCAGGTCCCTTCGGTGAACGGCGCCGCGCTGCGCGGCCCCGGTCCCATCGACATCGCGCTCACCGTGAACGGCAACGCCGTGTCGGCGCGCGTCCCGCCGCGGCGGACCCTTCTCGACACGCTTCGCGAGTCGCTCGGGCTCACCGGCAGCAAGCGCGTGTGCGACGAGGGCACGTGCGGCGCGTGCACGGTCATCGTCGACGACCGGCCGGTCTACTCGTGCATGACGCTCGCGGTCGCGTGCGAAGGAAAGCGCGTCGAGACCATCGAGGGGCTCGCCAAGGACGGCGAGCTGCACCCCGTGCAGCGCGCGTTCGTCGACGCCGACGCCTTTCAGTGCGGCTTCTGCACGCCCGGCCAGATCATGTCGATCGTCGCGCTGCTCCGTGCGACGCCCGCGCCGTCCGAGGCCGACGTGCGGCGTGCGGTCGCCGGAAACCTGTGCCGCTGCGGCGCGTATCCGAACATCGTCGCGGCCGGGGTCTCGGCGGGGAGGCGACGCAAGTAATGCCGCGCGTCGTCAAGTCGCGCGAGGAGTTCGAGGGCGAGGTTTACGAATCGCTCGTCCTCGTCGAGGGACGCGATCTTCCGCTCCTCGACGGCGGCGAGCGCACCGAGATCGGGCACGAGCGGCGCCGCGTCGACGGCACGGCGCGGGTCACCGGACGGGCCCGCTACACGCAGGACGTCTACCTGCCGGCGATGCTCTTCGTGCGCGTCCTCCGAAGCCCGTATCCGAGGGCGCGGGTGCGGCGCATCGACACGAAGAAGGCCGAGGCGCTCGCCGGGGTCCGCGGTGTGCTCCACCGGTTCAACGCGCCGAAGGCGGCGTTTCGCGGCGAGGACACCATCTTCCGCGAGGAGGTCCGCTTCGTCGGCGACGAGGTCGCCGCTGTCGCGGCGGACGACGAGGACACCGCGGCGGAGGCGCTCCGGCTCATCGAGGTCGACTACGAGCTCCTCCCGCACGTCGTGGATCTCGAGGAGGCGATCGGCGACGTCGCGCCGCGGCTCGAGACGGACGGCAACGTCGCGGAAGCGAGCACCCACAAGCGCGGGGACGTCCGCAAAGCGATGAAAGAGGCGGACGCGGTCGTCGAGGCGACCTACCGGACCTCGACCCAGATCCACAACTCCCTCGAGACGCACGGCGCGGTCGCCTCGTGGGACGGCGAGGTGCTCACGGTCTTCGAGTCGACGCAGCACGTGTTCGGGGTCCGCCAGGGCCTGAAGATGGCGCTCAAGCTGCCGTTCTCGAAGATTCGCGTCGTCTGCGATTACATGGGCGGCGGGTTCGGGTCGAAGGGCGGGGTCGGCAAGTACTCGATCATCGCGTCGCTCTTCGCAATGGAGCTCGGCCGCCCGGCACGGTGCATCCTCACGCGCGACGAAGAAAACCTCGCGGCCGGAAACCGCTCGGCGACGCTCCAGCAGATCCGCATCGCCGGCAAGGGCCGCGAGATCACGGCCATCGAGCACACCTCATGGGCGAACGTCGGCCAGGGCAAGTGGGTCGCGAACCCGACCGGGCCGACGAACACGCTCTACGACGTGGCGAACGTGTCGTCGAAGTCCTACAAGGTCGTGACGAACGCGGGCGCGCTCTCGGCCTTCCGCGCGCCTGGCTACGTCGAGGGCACGTTCGCGCTCGAGTGCGCGGTCGACGAGCTCGCCGAGCGGCTGGGGATCGACCCCATCGCGCTGCGCCGGAAGCACGCCGGCTCGCCCAAAGATCCGCTCAGCGGCAAGCGCTACTCCGACAAGCACCTCCTGGAGTGCTACCGCATCGGGGCGGAGGAGATCGGCTGGCGCCGTCGGCGCAACGGCGGGATGCGCGGCTCGGCGCCCCACCGGCATCGCGGGTTGGGCATGGCGACGCAGATCTGGGGTGGCGGCGGAGGGCCGCCCGCGTACGCGACCGTCCATCTGAATCCCGACGGCACCGTCGTCCTCACCGCCGGCACGCAGGACATCGGCACCGGCACGCGCACGGTCCTCGCCCAGATCTGCGCGGACGAGCTCGGTGTTGACCTCGCCGACGTCCACGTGCGCATCGGAGACACGGAGAACCCGTACGGCCCGATCTCGGCGGGTTCGGTCACCCTCGCATCCGTCGGACCCGCCGTGCGCATCGCCGCGCGGGACGCGCGCGAGCAGCTCCTCGGCGCGGCGGCCGGTGTGCTCGAGACGCCGGCGGGCGAGCTCCGGATCGACGGCGGTGTCGTAGTGAGCAAGGGCGCGCGAACGCCGCTCTCCGAGATCCTCGGCAAGGTCGAGAACAACACGGTCATCGGGAAGGGTGCGCGGCACCCGAACGACCCCGAGCTGTCGCAGCGCACCTTCGGAGCGCACTTCGCGGAGGTCGAGGTCGATCTGCGGACCGGCGAGATCACGGTCGAGCACATCGTGGCCGTGCACGACATCGGCCGCATCGTCAATCCGCTGACCGCGAGGTCGCAGGTCGAGGGCGGTGTGCTGCAGGCGCTCGGGTTCGCGCTCACCGAGGAGCGCTTCGTCGACCGGGCCACCGGCCGGGTCATGAACGGGAACCTGGAGAATTACAAGGTGCCGACCGTGAAGGACGTGCCCACGAAGATCACCGTCAAGTTCGTCGACCGGCCGGACCGCCGCGCGAACAACCTCGGTGTGAAGGGACTGGGCGAGCCTCCGATCATTCCGACCGCCGCCGCGATCGCGAACGCGGTCGCGAACGCGACGGGCGCGCGCATCCGTCACGCCCCGCTCACGAGGGCCCGCGTGCTCGACGCCCTCGCCGTCGCGGAGGCGCGCTCGTGAACGCGTTCTCGTACGCCCGGCCGACGGCACTCGCGGACGCGCTTCGGCGGCTCCGGAGCGGTGCCGTCGCCCTCGCCGGCGGGACGGATCTCCTTGGCCTCATGAAGGACGGCCTCGTGCGGCCCGACACGCTCGTCGACCTCACCGGGATCGAGGGACTCCGCGGATGGTCGCGCGAGCGGGGAAAGGGCCTGCGCATCGGCGCGCTCACCCCGCTCATCGAGCTCGAGGGCAATCCGCAGCTCGGGCAGCTCATGCCGATCCTGCGCGAGGCGCTGCGCGACGCCGCCACGGTCCAGCTCCGCACCATGGGAACCGTCGGCGGAAATCTCCTGCAGCGGAATCGCTGCTGGTACTTCCGTGACGAGGGCACGCCGTGCTGGCTCAAGGGCGGCACCCGCTGCTTCGCGGTCGATGGCGAGAATCGCTACCACGCGATCATCGGCGCGCGCGAATGCGTGATGGTCTCGCCCTCGGATCTCGTGCCTGCGCTCGTCGCCTATGACGCCGAGATCTCCCTCGCGAGCTCGCGGGGCCGGCGGCACATGAAGCTCGCGGACCTCTTCGTCGCGCCGCATGGCCGCGAGCGGCGCGAGCACGCGCTCAGGCCGGGCGAGCTCATCACCGAGATCCGCATCCCCGAAGCCGCGCTCGCGCGGAAGGGTACGTACCAGAAGGCGATGGACCGCAAGGCGTGGAGCTTCGCGCTCGTCTCCGTCGCCGCCGCGGCCCGCATCGAGCGTGGCGTGGCGCGAGACGTGCGCGTCGTCCTCGGGGGCATCGCCCCGATCCCGTGGCGGGTCGCCGCGGCCGAGAAAGGACTCGAGGGCAGCGAGCTCGACGAGGCCGCGTGTGCGGACGCCGCCGAGCGTGTCCTCGCCGGAGCGACGCCGCTCCGCGACAACGGCTACAAGCTCACGCTCGCGCGCGAGCTCGTTCGCCGCGCCCTTCGCTCCCTCGTCGCGGCCTGATCGTTCGGCGATGCCCCGGCTATTCCGCGACCGGGCGGATCTCCACGAGCCCTCCCGCGGGCCAGCGCTTGGCGATGGCGACGGCCTCCTCCTCGTCCTTCACCTCGACGATGGCGTAGCTGCCGACGGTCTCCTTCGTCTCGGCGAACGGCCCGTCGCTGACCATCGGCAGGTCCTTCTTCCGCACCCGGCCGAGGCGCACCGTCTTCGTCCCCCGGCCGAGCCGCCGGCCTTCGACGATCTTCCCCGCTCGGGCATGCTCGGCGAACCATTGCCCGATCTCGGCGATCCCGGCGTCGCGGTCCGCCTTCGGAAGCGCCATCCAGTCTTCTTCGCGAGCGTAGAACGTCAGCATGTAGCGCACGCGGTCCTCCCTGGCGGCCCCGTCTTGAGGCTCCACGCTAGCGACGAGGGGAACCGGGCAGAATCGACAAAATGACGATCTCGGAGCGCGTGCTGATCGACGCGATCGAATCGACGCTCTTCCTTTTACCCGCGGTTCCCGGGCTCGCGCAGGATCTCGGCGTCCCCGGAATCCGCGGGCGGGTCACGAAGCTCGATTCCGCGCTCGCCAATCTCTGCGGCGACGCCCGTCTGGGCGACCGCGAGGTCGACGCGGTCATCGCGAGGGTTCGCGAGCGCTACGGTTCGCTCCGCTTCGGTTGGGTCACCGGTCCCTCGACGAGGCCGCTCGATCTCCAAAGCCGTCTCGCCGCCGCTGGCCTCAAGCGGGCCGGCAGCCTCTCGGGCATGGCGCGGACCGACCTCGCGACGCCGATCGCCGCGAGCGCGAGCGTGCGCATCCGCGAGGTGTCGCCGCAGGACGCGGTCGCCGCGAGCGACATGATGGGCCGGGCCTACGGGATCCCGAGCGACGTCGCTCGCTTCTTCAACGAGATGCTCGCCGCGAGCACCGGGATCAAGACGCGCAGCTACTTCGCCTACCTCGACGGCGAGGCGCCGGTCGCCTGGAGCTACCTCGTCTACATCCCCGATTCCCCGCTCGTGCTCCTCGGCGGTGCCGCGACGCTGGCGGAGCAGCGCGGCCACGGCGTGTACACGGCGCTCGTCGCACGGCGCCTCGCGGACGCACGCGCGGACGGGCGCGCCGCCGCGATCATCCAGGCCGATCGCGATACCTCGGCGCCGATCTGCGCGAAGCTCGGCTTCCGCGAGCTCTGCGGGCTCGAGGTCTTCGCCATGGGCCCCCACTAGATGCCGGTCGTCACCCGCGGCCCGCTGCTCACGCTCTATTGGAAGCTGCACCGGACGCTCTTCCGGCTGAGCTCCGGGCGCATCGGCGCGAGGAGTGGCGACTGGCCAGTTCTGCTCCTGACGACGAAGGGCCAGAAGACCGGCGAGCGGCGCGACGTCGCGCTCAACTATCTTCGCGACGACGGCTCGTACGTGGTGATCGGTTCGTTCGCCGGGGCTGACCGGCATCCGGCGTGGTGGAAGAACCTGAGGGCGCATCCGGAAGCCGAGATCATGGTCGATGGCAAACGCATCCGCGTCCGCGCGGTCGAATGCCTGGGCGCGCGACGGCAGCTCCTCTGGTCGAAGATCGTCGAGCGCGACCCGGCGTACCGCGAATACCAGGACCGCACGAAGCGGCAGATCCCCGTCGTCGCGCTCGAGCCGCTCGGCGAAGCCGCCGGCTGACGACGCTGGTCGCGGGGTAGCCGCCGGAGCTCACCGCCCCGCCGGTCGGAGGGAGCGCTGAAATGCCGCGAGGTCGTAAGGGTCCGCCGCCACATCGCGGTCGAATCCCTCGGGAAACGGCGAGCCATCGATGAGCGGCGCGAAGTGCGCCGCGAGCGGCGGCGGCAGCTCACGCGCGTCGCGAAAGTTCGTCGGGATGTCGGCGAAGTACTCGACGACGTTCGCGTGGTCGCCCTGACGAAGGAACGATCCGGCGATCCAGTCGCGGTAACGCGGATGGTCGTTGACGGCGGATCGGCTTTCCTCCACGGCGCGGCGAAGGGCCACAAAACCGCGGTCCTCGTCCGCACGGTAGCGAGGGTGGTTCCAGCAGACGAAGTGGAAGAGCTCGTGGCATGCCGAGAGCCGGACCTGGCGAAGGCCTTCGTAGGTCTCGACGCCCGCCGCGAGCCAGATCTCGTTCCGGTCCGGCCAATATCCGCCCCCACCGCGCGCGTCGTAGCGATAGAAAGGACACCGGTCACCGAGGCGCTGGACCTCCTCGGGAAAGCCGGCGAGCGCGTGCCGGATGAGGAGTGGGCCCGGCGTCACATACAGATAGGTGTGCGTGCGCCAGAGCTGATCGCGCAGCGCGCCTAGGTCGCGCGCGGCAAGAATCCGCTCGGCGAAGGCGAGCACGACGTGCCCCATCGCGTTCGGCACCGGCGCGCGGCGAAGCTCGGCGTGCGGCGCGGCCACGCCGCGACGTTAGCCGAGGCGCGCCGCGAGGAGCGCCCGCTCCGCGGGGTTCTCGGTCAGCTCGAGCGCGCGGCGGTCGGCCGCGCGCGCCTCATCCGGGCGGCCAAGCGCGCGAAGCAGCTCCCCGCGGGTGGCGTGATAGAGGTGGTAGCGGTCGAGCTCCTCGGCGAGCGAGAAGAGCTCGATGTAGGCGTCCTCGGCGCCGCGCACATGCCAGAGGGCGATCGCGCGGTTCAGGCGGACCACCGGCGAATCGCCGAACGCGAGGAGCGCGTCGTACGACCGTAGGATCTCCGGCCAGCGCGTGGCCTCCCAGGTCTTCGCGTCGGCGTGCGCGCCGGCGATGAGCGCCTGCAGCTGATAGGGGCCGGGGCGCCGGAGCGCGAGGAAGCGGCCGACGAGAGCGAACGTCTCGTCGATGCGGGCGCGATCCCAACGGCTTCGGTCCTGATCGCGGAGGAGCACGAGCCTGCCCCGCGAGTCGAACCGCGCCTCCGCACGCGCGAGATGAAAACGCATGAGCGCGAGAAGGCCGAGCACCTCTGGTTCGTCGGGCATGAGCGCGGCGAGAAGCCCGGTGAGCCACTCGGCCTCCTTCGCGAGGTCGCGGTCGTGCGCCCCGCGGGCTCCGGTCGCGAGGTAGCCCTCGTTGAACGTCAGGTAGAGGACGGCGAGGACCTCTTCGAGCCGCTCCGGCAGCTGATCGAGCTCCGGCATGCGGAACGGGATCTTCGCGTCGACGATCTTCCGCTTCGCGCGCACCAGTCGCTGCGCGATCGTCGCCTCGGGCACGAGGAACGCTCGCGCGATCTCCGGCGTGGTGAGCCCGGCGACCGAGCGGAGCGTGAGCGCGACCTGCGCCTCGCGCGCGAGCGCCGGGTGGCAGCACGTGAAGATGAGATCCAGCCGGTCGTCGGGGAGCGCGCTTGGGATGCTCACGGCGGTGTCCTCCAGCTCGGCGAGCTTCTCCCGGTATCGCGCCTCGCGACGCAGGCGGTCGATGCCCTTGCGGCGCGCCGCCGTCATGAGCCAGGCGCCCGGATTCGCCGGTATCCCCTCGCGAGGCCAGTGTTCGAGGGCCGAGACGAGCGCGTCCTGCACGCACTCCTCGGCGAGGTCGAAGTCGCCGAGGCGCCGGACGAGCGCCGCGGTGAGCCGGCCCGCTTCCTCACGAAAGACGGCGGCCACCGCGTCGCTCGTGACGCTGGTGCTCAGTGCACGACGACGGGGCGCACCTCGACGTCGCCGCCCGGCCAGCTCTTCGCGACGGCGATCGCCGCGTCGAGATCCGGGACTTCGATCATCGCGAAGCCGCCCACTTGCTCTTTGGACTCGATGAAGGGTCCGTCGAAGACACGCATCTGGCCGTTCACCCGGCGGATGGTCGTCGCCGTCCCCGGTCCCCGCTTCAGCTCCTCGCCGCCTTTGAGGACGCCTTTGCTCGAGAGCTCGTCCCACCACTTGCCGACCGCGGCGTACCCGCGCTCGAGCTCGTCTTTGGTGCTCGTTTCGCGCCACTCGTCGGAGCCGACGAACATCAACACGTACTGCGTCATCGCTTTCCTCCTAACGCTCGGCGAGGCCGGCGGGCATGTTCTGCGCGTCGCGCTCCTCGACGATCTCGCGGATCTCGACCCCATAGCCCGGCCACGTTCTCGCGAGCGCGACCGCCGCATCCTTGTTGGGCAGCTCGAAGATCGTGAACCCGCCGACCGACTCTTTCGCCTCGACGAACGGTCCGTCCATGACCGACGCCTTGCCGCCACGCTTGCGGATGGTCGTGGCGGTCCGGGTCGGTTGGAGCTCCGCTCCACCGTCGGCGATCCTTTGGGCGTTCGCCTCGAACCACTTGAAGATCTCGCCGTAGACCGCTTGCTGCTCGGGCGTGGGCGCGGTCTGGTAGTCGACCCCGTCGTCGATGAAGATGAATGCGTACTTGCTCATGCCTTCGTGGCCTCCCTTGCCGATCTTTGTGACAACACGACGAACGGCCTCCACCGGAATCGACAGCCAGGAGGCTAGCGCCCCGACGGTGCCCAGCCGCCCGCGGGCACGGAGCTCTCCCCGCGCTCGAGCGTGAGGAGCCGGCGCTTTGCCGGGAGGCCGCCGGCATATCCGCCGAGGCTCCCGTCGGTCGCGATGACGCGGTGGCAGGGGACGACGATCGGGATCGGGTTCGCGCCGAGGGCACTACCGGCGGCGCGCGAGGCCTGCTCGTTTCCGGCCTTGCGGGCGACATCGCGGTAGGTCGTGACCTCGCCGTACGCCACCCGCGCGGTCGCCGTGAGGATCCGCCGCTGGAAAGGGGTCAGCGGGCTCAGGTCCACCTCGACCTCGAACCTGCGCCGCCGGCCGGCGAAATATTCGTCGAGCTCGGCGAGCAACCTGTCGCACCGTCGCCGGTCGGGCACGACCCCGGGTCCGTACGCTCGCGTGATCCGCGCGAGCTCGCGCTCGTCCGGCCGCGCGCCGTAGTGGACCGCGAGGACACCGCGAGGGCCGACCGCGACCCAGAGCGGACCGAGCGGCGAGTCCATCACGCCGTAACCGACGGCGATCAGGCCCTCGCGATCCGCGCGCGCGAGGAGCTGGGCGCGCGCCTCGTCGAGAAGTGGCGAGAGCGTCGTCATGTCATCTTCTCCTTGACCTTCTTCGTCGCCTCCGCGACGCGCGACCGCGCCGCCGCCGCGCTGCACTCGAGCACGTCCGCGATCTCCGCGTAGGACCGGCCTTCCACTTTGCGAAGCACGAAGGCGGCGCGCTGACCCGCCGGCAGCGCCCGCACCGCAGCCGCGAGATCGGCCACCGTCACCCCATCGCGCTCCGGCGCCGCGAGACGGAGATCCGCTAGCGGCGCGGTCCGTTTCGCTCGCCGTGCCCGGTCGATCGCCTTGTTCGTCGCGATCTTGTAGAGCCAGGCACGCTCGTTTCCCGAACGCGGCGGCGGCCAGGCACGGAACGCCGCGAGGAAGGTCTCCTGAAAGATGTCGTCCGCGTCCGCGCGGTTGCCGGTGAGCCTGAGCGCGTACGCGAAGATCTCGCGCTCGTGCACTTCGATGAGCCGTCCGAACGTCACCCTTCCGATCTCACGACGATAGAACGCCGGCGGTCCCTCGAATGTGAGATGGCACGGGACGTGCGCGTCGCCTCGGCATGGAAAAGAAGAAGGACCTCGAGCGCGAGCGCGCGGTCGAGCGTCGGGAAGGCATCGCGCCCGAGCGTCGGGGCAGCCCCGCCGCACCGAGCGACCGGCCTGAGAACGAACCGCCGCATCCCCAGGACGTGAACGAGATCGCCGACCCGACCTAGCGGTCGAGCCGGAAGATCACCTCGCCGTCGACGACTTCGCCGGTGGGGACGAACCCGAGCTTCGCGTGGACGCGGAGGGACGCGGCGTTCTCCGGCGTCGTGCTCGATACGAAACGCCGGATGCCGAACTCGCGCGCGGCCCATTCCATGAGCGCGTTCGCTGTCTCCGTGGCGTAGCCGCGCTGCCGATATTCGGGAAAGACCGTCCAGCCAAGCTCGACGGCCCCCACGGTCATGGTGTCGTTCACGCCGGGTGGCCCATGGAAGTTCACGTAGCCGACCATCACGCGGTCCTCGCGACGAACGATCGCGCGGAGGAGCCACGGGCCGATGCTCGGGTCCGCCGCCAGCTGATCGCGCCGGAGCCGGACGAGACCCGTCGCCTCGCCAGGAAAGTCCGGCGGCACGTGGTAGTCGGCGAGCCGGCCGATCTGGGCGCGGTCTTCGCGGAGCAGCGCCTCGAGAACGTCCTCCGGCATGAGGACCAGGTCAAGCCGCGTACTCGATACGGTCGCGCGAACGGTTACTGGCGCCGGCTTACCGTCCGTTCGAAGAGCTCATCCGAGAGACGGAGGGGACGTCCCGTGCCGCCGTAGCGTTCGAGCGAGAGCTCCGACATCACCGAGAGCGCGATCTCCGCCGGAGTCCGCCCGCCGAGGTCGAGGCCGATGGGGGCGTGCACGGCGCGGATGCGCTCGTCGGAGACCCCCTCCGACCGGAGCATCTGCGCGATGAGGATCGTCTTTCGCTTGCTCCCGAGCAGTCCGACGTAGCGGGCCTCCGTCTTCACCGCGGCGCGCAGGCAGGTCGCGTCGAGCTTGTGACCGCGCGTCGCGATGACGATGAACGTGTTCCAGCCGATCGGCATCGTCTCGAGCGCCTTGGCCATGTCCATGTTCACCACTTCGTTCACGCCCGCGAAGCGCTCGCGGTTCGCGAACTCGGGCCGGTCATCAACGACCGCGACCTCGTAATCGAGCTGCGTCGCGAGCTTCGCGATCGCGAGGCCGACATGGCCCCCGCCAACGATGACGAGCCGCGGCTTGGCGAGCACCGGCTCGACCAGGAGCTCGGTCTCGTCGTCCAGGACGACCGTGCGCGCGGTGCCGCTCCGCAAGGCCTCGAGGGCCGCGTCGCGCGCACGCCGGTCGAGCACCGCGTCGCCGAGCGTTCCGCCGCCCTTCGCGCCGGTCTCGACGAAGAGCTTGCCGGCCGCGACGAGGTCTCTGCCGTGCTTGCGCATGAGCGTCGCGAGCGCGACGGGGTTGCCCCCGGCCGACGCGGCGAGGACGTCGCCGAGGAGATCCCGTCCGGCGAACCGCAGGACCCGTTCGCCCGGCTCGATCGAGATCCACATCGTGCCGCCGCACACCAGTCCGGTGTCCCAGGCGAGCTCCTCGGTGAGCTCGTACTCGCGGAGCGAGGGCTCGCTCGTTTCGATCACGCGCTTCGCTTCGACGAACGCGTCACCTTCGACGCAGCCGCCGCCGAGCGTTCCGACCAGGCGACCAAGGTCGTCGACGAGGAGCTTCGCGCCGACCACCTGGGGTGTGCTCCCCGTCGTCCGAACGACCGTCGCCACCGCGAAACGGCGGCCTTCCCGCTCGAGCTCGGCCATCCGGGCGTAAATCTCTCGCATGACCCCAGTATCCGCCGTCGCCCAGCGGCCCTGTTTCCGGCCGGAACCCTCGTTTGCGCAAACGGAAAGTGCTGGAGCCCGGCTCAGCGCTCTCCTCCGGCCGTCGGGCGAGCGGCGGCACCTTTACCAGACTGCTAATGTTTGCACCGCTTTCCGACCTTGCTGAGGGGGTGAACCTATGGGGGAAGCGGGAGGTCCAGCTTCCACGCGAGCTGACCAGAAATCGTTTGCCGAGCGCGCGAAAGCGACCGTCACACGACGCGACTTTCTCATCGGCGCAGGTGCCGGCGCGGCGACCGCAGCTGTCGTTCTCGGTGGGACGGCGGTCGCGACGAAGGCGATCCAACCGGCGCAGCAAACCACGAGCACAACGTCCGGCGCGAATCTCAGCACGCTTCCCGCGACGATGCGGCGCGTCGAGCTGAGCATCGACGGCGTCAAGCACACGGTCGTCGTGGACAACCGCGAGAGCCTCTGGGAGACGATGAACTTCCAGCTCGGTCTTTCGAACTCGAACCTCGGTTGCGATCGCGCCCAGTGCGGAGCCTGCGCCGTGCTCGTCAACGGCAAATCGGTGAACAGCTGCACCGTCCTCTCGGCGAGGCTCGGCCGCGGTCAGGAGATCAAGACGGTCGCCGGCCTCGCGACGGGCCCCGGCGTCGCCGGGTTGCACCCCATCCAGCGTGCGTTCTGGCTCGAGGGCGGATTCCAGTGCGGCATCTGCACACGCGGATTCATCATGTCCACGGTCGCGCTGCTTGCCGCCAACCCCAAACCGACCGACGTCCAGATCGCGGAGGCGCTCTCCGGCAACATCTGCCGCTGCGGCGAGTACGCGAAGGTCTACAAGTCCGTGCAGACGGCGGCAGCCGAGATGCGCGGCGAGAAGGTCACCTATCGCGCGACGCCCGTCGTCGTCGACGTGGCGAAGCAGGCCGCGCAGACCCCGGTGGCCACCGGAGTCTCGAAGGACTTCCAGTTCGTGACGCCGCTCGCGACGATCGAGGAGTTCGATCCCCTCGCCGCGGCGGTCAAGAAGAACGACGGCGTCACCGACGTCAGCGGGAACGAGCGATCGATCACGGTCAAGTGGGACCCGGCCAAGCTGGATGAGGCCAAGGTACGGACCATCCTCACCAACTCCGGGCATCCGGTCCGGTAGGGAGGGAGAAAAAGATGGCACGTATCGAAGCCGTTCGCGTCGCGCAGGATGCGGCCTACGCCGCCTCGCTCACCGACGCCGATTGGCGAACACTCTCCGCGGATCCGGAATGGCAGCAGCTCGTCGCCGAGCAGTCCGAGATGGTGGCGAACGTCATGGCGACTCACGGGGACAAGCTCGGGTACGCCGGCGACCCGGTCGCGAGCGCGACCCCGGCCGCCCCCTCCGGTGCGTTCAAGGTGATCGGAAGCGACATCGCCCGCATGCAAGGCATCGGCATCGTCACGAACCTCGGGCAGTACACCGAGAACATGCGCATGCCCGGCATGCTCTTCATGCGCACCCTGCGCAGCCGCTACCCGCACGCGAAGATCACGAGCATCGACACGTCGAAGGCGGAGAAGCTCCCCGGAGTCCGGAAGATCCTCCACCGCGGGAACCTCCCCGACGAATACAAGGACGTTTTCCTCGGCGCGGCCAACCCGACCCGGTTCCTCTTCAATGAGGAGGTCTTCGAGGTCGGATCACCGATCGCGGCGATCGCGGCCGACAGCGAGCACATCGCCGACGAGGCGATGCGGCAGATCGACGTCCAGTACACCGTGCTGCCGGCGGCCCTCGACTTCCTCGAGGCGATGAAGTCGAGCACGCCGAAGCAGTTCCAGTCGAACCTCGACGGCACGACGATCGCGGTCACGCCGCCGCTCGTCCGGGGCGACCCGACGAAGACCAACGCCGACGCGACGGTCGACCTGATCGCCCACAAGCCGGTCGAGCAGCACGTCGCCCTCGAGGTGACGAACGGGCTCTTCTGGTGGGACAACGACAAGCTGAACGCGATCTACACGAGCCAGTGGGCGCACGGCGTGCGCGCCGGCCTCTCGCAGGCGCTCAAGATCCCGCAGAACAAGATCCGCGTGGTCCAGCCGGGCTACGTCGGGTCGGGCTACGGCTACCGGAGCGGCATCGACCTCGCCGAGGTCCACGCCGCGATCCTCTCCAAGCTCACTGCGCGCCCGATCAAGATGAACTACACGCGGTACGAGGACTTCGTCACGCGAACGCACCGCAACGAGTTCCGCGACGAGATGAAGATGGGCGTGAACAAGGACGGGTCGATCGCCTTCGGCCAGTTCAAGGTCATCGCCAACGTCGGCGCACAGCGAGCCGGCGCCGCGAACGGCGCGTGGTTCAACATGCAGAACCTCTACAACATCCCGAACCTCCGGCTCGAGGCCATCGACGTCATGACGAACAGCTTCAAGTCGGGCCCGTACCGCTGCGTCTCGCACCCGAACGGGACATTCGCGCTCGAGCTCACGATGGAGAAGGCGGCGTACGCCATCGGGATGGATCCCGTCGCCTTCCGCCTGAAGAACCTGAACGAGGTCGGCAACCCCGACACGAAGGCGCCGTTCAGCAACCCGGGCATCCGCGACTGCATCACCGCGGTCCGCGACGCGCTCAACTGGAGCGCGAAGTGGCACGCGCCGAAGGCGAACCAGGTCCGTCCGGGCGTGTACCACGGCATCGGCCTCGCGGCCCACGCCTGCAGCCACGGCGCCGGCGGCAACCCGGCTTCGGGCCAGGTGATCATCAACAGCGACGGCACGGTCCAGGCCGTGTCCGCCACCAACGACATCGGCGACGGCCAGCGCAGCCTCCTCATGATGATCGTGGCCGAGGCGCTCGGCGTACCGCTCACGTCGGTCACCACCACGCCGTTCGTCGACACCGATCTCACGACCGACAACAGCGGAACGTTCGGAAGCCAGCAGACGAACACCGGCGGCCGCGGCCAGTTCGAAGCGGCGACGGACGCACGCAAGCAGGCGCTCGACTGGGGCGCTCGCAAGTTCAACGACGACGCGAAGAAGGCCGGGCAGACGACGAGCTTCGCCGCCGCCGACATGGACTTGGTCGACGGGAAGGTCTTCGTGAAGGCGAACCCTGGCAAGACGCTCGGGCTCGCCGACGTCATGGCGTTCAAGACCTCCGGGCCGATCGTCGGACGCGCCGACTACGTCCAGGACCCGAAGTGGCAGCGGACCGCATGGGCGGCCCACGGCGCCGAGGTTGAGGTCGACACGGTCCTCGGCTCGATCAAGATCACGAGGTACGTCGCGGCACACGACCTCGGGAAGGCGCTCAACCCGTTCGCGGTGCAGCAGCAGATCGAAGGCGGCGTGGTCATGGCGACCGCGTCCGCCCTCACCGAGGAGCTGCTCATCGACAAGGCCACGGGACTGCCGCTCAACCCGAACCTGCTCGACTACAAGCCACTCTCGATCAAGGACGCGCCGCTCGCCGAAGTGATCATCATCGAGAAGGCGAAGGAGTACGGCGTCTTCGGGGCGCACGGCATCGGCGAACCGCCGATGGCGCTCCCCGCGCCGGTGATCGCGATCGCGGTCTACAACGCGGTCGGCGTCTGGGTCTCGGACATGCCGCTCACCCGCGAGAAGCTGCTCACGGCACTGAAGGCCGGGTAGGAGGGAAGAGATGAGAGCGTTCGAGCTGTACGACGCGGCCTCAGTCGCCGACGCGGTCAACCTGCTCAAGCAGAATTCCGACCGGACCGTCAAGGTGGTCGGCGGGGGATCCGACCTGATCGGCGGCATCATGAAGGACTGGGTCCACGGCAACGGGCTGAAGTTCCCGGACGTGCTCGTGGACCTCACGACGATCAAGGACCTCACGACCATCTCCGCAGGTGGCGACGGCGCCACGGTCGGCGCGGCCGTGACCCTCTCCGACGTCATCGACCACAAGGACCTCCAGGCGAAGTTCCCGCTCCTTGTGGCGGCGGCGCAGAGCGTCGCCTCCCCGCTCATCCGCAACTTCGGCACGCTCGGCGGGAACGTGAACCAGCGGCCGCGCTGCTGGTTCTTCCGCGGCGAGGACTTCAACTGCTACAAGAAGGGCGGCGACTTCTGCTACGCCGTCACCGGTGACAACCGCTACCACGCGATCATCGGCGGCGAGCTCTGCTACATCGTCCACCCCTCGGACACCGCGACCGCGCTCCTCGCGCTCAACGCGAGCGCGAAGATCGCCGGTGTGAACGGCGACAAGACGGTGAAGTTCGACGACTACTTCATCGGTCCGCGCCAGGACGTGCTCCGCGAGAACGTCCTCACCGCGGGCGAGTTCGTCACACACGTGACCATCCCGAACCCGGCGTCGGGTACGAAGCAGGCCTGGAACAAGCTGAAGGACCGCCAGGTCTACGACTTCGCGCTCACCTCGGTCGCCGTCTCGTTCACCATGAGCGGCAACAACTGGAACGACGGTCGGATCGTGATCGGCGGCGTGTCGCCGGTCCCCTACCGCGCGAAGGTCGTCGAGGATGCGCTCAAGGGCAAGGACATCAAGGCGACCATCAAGCAGGCGGCGGCGCAGATCCGCACCGTGGCCCGCCCGATGAGCCTGAACGCGTACAAGGTCGACCTGGCGGCCGGTCTCATCGAGCGGACCGTCCTGGATGCCCTCGCGACCAACTAGTCATCACGGGGATGAGAGCTGGAGCGGCAGCCGAAAGGCTGCCGCTCTCCGTTTATGGATCCGGATGCTGCTTCACGTACTTGATCGCGCGGAGCGCCCACTGGTGCAGCGACGGATTGCCGGCCACGTAGCCGCCCGTCGAGTAGAGCCACGAGCCACCCTCGGGATCGGTGAGCAGCCCGCCCGCGGCCTGCAGGACCACACCCGCGCCGGCGACGTCCCACGGCTTCGCGTCGAGCGTCCAGTACACGTTGAGCCTCCCGCAGGCGACGTAGCAGAGCCCGAGGGCGCATGAGCCCATGATCGAAAGCGACTGGACCTCCTTCGCGTGGAGGTCGAAGACCCGGATCGCCTCCTTGCGCAGCGGCCCGTCGTAGGGCAGATCCGTGCCGACCCAGGACTGCTCCCAGAACTCCGGGCCCTGCGACATCGTCGGCACCGTGATCGGCCGGTTGTTCAGATAGGCTGGCTCTCCGATGTTCGCCGCGAAGCACTCGTCGCGCATCGGGTCGTACACCACGCCGACGCGAAGCTGTCCGGCGACGCGCAGCGCGATCGAGATCGCGAAGAACGGGATGCCGTGGACGAAGTTCAGACTCCCGCAGATGGGATCGACGATCCACAGGCGCTCGGCTCCGACGTCGAGCGGCTCGTCCTCCGGGCCTTCCTCGAGCAGGAACGCGTCGTTCGGGCATTCGGCGCGGATGAGAGACACGATCTCGTCCTGGACGAGCATCGCTGCCTCGGGGACGACGTCGCGCAGTCCCTTCCAGCGCAGGTATCCGGGGTCCCCGAGCCGCGCGATCGCGAGACGGCCCGCTCGGAACGCGGCGCGGGTCGCGAGGTCGCGCGCCTGGGAATCCTCCACCGGGACCGAAGTGTGACAGCACCGGCGCCCGGCGCCCGACTCGTCACCACGATCGTCTGCGCGTTCGGAGGCGAGCTCCCGACGGCGCAGCTGGCGGTCTTCCACCGCTTCGAGAAGCGGATCGCGCGTACGGGTCTGCGGATACGCGTGCGCCTCTTCGCGCTCGACGAGCTCCCCGAACGGTTCGAGATCCTGGTCGTGCCGCCGGATCTGGCCGAGCGCGCGCCCGCGGTCGCCCGCGGTGCGCGGATCATCGTCGCCACCCGCGATGACGCGCCCGCGCTCGCCGACCAGCTCGTCCACGACCTCGAGAGCGGCAGCGCGATCTACGCCGAGCCGGCCGACCCGCACGCGCCGAAGATCGTGACCCATCGCGGCATGGAGGAGCTGTGAGCCCGTCCGACGAGCTCGCCGTCCGCTTGCGCCGTTTGGAGCAGCAGATCCGTTCGTTCAAGGAGCTGCACACCACCGAGGTCAGCGACCTCGCGCAGAAGCTTCAGGCGATCACGAAGATGCATGCCGACGAGCTGCAGCTCATCCTCGACGAGCTCGCCGACATCGCGAGCGAGGTCACGACCGAGGCTCCCACCGCGAGCGGAGCCGATCCGGCGGCGAGCTCACCGAAGCGGGCGCGCTGGCTCGCCGAGCAGGAGCGGAAGAGCAAACCTCTGTCGCGGCGTGAGCTGCTGCGCGGGCGGGGCGAGGATCCCTAGCTTTTCGCGCGGCGGCGGCGCGCGCGAACGACACTCTCGACCCCGACGGTGAGGAGGGCCAGCACTCCGAACGCGAGCAGGTACGGCTCCGCGTTGCTCGGCAGGCCGAACGGAGCCGCGCTCTTCTGCGCGGGGACTTGGCTGACGGTGTCCGGGTTGATGCGCTCGGGCCGCGTCGCCAGCGCGGCTTTGCCATCGGCGTCGAGGGTCACCGCGTAGATCTCGAAGTTCCCCGTTCGCGGCGACGCGAACAGCAGCTGCCGCGCGTCGGCCGAGAACTCGAACGGGCCCTGCGCCTGGACCTTCGTCGCGAGCTCCGCGCGCTGGTCGCCGCTCGCCGGGTCGACGGTCCAGAGGTCCGTCCAGCTCTGGTCCTGCGAGACGTGCTCGGTCACGTAGACGATGCGGCCGTCCGGCAGGTAGATCGGGAAGTGGCTGCGCTCGTCCGCCGGCGAGATCGCGGTCCCGGCGCCGCCGCCCGCCGCGATGAGCAGGACGCGCGCCGAGTCACCGTCCGAGAGCGCGATGGTCGACCCGTTCGGGGACCACGACGCCGAGTGGCACGCGAACGTGCATTGGTTGTTCTGCTCGTTCGCGAGGTTCCGCGTCAGCCGTGCCGGGATCGCGTTGCTGTCACCGGGGGTCGTCGCCCAGAGGTCCATCGCTCCCGCCTGGTAGAGGTAGAAGCTGAGCTGCTTGCCGTCGGGGCTCCAGCTCGGGAAGCTCGCGATCCCGCCGAGCCTGGTGATCTGCGTCCGCTGGCGCGAGCTCGCGTCGACGACGTAGATCTCGCGCGTGACTTGATCGCCGGAGTCGATCGCGATGAGCTTGCCGTCAGGGCTCCACGCGGGGTGACGGTCGTCGGCATCGCCGCTCGTCAGCTGGCGGCCGTTCGAGCCGTCGGCGTCCATCACATAGATGTGGTACGGGCCGTCGCGATTGCTCTGGAACGCGATGCGCTTGCCATCGGGACTCCAAGCCGGACGGATGTTCGATGCCTGCGTGTTGGTGAGCTGCCGGATCGGGGTCGCCGCGGCGCTCACGTAGGTCGTCGCGACCGCGAGGAACGCCGCGACGTAGACCGCGCGGAACAACCCGTGCCCGATCACGCGTCGGCGCGGCTCGTCCCGCGGACGAGCGCGAGCCCTTCTCTCGCGACGAGGACGGCGAACACGGCCACGAGCAGACCACCAAGCAAGAGCGCTGCCTGCGCGAGCGGGCCCTCCTTGATCGCGGTCTTCGCGACGAAGGCGTTGGTGAGAAAGAGGTAGGCGACCACGAGGTTCGCGAGCGCCCAGACGATCGCGAGCGCTCCGGCGAGCCGCTTCACCGGTCGCTTCCGGTGATCGCGCTCGCTCGTGTCGGTGCCCCGGGTGCCTCGGCTCCGGCGACCGGGCGCTCGCCGAGCGCGGACGGCGGCACCGAGGGCGTGAGGACCCCCCGAATCCCGGCCTCGCTCACCCAGCCCTTCACGATCGCGACCATCATCGGCCAGCGCGGCAGGGTGTAGCGCAGGTGGTCGAGCACCTTGATGACGATGAGGACCATCGCGGCGACGTGGAGGGTCGACGACCAGTAGAGGATCGGCCCCGGCACCGGAACGACGTAGCGCATCGCCTTGATCACGCCGGTCACGGTGATGAGCGTGAGCGCGATCGCCCACGTAGGGAATGACAGGCCGGTCTCGTAATAGGTGAACCGCTGCGGCGGCGGGACGCGCTCGCCCAGATCGAGCCGCAGGAGCCTCGCGACGCGCGCACCGACGGCGCGCGGAAGCTCCTGCGCCGCGCCCACGAGATGAGTGCGCCACGCGCCGCGCGGTGGGAGGAGCGACCGATCGCCGCTCAGCCACCACGACGTGACGAACATGGCGACGCTGAACAGGACGATCGCCCCGCCGATGTAGTGGACCCGGTAGAAGAGGAAGAGGTCGATGGGCGCGCGCACGTCGAGGATCCCGCCGAGGTACTGCCACATGCCCGTCGGCAACGCGAGGACGAATCCGATCGTGATGAGCCAGTGCCCGAGCACCGTGCCCGTCGTGAAGCGTCGGACCGTGCCGTCGGGGCGACGCAGCGGTGGTGCCCCGCGTCCCCGCAGGAGGCCGACGGCGACGCCGAGCCCGAGGACAAATGGGATGGCCTTGACGAAGATGAAGTTGTCGGAGAGCTCGCTGTCCCACGGCTGCGCGCCGGAGCCGGCCTGCCCGGCGATGACCAGGGCGCCCGCGACCGCGATCGCGATGCCGCAGAGGACGACGAGCCAGCGCGCGACGGTCACGGGCGCTAGGCCTTGCCCTGCGCGGGGCTGCCCTCGAAGGTCTGGAACGTTCGGAGCCGCGCCCACGTCTGGGGCGTCGACGCCGGCGCGTCGAGGCAGAGGTGATCGCTCTGGATGATCCCCTGGCGGATCCGGACGTTCACCGGGCAGCGCTCGACGCACGCGGGCCCGCCGTTGCGCCAGTAGCAAAGGTCGCACTTCGCGAAGGTGTCCTTCTCACGGTCGTAGCTGATCCGCGAGACCTGGCCGAGCTCGGGTTCGGGGTGCGTTGCCTGCTGCTCGTCGCTGATCGGGAACGGGCAGGCCTCGGCGCAGCGGCCGCAGGAGACGCAGGTGTCCTCGCGGATGAAGCGCGCGCCCGTGCGCGGCTCGACCTGGAGGGCGTCGACCGGACACACGTAAAGACATTCCGCGGTCGGGCACTGGAGGCAGGGCTCCTGGTGGAACTGGCCGCGGTCGGGGTAGGCGGCCTTGATCACCGGCGCCACCTCCGTGGCCGGATCGTTGAAGATCCGGATCCGGGGGACGCTCGCCAGACCTTCCTTCTTGTGCTCCTGCGAGCAGATCACCTCACACGTGAGGCATCCGATGCAGAGGGAGGGATCAGGGAAGATGACGCCGTCGGAGAGCTTGGTCGATCGCGGGCCGGCGCCGTTCGCGATGCCGAGGCCGCCGATCGCCTCCAGCGCGATGAACGCCACCACCGGCGCCGCGCCCTTGAGAAAGTCGCGTCGTGAAGGGTCGGCTGGCTCGGCCAAAAGAGGCGGCCCTCCGGAAGGGAATTGGCGGTCTTTGGGCAAGGTAGCGACCATCCTCTCGGCCGTCAATCCGAGGGGAAGCAATCGTTTGTTCAGCCGCGAGGAGCGCTACTCGGACAGGTCCGCGGCGGTGTCGACGTCACGTCCGATGCCACGGTCGTCCACATCGAGATCGACCCGCAGCTCGGGGTGCTTCTTGATGACGTCGTGGAGGTTGCCGTGCGGGTCCGCGGAGCCGATCTCGTCGCGGAGCGCGATCGGCAGCGCCACCGGGTGCCCACGCTTGCCGCGGTAGCGCGGCGACACGATCGCCGGACGCTCGACGTAGCGGGCGATGACCGAGCGCACCGTCTCCGGCGAGACGAAGGGCATGTCGCCGGGAAGCACGAGGAGCAGATCGCCCTGCGCCTGCGCGACGCCTTCCTGGATCGAGCTGAACATCCCGCGCGACGGGTCCGGGTTCTCGACCGCGCGCACCCGGGGATCGAGCATCCCGTTGACGTCGCGCTCGAGCTCCGCCCGCGCGTCGCGGCCGACCACCACGATGATCTCTGAGGCTCCGCCTTCGAGGAGCGCCCGGATCGTGTGATCGAGGAGCGGTTCGCCGTCGATCGGGGTGAGCAGCTTCTTCCCGCCAAAACGCTCGGCGGACCCCGCGGCGGGGACGATCGCGACGACCCGTGGTCCTCGGTCAATCAATCTCCGGCCTCCGGCCGGGCGACGCGCTCAAGGCTGGAGGTTGGCGCGTAGCGCGCGAAGGGCGCGTTCGGTGAACACGCGCGCGGCGCGCTTGCGTTGCGAGATCGTCCCCGAGGTGTTGTCCATCGGGCGAGCGGCCCTGTGCACCGCGTCCGCCGCGGCCGCGATCGCGTCGTCCTCGAGGTTCGTCCCGACGAGCGCGGCGCCGGCCGGGGCGACGAGGACCGGACGCGAGCCCAGGGCGGTGATCGCGACGCGGGCCTCGGCGACGCGCGTGCCGTCGTGCCGGACGGCCGCGGCGACGGCCGCGATCGGGAAGTCGAACGAGCCGCGGTCGCGAAGCTTCAGGTACGTGCTGCGCCAGCCGTCCGCGCGCGGAACGGTCACGTCCGTCAGCACCTCGTCCTGCCGGAGCGCCCACGCCCGGATGCCGTCCTCGCGATAGAGATCGGCGAGCGCGACCTCGCGGCCGCCGTCGGCGTCCTCGAGGTGGACGGTCGCGCCGAGGACGAGCAGCGCCGGCACGGTGTCGGCGCTCGCGACCGCGAGGCAGAGTGGACTCGAGGTGGCCACGCGGCAGACGACCTCGGGGTTCGTCTTCATGCAGAAGCCCTCCGCCGTGCGCCAGAAGAGCGACTGGTCGTACCAGTTGCATCGCGTGTCGAGGCAGACGTTGCCGCCGATCGTGCCCATGTTGCGAAGCTGCGGCGTGCTCACGACCTCGGCGGCCTGCGCGAGCGCCGTGTACCGCTCGCGCACGCGCGCGTCGGCTGCGACCGCCGTGAGGGTCGTCCCGGCGCTGATCTCGAGACGCCCGTTCTCGTGGATGCCCGCGGCGTCGCGAACGCCCGCGAGCGACACGAGCAGCTCGGGCGCGAACTGGCGGCGCTTCATGTTCGGGAAGAGGTCGGTCCCGCCGGCCACGAGCATCACGCGGAGCGTCGGGGTGCCCCGCGCGCGGTCGAGCTCGGCCGCACCATGCTCGCGAAGGAGGGTCGCGGCCTCGCGGTAGGTGCGGGGCGACAGCACACGGAAGCGTGGGAGGCGGAGCATCAGCTCGTCCGCTTTCGCTCGCGGGCGTCGGTCGAAGCACCGAGGCGCCGCAGCGCGCGTTTCGGGTCGGCTTTTCCGTCGCCGAGCCCCTCGGGACCGATCCGCGACTTCGCGATGCCGCGGTTGTCCCGTTTGCCGAGGGCGTCGAGGACCTTCTCGGCGGTGATCGGCGTCTCGTCGAAGCGCACCCGGATCGCGTCATAGACCGCGTTGGCGATCGCCGGAATGACCGGATTGAGCGGGCCTTCACCGGCCTCTTTGGCACCGAACGGGCCTTCCGCGTCGACGCTCTCCACGACGATCACCTCGAGCGCGGGCGTGTCGAGCGAGGTCGGGATCTTGTAATCGAGGAGCGACGGCTTCTTGTGCAGGCCGCCACGGAAGACCTGCTCCTCCCCGATGATCTCGCCGTAGCCCATGTACGCGGCACCTTCGACCTGACCCTCGACGTTCGCCGGGTTGAGCGCGCGCCCGCAGTCGTGCGCGGTCGTGATCTTGTCGACCGTCACCGTGCCCGTCTCGAGGTCGACGCTGACCTCGGCGACCGCCGCCTGGTACGAGTACGCGGGCGTCGGCCCGACGCCGGCGCCTTTGAACGTGCCGCCGATCCCCTTCGGTGGCGTGTAGCTTCCGGCCGCGACGAGCGGCCCGTCCTTCGACTCGGCGAGCACGGCCGCGTCCGCGAACGGGAGGAACTTCTCGGGATCCGCGCGGTCGTAGATCCGCCGGTACGCGGAGAGAAGTCGATCGGCCGGCACCTCGAGCCGCTCGGCCGCGACCGCGAGCAGCCGCGAGCGGAGCTTCGTAGCGGCGTCCTTCACCGCGTTCCCGGCCATGAACGTCACGCGGCTCGAGTAGCTTCCCAGGTCGACCGGCGCGAGGGAGGTATCTCCCGACACGACGTGGACGTCGGACGGCATGATGCCGAGCGTCTCCGCCGCGACGGACGCGAGCACGTTGTCGGACCCCTGACCGATCTCGGCGGTCCCGCACATCACGGTGACCCCGCCGCCGCGATCGATGCGGATCTCAGCGCCGGAGTGCGGCATCTCGTTCCAATAGATCGGAAGGCCCGCGCCCGAGATGTACGCGCTTCCGGCGATGCCGATGCCCTTGCCGCGACCGAGCTGGCCGCGACGGTCGGAGAAGCGGGTCGCCCGACCGAGGGCGTCGAGGCATTCGCCGAGACCCATCGACGTGATGCGGAGGTCGTTTACCGTGCGCGAGTTCGCCGGCTGGAGGATGCGCTTGCGGTACTCGAGCGGGTCCAGGCCGAGATCCTCGGCGATCTTGTCGAGCTGGCATTCGAAGCCGTAGCGCGGCTGGGTCGTCCCGTGTCCGCGCTTTGGGCCGCATGGCGGCTTGTTCGTGTAGACGCGCACGCCGTCGAACTTGTACGCGGGGATGCGGTACGTGACCGTGAGGAGCGCGCCGGTGTAGTACGTCGTCGCGATCCCGTAGGACGCGTACGCGCCGCCGTCGAGCCAGCTCTGGTAGTGGACCGCGGTGATCTCGCCGTCGCGTTTGGTCCCGGTCCGGATGCGCATCTTCACGGGATGCCGGCCGCGATGCGCGTAGAAGACCTCCTCGCGATCGAGCGTGATCTTCACCGGCCGCCTGGTGCGGAGGGCGAGGAGCGCCGCCGCGAACTCATGACCGAACGGATCGCTCTTCCCGCCGAAGGCGCCGCCGTTCGGCGTCGCGATGACCCGGATGCGCGAGCGCGGGAGCCCGAGCACCTTCTCGAGCTCGCGGTGCAGGTAGTGGGGGACCTGCGTCGACGTCCAGAGGGTGAGCTTGTCGTCGGCGCCGTATTGCGCGACCGCGCTATGCGACTCCATGGGAGCGTGGGTGTTGCCCTCGAAGAAGAACCAGTCGTCGCGCACGTGGTCGGCCGCCGCGTATCCGGCGTCGAGGTCCCCGAAGCTCAGGTGGACCTCCTTGAAGACGTTCGCGCGGCGCGCCTCTTCGTGGATCTTCACGTCCTCTCGCTCGAGCGCCTCCTCGATCGTGAAGATGGGATCGAGGTCCTCGTAGACGACCTCGATCAGCGAGAGCGCGTCGTACGCGGTGTCCTCGTCGAGCGCCGCGACCGCCGCGACCGGCTCTCCGACGTAACGGACCTTGTCCACCGCGAGCGCCGTCTCGTCCTGCGTCGACGGCATGATTCCCATCTTCGCGGGCATGTCCGCGCCGGTGACGACCGCGACGACGCCCGGGTGCGCTGCCGCGCGAGAGACGTCGATGCGGCGGATGCGCGCGTGCGCCCGGGTGGAGCGCAGGAGCCGGCCGTACAGCATGCGCGGCAGGAAGAGATCGTCCGCGTAGCGCGCCTCGCCGGTCAGGTGGGCCCACGAGTTCACCTTCGGTCGGCGCTGCCCCAGGATCGACAGCTCACTCACTTCGGGGTCTGCTCCATCAACGGTAGGTGGCCGAGCGCGATGACCTCCGTCCATTCCTGCGCGTCACCCTCGGTGAACACCGCCGCTTCGGCCACGATGCGTCCGCCGGCGCGGCGCACGAGGTCGCGCATCGCGGCCAGCGTGCTTCCGGTGGAGATGACGTCGTCGACGATCGCGACGCGCTTGCCACTGCAGAGCACGCGGTCCTTCGCGTCGAGGAAGATCGTCCGCGGATGTCCGGTCGTGATGGACTGCACCTTCGTCTCGAGGGCCTCGCCCATGTAGGAGACGTACG
>VBFI01000030.1 GCA_005889275.1 Chloroflexota bacterium | reverse complement strand
GCGTTCGGGGAGCGGCCGACGTTCGTGAAGGTCGCGCGTTTCGATCCGGACAAGCGCTGGCTCTGGGCGATCGACGCGATCGCGGTCATGCGTGACGCGGGCACGTGGCCGCGCCTGCTCATGCGCGGCAGCCGCGCCGCGTACGCGGACATCGTCGGCAGCCGGATCCGCGCGCAGGGCCTGAGGATCGAACGCATCGCGCTCTCCCCCGAATCGAGCGTGCGCGACCTGGCCGACGCCGTGGCGCGCACCGAAGCGGAGGTCTGCTTCCTCGATTATTTCGTTCCGGAGCGCGGCCTCCGCGCGATGTACCAGGCGGCGGACGGCGTGCTCGCGAACTCCGAGAAGGAGCCATTCGGCCTCGTCGGTCTGGAGGTCATGGCATCCGGCGGGATCGCGTACGTCGGCAGGACCGGTGAGGACTACGCCGTGCCGCTCGGCAACTCGGTCGTGATGCAGAGCGACGATCCACGCGAGCTGCTCGCCACGCACCGCTCCCTCGGCGCTCGGCCGGAGATCGTCCGGGCGATCCGCGCCGACGGCCGCGCGACGGCGAAGCGCTTCGCCTGGCCGCGGATCCTGGATGGGTACGAGGCCGCCTGGGAGACCGCCTTCGCGCTCGCCCGTTAGCGGCGCTCGAGGACCTCGAAGCGGACCGCACGCTCGACGAAGAGCCGGCCCGCGCGCGCCGCGCGGGGCACCCGCCACCGGACGCGATGCGAGAAGCGGAGATGATCGTCCAGATAGTCCTGGAGCTCGCCGGCGTCCTCGAACGGAATGGCGTGCCAGAGCCGTCCCCTCCGGCGCGAGGTGAAGAGGCCGCGGCGAAGGACGTCCGCGACTGCGTGGTCCGAGTGCGTGTCGTCGCTCTTCGTTGGACGCTGGCTGCCGATCGTTCCGATGACCCGGCCCGTCGCGCTCCGTGCGCGAACCCGCGCGGACACTCGCGAGTCAGGCCGCGCGTCGACCAGCACCCCTCCATCGACGAGGATCCGCCGGGCCTCTTCGAGGGCATCGACCATGCCCTTGTGGACCACTCATCAGAGGGTCCACGAAAAGATCACGACCTCGAACGATCGATCCGGCAGTCGCAGGTCCTGCGCGGTCCCGTAGCGGAAGGTGACGTTGCGAAGGCCTCGTCGCGTCGCCTCGGTGCGCCCGCGCCCCAGCGCCGTTCGGTCCGGATCGACGGCGAGCACCGTCTTCGCGCCGCGGGCAGCCCCGAGCGCGAGGCGGCCTTCGCCCGCGCCGATGTCCGCGACCCTTCGGCCGCGTAGGTCGACGCCATACGCGGCCAGCTCGATCTCGGCGGGCGGCCGAAGGTAGCCGAGACCGCCGGGGAGAAGCCGGCCGACGTTAGCCGTAGCGCTCACCCGATCCAGGCAGCATGGCGCCGCTCCGCTGGGCCGTCGCGGCGAGCCGCGAGGGGTCCATGAGCGGGGAGCGGATGTCGTCCGGAGGCTCCGCGCCAGCGAACCACCACACCACCTCGAGATTCGCGCGGAAGAGCTCGTCGAATACCGCGTCCTCGGGCGAGGAGTTCCGACTTGAGTACCACCAGAACCAGTCGCTGCCCTCTGCGACCATGAGCGGCTGGCGCACGCTCTTGGGCATGTAGCGCAGCGAGCCCCACTGCTCCTCTGCGAAACGCCGCGTGCGCTCGAGCGCGGCCCACGCGCGCGCGTGCGCCGGCTCGCCGCTCCACACCCGGAGGCTCGCCTCGATCCATGAGCCCGTGTGCAGCCGCGGGAGCTCGACGGTGGCGGGATTCGCGGCGAGGAAGTCGGAGACGCGCACCGTCTCGAAGCGCTCGTCGGACTGCAGCCTGCCGTACAGGGTGCGCAGGAAGTCGTTCCCGTTGTTCGGGTACTGCTCCCAGGCGTTCTCGCCGTCGAGGATGATCGATGCGAGGTAGGGGCCGCCGTCGTCCGGCAGCCGATCACGTGCGCGCTCGAGCTTGGCGATCATGTCGCCGACCGCGTCCTCAGGACGCATGTCGCCGTACATGAAACCGATCCGGTCGCTCAGCTCGCGGTCGCGGAAGATCGCCGTCGCACCGTTGGCGAGGCGGTACGGCCGATAGAGCAGCGCGGGCTCGACGAGCGCACCGACCTCGTCGCGCTTGAGCTCCACGTCGACGGATCGAGCGAGCACGCCCTCGTCCGACGCGAACCAGTCGAAGCCCGCCTTGCGCATGATGTCGGCGGCCTCCGGCGATACGGCGCCCTCGGACGGCCAGACACCGCGCGGCTTCTCCCCGAACGCGCGCTCGTGCGAGGCGATCGCCTCCTCCAGCTGGAACGCGGCGTCGTCGGGATGCGCGAACGGCTGCTCGGGCAGCTGGGCGCCGGGATCGGAGCGCAGCGCGGAGCGGTCGTCGATGATGAGCGGAAGGATCGGGTGGTAGTACGGGGTCGTCAGGATCTCGACCTGACCGTCGCGCTGCAGCCGGTGATAGAGGTGCGGCACGCCTGACGCCATGAAACGCTGGCGGCCGATGACATAGCGCACGTCCTCCCGCGTGAAGCGCGCGCCCTTCTCCGCGAGCTCGAGGAGGCGCTGGTCCGAGCGGATGTCGTCGGGATCGATCCACGCGAGGTTGAACCAGAGCGCGAGATCGATGAAGTACTCGTCGGAGAGGAGCTCGTGCCGGTCGCCTGTGGCCATCGCGAGCTGCAGGAGCCTGCGGTACTCCTGGTACCGGTGGATGACGTTTCCGTGATGGATCGAGAAGAACCGGCGGAGCATGTGCTCCCGCTCCTCGTTGGTGAGCGTGCCGTCGACGGTGACCATCGTCAGTCGGGTGTCCTCGTCGTCGGCGCCGCGCGCGTAATCCTCGAGCTGGTCACGCAGGCTCGGCACCATCGTGAAATGCGCCTTCACCCGCGGGAACTCCTGGAGCAGGCGCGCCATGTGGAGGTAGTCCTTCGACGCGTGCAGGCGCACCCACGGCAGGACGAACTCGCTCGTCTGGGGATGCTTGTAGTAAGGCTGGTGCATGTGCCAGATGATCGCGACGGGCAGCTTCCCGTTCATACCTTCACCGAATCGCGGGACGCGTCCGCGAAGCGGCTGCGGACGAGGTCCGGATCGAGCGCGAGGATGAGCCAGGCGGCGCGGGGCCCGTTGGGCTTCCCGAAGAGCGCGATGTAGATCGCCGCGAAGGCATCGCGGGAGACACCACCTTCCGCGCGGACCAGCCCGCACTCCTTGGCGATCTCGTAGAGACGCTCCTGCATGACCTCGGGATCGGCGGTCCGGCCGATCTCCGCACCCACGTTCGCGAGGAACCGGCGCTGCGCCGGTGTGAGCGCGGCCGCGGCCGGGGGCAGCGACGGCGTCACCGCGAACTTCGCGTCCTCCGGCGCCCAGCGCTCGAGCCACTCCTTCGCGAGCTCGATGCGCACGTGCAGATCGCGCAGCTCGGCGTCGTCGAGCGGCGCCGCCTTCTCGCGCTCGGCCTCCTTCTCCGGCGTGATGCTCGGGATCTGGAGCCAGTTCGCGACGGTCCCAAAGCGCGCGCGGTACGGAGGCGGCGGCGCGGGGTCCGGCGAGACCTGCGCGAGCCGCCAGGTCCTCGCGAGATCGGTCGACGCGTCGCCCAGGTACGCGTCCGCCGACCGGTCGTACTCGTCGACGAGCCGCGGAAGGGTCATCCCGGCGGGATCGAACTCGATGTGCCGCTTGGGATGGGTCCGCAGCATCAGAAAGCGCGTGATCTCCGGCGGGTAGATGTTCACGAGCTCGTAGGCCTTCGCGCCCACATTCTTGGACGAGGCCATCTTCCTGCCGCCGAACAGGAAGAACTCGTGCGCGAGGCCCAGAGGCGGCTCCTTGCCGAATACCTCGCGGTAGATCGCGTTCGAGCGATCGCGCGAGCCGCCGGCGGTGAGCAGATCCTTTCCACCCTCCTCGTAGGTGACGCCGAAGTGGTCCCATTGCGCGCACCACTGCTCGTTCCAGAGGAGCTTGCTGTTCCCCTTGAACGGCGACATCCGTCCGTGATGACCGCAGCCCTGGGCCCATTCGACGTAGGCGGGCATGCACGCGTACGCGACCGTGGAACCGTCGTAGTCGGTGGCGAGCGTCGTTCCGATCCGCCCGCAGTTCTCGCAGATGACCGAGATGGGCAGCCAGCCGGGGGCGTGCTCGACGTGGGCGATGCGCTTGTGGATCGCGCGGATTGTCTCCGCGTTGCGGAGCACGAGATCGATCTGATGGTCGAGCGCACCGGAGCGATAGAGATCGCGCATGCGATGGAACTCGGGGACGATGCCCAGCCGGGCGAAGAGTGAGATGAAGCGGGTCGCGTGGTACTCCGCGAAGTCGCTCGCGACCGACGGATCGGGTGAGGGGATCGCGAAGAACGGTTTCCCCATGTGCTCGGCCATACCCTCTTGCAGCCGCATCGACTGCGAGTCCATCGGGTCGTAGTCGTCGATCGTGTACACGAAGCGCACGTCGAGGCCATGGCCACGGAACGTCCGGACCAGCGCGTCGCTGATCACCGGTCCGCGGAGCGCGGAGATCGGCACCGCGCCGGAGGGGGTCTTGGAATCGCGCACGACGTGCGGCCTGGCCGGATCGAGAAGCCGTGCTTCGTCGTCAGCCCAGAAGGCCGCGTCGTGACCGGAGCTCAACTGACGGCGAGGATCTTCATCTCCACCGCGCCGGCCGGAACGACCAGCCGGACCGTCTCCCCTGCGCGGTGCCCCATGAGCGCGCGGCCGACCGGCGACTCGTCCGAGATCCGTCCCTCGCCCGGCGAGGCTTCGGCCGATCCGACGATCACGTACTGCTCCTTCGAGCCGTCGGCCTCGACCATGACGTGGCTCCCGATCTCGACCTTGTCGTGGTGGCTCTTCTCGTCGATGACCTGCGCCTTCTTGACCATCTGCTCGAGCGTCATGATCCGGCCTTCCAGGAAGGCCTGATCGTTCTTCGCCTGCTCGAGCTCGGAGTTCTCGGTGAAGTCGCCGAACTCCATGGCCGCGTGGATGCGCTCGGCCACCTTCCGGCGGCCGGACGTCTTGAGCTCCTCGAGCTCGGCCTGGATCTTCTTGAGACCCTCCGCGGAGACGTAGACAGGCTTCTCGAGATCGTTCAACGGAGCCTCCGCTCTCGCACGGCATCCCACCATGCGCGCCCGAGAATTGAAAAGCGCTGAAGGCCGGAGGCCCTCAGCACTCTGCCGGGCGTACTGTTCTGTGCGCGAAATTGTACGACACCCGCACAGCCGGAGCATCCTTTCGACGCCGGCTGCTGGCGTGGTACGGCCGCTCGGCCCGCGACCTGCCGTGGCGCCGCACCCGCGATCCGTACGCGGTCCTCGTGTCCGAGGTCATGCTCCAGCAGACCCAGGTCGTCCGCGTGCTTGGGGCGTACTCCGCTTTCCTGCGCCGGTTCCCCACCCTTCGCGCGCTCGGCGGCGCGTCGCTCGGCGACGTGCTTCGCGAGTGGTCCGGCCTCGGCTACAACCGGCGCGCGCGTGATCTCCACCGCGCCGCCCGTGCCTGCCCGACCGGGCTTCCGCGGACCGCGGCCGAGCTGGACGCGCTGCCCGGCGTCGGCGCGTACACCGCAGGTGCGGTGGCGTGCTTCGCGCACGACGACCCGGTGGCCTTCGCGGACACGAACATCCGGCGCGTGCTCGGTCGGGCGTTCCTCGGCAGGACCGCGGCGGAGCGTGAAGCGCTGGAGCTCGACGCCGCCCTCATGCCGCGGCGCGACGCGGCTCGATGGCACCACGCGCTCATGGACCTCGGCGCCACGATCTGTGTCGCTCGATCTCCGCGCTGCGCGGATTGCCCGATCCGCGCGTCGTGCCGCTTCCGCGGAGGTGAGGACCGGCCACGGCGACGCCAGGCGCCGTTCGTGGAGAGCGACCGGTACCTCCGCGGCGCCATCGTGCGAGCGCTCACGCTCGGTCCGCGCACCGTCGCTTTCCTCGGCACGTCGCTCGGCGACGCGCGTGTACCGCGTCTTGTCGCCGCGCTCCGGACTGAAGGTTTGATAGAGCAAAGCGAGGGTCGCTTGCGTTTGCCCGGCTAGCGCTTGACCCCGATCCCGAGGCCGTCGCCGACGGGAATGATGATCGCGTCGAGCAGATCGTGGCGCACGAACTTCTTGTTGAAGGAGCGGATCGCGTTCGTTGATTCGTCGTCCGCGGCCACCGCTCCCGACGCGCGGCCGCCCCAGAGCAGGTTGTCGACCGCGACGGTGCCGCCGCTGCGCAGGAGCGGCAGGACCGCCGCGAGATAGCCCTCGTACTCCGGCTTGAGCGCGTCGATGAACGCGAGATCGAACGGTCCGCGGAGCTTCGGCAGCTCCTCGAGACCCTTGCCGTTCCGTACCTCGATCCGGTCGCCGACCCCGGCCTCGGTCCAGTAGGCCCGGGCGCGGTCGGTCCGTGCGCGATCCGGATCGATCGTGATCAGGCGACCTTCCTTCGGCAGGGCGAGGGCCATCCAGAGCGCCGAGTAGCCGATCGCCGTGCCGACCTCGACGATCCGGCGCGCACCGATCGCGCGCACGAGGACCCCGAGCGCCCGGCCGACCGACGTTCCGACGATCGGGATGTCTTCGCGCGCGCCCTGCTCGTCCATCTTCGCGAAGACCGCCGCGAGCCTGGGGTGCAGCGACTCGAGATACTCCAGGTCACGCGCGGTCACCTGCTCCATCGAGTTCCGCATCAGATCGGCTCGAGGCGAAGGGTGGTGTCGAGCACCGAGCGCCGCAGCATGGCGTCGAGCGAGCCGCTCTTCGGATATTTGCGCTTGAAGCCAAGCGACGTTCGCCGCTTCGACTGGGCGTCGGTCGCGGGGACGGCGCGGACGGGGATCCGCTTCGACCCCGAGACGAGGGCGGCGGGCCGCTCCTGGATCTCGCGGTACCAGCGGCCGCGCTTGCCGAGATAGGAGCGCACGAAGACGTCGTCGCCGTCGACCACGATCCAGATCGGAACGCGGTGCCGCGATCCCTTCGGCGAGGCCGTCTCGACGTCGACCTCGCGGGTCTTTTCGAGGAGTGCCAGGGTCGCCGGCGGGAAGCTCACGCGGCTTCGGGCAGCGGCGGCCCGGCGATCGCGAGCGCGTGCCGTTCCGGAGGAAGGAACGCGCGCGCGGTCTCGACGACCTGGTCGCGCGTCACCGCGCGCAGCGCGGCCGGGTAGCGCTCGAGATGATCCGGCCCGAGCTCGAACAGCTCACCCTCGAGAAGAAGCGAAGCGACGCCGCCTGGGCTCTCGCGCGCGATGTCCAGCTCGCCGACGAGCTTGTCCTGCGCGAGCCGCAGATCGTCTGGTTCGACCTTCCCCTGGAGGATCTTGCGCAGCTCCTCGAGCGCGGCCGCGATCGCGCGCTCCACGTTCGCGGGGTTCACCCCCATCCGCACCGTCCACGGCGATTGCCCCCGCGAGCTGCCGAGGGTGCTGAACACGTAGTACGCGAGACCGAGCTCGTCGCGAACCACGTGCCCGGCGCGGCTCGCGAACGTATCCGCGGCGAAGACCATGTTCGTCACGCGCGCGGCCACGAAGCGCGGGTCGTTCCGCGGGAGGCCCGGCCAGCCGATGATCACGTCGCTCTGCGTCTTGTCCGGGACGACCTCCACGCGCCGCACGGCGCTCGCGAGCGCGATCTCGGGTACCGATCCCTGTTTCGCGCGTACGGGATCACGTCCCCAGCCGCCGAACGCCCGCTCCGCGGCGGCGAAGGCGACGTCCGCCTCGATACCGCCGGCGACCACGAGGACCGCGCCGGTCGGACGGATCGCCTTGCCATGATGGCTTCGCAGCTCGTCGGCGCTCGCGCTCCGCACCACGGCGACGTCGCCGATCGGACGTGCGCGGAAGGGGTGTCCGATCGGGTAGACGAGCTCGCGCCACACGCGCTCGACGACCGCGCGCGTGTTTCGCGAGTCCTCGTCGATCTGGGCCACGGTCTGCTGGCGAACCAGCTCGACCTCCTCGGCGCCGAATGCCGGACGGACGACCGCGTCGGCCATGAGCTCGAGGAGGGCACCGAGATCGTCGGAGAGCGACTGCGCGCTGAAGGTGGCGGCGTGCGAGCCGACGTCGAGACGCGCGGCCGCGCCGATCCCATCGACGGCGTCCGCCCAGGCCTTCGCGTCACGTGTGGTCGTGCCGCGGAGCATCGCCTGGGCGGTCAGGCGCGCGATTCCCGGGCGACCCGCGGGCTCGAACCATTGCCCCGCCTCGATCGCGAGCAGCAGCGCGACCGAGCGCAGCCCCGCGATCGGTGCGACCGCGACACGGAGTCCGTTGCCGAGCGCCTTCCGACGAACGTCCATGCTCAGCTCTCGGGCACGAACCAGCCGACGGTCCGGCTCTTCTCGTGGAAGATCGACTCGGCCGCCGCCCGGACGTCCTCGGCGGTCACCGCCGCGGTCTTCTCGTACCACTCGCCGAGCGAGCGCGCGGCGCCCGTCGCGAGGAGCTGCCCCGCGCGGAACGCGCGCCAGGTGATCGTGTCGGTCATGAACGCGCTCGCCGAAAGCATCTGCCGGCGCACGCGCGCGAACTCCTCGTCGGAAAGCGGCTCGCGCGCGATGCGCGTGAGCTCTTCCTGGATCACGCGCTCCACGTTTTCATGCGTCGAGCCGGGCCGCAGGGTTGCCTCGACGACGAAGAGGTACGGATCCTTCATCAGCGTGTACGAGGCGTCGACGTCGGTCGCGAGCCCGGTGTCGATCAGCGCGCGGTAGAGGCGCGAGGATCGGCCCGACGCGCTCTCCCCACCCCCGGCGGTGGCTCCGGCGAGCGCGACGCTGAGCGCGGTGAGCGCGGCCGCGCGCCCATCGGTCGCGCGCGGCGAGTGGTGCGCGATCTGGATGATCGGAAGCGCGCCTCCGGAACGGCGCACGATGACCCGCTTCTCTCCGTACTGCGGCGGCTCGGGCGCTTTGGGAGGCTCCGTGGGCGTCTCCGCGTCGAGCGGACCGAACGCGGCGGCGGCGCGCTCCAGCAGCTCGTCGGCGCCGGAGTCTCCGGCGACGATGACGTACGCGTTGTTCGGCGCGTAGTGCCGGCGGTAATGCGCGTAGAGACCCTCGCGCGTCATGAGCTTGATCTCGTCCTTGCTCCCGATGACCCCCTGGCCGTAGGGATGCCTCGAGAACGCGACCGCTTGCAGCTGCTCGCCGAGTAGGAACGAGGCGTCGTTCTCGAGTCCCTCCCGCTCGCTCACGATGACGTTGCGCTCGGCTTCGGTCTCCTCGAGCGAGATCGCGGCGTTGCGCATCCGGTCCGCCTCGAGCTCGAGCGCGGTCGCGTAGCGGTCGCGCGGGACGGTCTCGAAGTAACAGGTGACGTCCTCGCTCGTGAACGCGTTCCAGAGGGCGCCGTAGCGCGCAAGCAGCCGGTCGATATCGCCCTTGGGGTGAGCCGGCGTGCCCTTGAAGAGCATGTGCTCGAGGAAATGCGACATGCCGGTCGTCCCCGGGACCTCGTTGCGTCCGCCGACGTGGTACCAGACCCAGAGCGAGACGACAGGGGCGTGCCGCGCCTCGAGGGCGTACATCACGAGACCGTTGTCGAGGCGCCGCGTTGCCGGGGCGTCGGTTGCGGTGGGGATGAGAAAAGTTTAGCGGGCTGTCAGGGCGTTCCGAACTTGGCCGCGAACACCGCTTTCGCCGCGATCGCCGAGTCGACGGACCCGAACACGCCGGGCCGCTCGGTGTACTCGTCGAGCACGGCGGCGATCGCGATCGAGGGCTGCTCGAACGAGGCCGAGCCGATGAACCAGGCGTCGACCTTACCGGGAGTCGCGGTCTCGGCGGTCCCGCTCTTTCCCGACGTGCTGACCGAGTAGGTGCGAAACACGGACGACACCGTACCGTCGGGGTCGTTCGTCACCGCGTGCATGCCGTCGCGGATGAGCGAGAGCTCTGTCGGGATGGCGAGCGCCGAACCGGCCTGTGTCTTGGGGAACGCCTTGAGGGTCTTGCCGTCGCGGGCGCGCAGCTCGATCACCAGGCGCGGCTTCCAGACGATGCCGTCATTCGCGAGCGCCGAGGCGTAGTTCGCCATCTGCAGCGGCGTCGCGAGCAGATAGCCCTGGCCGATCGCGAGGTTCGTCGCGTCGCCGGGGTTCCATACCTGGTCGGCGGGGCTCGTGAAGTGCTGCTTCTTCCAATCGGGGCTCGGGACGAGACCCTCGGCCTCGAAGACGTAGTCGATGTCCGTCGCCTTGCCCAGGCCGAAGCTCTTCGCTTCGTTCGGGAGGATGTTCGGGTCCCTGTCGTTGAGCCGCTTGCCGATCTCGTAGAAGAACGTGTTGCAGCTCCGCGCGAGCGCGGTGCGCAGGTCGATCGGCCCGAGGGCCGAGGTCTCGTGATTCAGCTGAGCCCACTGCGCGCCGTATCCGGTCCATACCGCGGGGCAGTCGATCTTGTCCCCCCACCGGTAGACGTTGTTGCGCAGCGCCGCCGCCGAGGTCACCGGCTTGAACGAGGATCCGGTCGGGTACTGGCCGAACGTGGCGCGATTGAAGAACGGCCGGTTCGCATCGGCCGAGTACCTGGCGATGAGCGCCGAGTCGCCGGATACGAACGCGTTGAGATCGAACGACGGACGGCTGGCGAGCGCGAGGATCTCGCCGCTCCAGGGATCCTCGGCGACGATCGCGCCCTTGCGGTCGCCCAGCGCGGTCTCCGCGGCGCGCTGCAGCTTCGGATCGAGCGAAAGCACGACGTCCCGTCCCGCGACCGGCGCGGTTTCGGCAAGAGTTTCAACGGAGCGCTCGTCCGCTTCGACGATGCCCAGACGGAACCCGTAGCTGCCGCCCAGCTCGTCGTCGAGCGTCGCCTCGAGCCCGGTGTCCTTCTTGCCGACGAGGTCGCCGGCCTGCACGCCGCGGGCGCTCTTCAGCTTGGCCTCGTCGTCGCTCGCCTCCGCGAGGTACCCGAGCGTCTGCGAGGCCAGACCGGTCGGATAGCTGCGCACCCGCGTCGCCTGGACCTGCACGCCCTCGATGAGCGCGAGGCGTTGCCGCAGCGCGTCGAGCTTGTCCGCGGACACCACCGCGATCGGCACGAAAAGGTCGGGCTTCAC
>VBFI01000109.1 GCA_005889275.1 Chloroflexota bacterium | reverse complement strand
CATGGACGACGTCGTCGCGCTCTGCAAGCGCGTGCTCGTCATCCATCAAGGGAAGCTCCTCTACGACGGCGCGCTTTCCGGCCTCGCCGAGCGGCTCGCTCCCTACAAACGGCTCGTGGCGACGCTGCGCGACGGAAACACCGACGGCATCGACTTCGCGAGCTTCGGCGAGGTCGCATCCAGCGAGGACGGGAGGGTCACGCTGCACGTCCCGCGCGAGGGCGCCGCGGAACGGACGGCCGCGCTCGTGCGCGCGCTTGGCGACCGCATCGAGGACATCTCCGTCGAGGACCCGCCGATCGAGGACGTCATCGACAAGGTCTTCACCGCCGGCGCCGAGGTCGTCGCGTGATCCGGGTCTACCGCGCGCTCCTGCTCGCGCAGCTGCAGGTCGCGGCCCAGTACCGGCTCTCGATGTTCCTGTACCTCCTCTTCTCGATCATGCGGCCGGTCATCTTCCTCGCGGCCTGGAGCGCCGTGGCGCTCGCTCGCGGCGGTAGCGTGAACGGCTTCACCCCCGCCGACTTCGCCGCGTATTACGTGATCCTCACGGTGGTCCAGCACCTCGTCACCGCGTGGAACCAGTACGACTTCGAGCTCCAGGTGCGCATGGGCCAGCTCTCGCCGCGTCTGGTGCGCCCGCTCGACCCGATCCATTACGCGATCGCCGAGAACATCATCTGGAAGAGCTTCACCTTCGTCGGGATCCTGCCGGTGCTCGCCGTGATCGTCATTACGTACGGCGTGCAGTTCCACTTCGCGCTCTGGCAGATCGCGCTCTTCATCCCGAGCCTCTTGCTCGCGGCCTCGCTCCAGTTCCTCATTAGCTGGGCCATCGCATCGAGCGCCTTCTGGACGACCCGCACGCACGCCGTCTCGTCGCTCTTCGACCGCACTTCGTTCATCTTCGCCGGCCAGATCGCGCCGCTCAGCCTGCTCCCCGGCGTGCTGCAGCAGGTCGCCTACGTGCTCCCCTTCGGGTACATCTTCGGGGTACCCACGGACATCCTGCGCGGAGGCCACGACCTGCCGACGTCGCTCGTCCTCATGAGCGGTCAGGCCGTCTGGGTGGCGATCGCGTTCGTCGCCTCGCGGATCGTCTGGCGGTTCGGGGTCCGCGCCTACACGGCGGTTGGCGCATGAGGCGCTACCTCCGCATCGTCCTGCTCTTCGCCCGTCTCGAGGCGCAGTTCGAGCTGGCCTACCGGACGAACTTCGTCTTCGACCTCCTGCAGCAGGTCGTGATCACGGCGACCAGCCTCGGCGCGGTGCTCATCCTCTTCAGCTACACGGAGACGATGAACGGATGGACGCTCCCCGCGATGATCGTGGTCGTCGGCGTCTTCTACATCGTGCAGGGGATCGGCGACCTGGTGTTCCTGCCGAGCGCGCAGCAGCTCATCGAGCAGGTCCGGCTCGGGACGCTCGACTTCGTCCTGCTGAAGCCCCTCGACGCGCAGTTCTTCGTCAGCCTCCGGCGCATCAAGTTCACCGCGATCGTCGAGATCGCGCTCGGCGTCGGGATCGTGGCGGTCGGCTTCGCGAAGCTCGGGACGCTGGATCTCCTCGCGGGACTCCTCTTCCTCATCACCCTCGCCTGCGGCGTGGTCCTGGTCTACGTCCTCCTTCTCGTCCTGGGGACGCTCGCGTTCTGGTTCGTGCGGGTGGAGAACCTGCTCGTCGTGTACGAGGCGTTCACGGACGCGGCGCGCTTCCCGATCGACATCTATCCGTTCTGGCTCCGCTTCGCGATGTCGAGCGTCGTCCCGGTGGGTATCGCGGTCACGGTGCCCGCGCAGGCGGTCTCCGGCCGGCTCGACGGGCTCGGCGTCGCCGCGATCCTCGCCGCGACGGTCGGCGCCGTGGCCTTCGGCCGGTGGTTCTGGAAGACGGGTCTGCGCTCGTATACCGGGGCGAGCGCGTGACCGACGGACCCGCGCGATGACCGCGTGGGTCGTCCTGCGCGCGGTCCCTCTCGCGTTCGCGTGGCTCGCGCTCGCGCTGCAGATCGTCCTCGGCGCGGTCTGGGCGGTCGGTGGCGTGGGCGACCCGGTCGTCTACGAGGCGAAGGGCGACGCCGTCCGCGCGTTCAGCGGCACCACCACGTTCTTCGTCGCGCTCTTCGCCGCGATCGTCCTCTCGCAGGCGCGCGCCCGGCCCCGCTGGACCGCCGTGCGCCTGGTGGGTGCCGTCGGCCTCCTCGTCATCGTCGGCCTCGTCGGTGATCTCGTGCTGGGGCGGGTCTTCGGCACGGTCTTCTTCGCGATCGTGAACATCCCTGTCTTGCTGACCGCGGCGATGCTCGCCCTCGGCGCCGCGCCCCGCGCCGCGACCTGAGCGCGCTGCCTCTTATCGCCAGGCCTTCGGGACCGCGCGGAGAGCGCCCTAGACTTGTCGTTGATGGACGCCCCGCTCGCCGTCGATTTCAACCTCCCGGAGGACCGTCCGGCGCCCCGTCCGCGGCGCAAGTCCAAGCGCGTTTGGGTCGGCGGTACCGCGATCGGCGACGGCGGAGCATCCTCCCCGTCGTCGCGGACATCCATTTCGACTACCGCCTCGCGCTCATGGCGCTCGACGCGAAGGTCCACAAGCTTCGTCTCAACCCGGGGAACATCCACAACAAGGATGGGGTGCGTCAAGTCGTAAGACGAGCGAAGGAGCAGGGCACCCCGATCCGCATCGGCGTGAACCACGGCTCGATCGGCGACCGCCAGCCGGGCGACGTTCGTGACGAGGCGCAGCGGATGGTCGACCTCGCGCTTTCCGAGATCCGGATCCTGGAGGACCTCGACTTCGACGACATCGTCGTCTCGGTGAAGGCCTTCGACGTGCCGGTGATGATCGCGGCGTACCGCCGCCTTGCGAAGGTGGTGCCGTACCCGCTGCACCTCGGCGTCACCGAGGCCGGCACCGCGCTCTCGGGCTCGATCCGCTCGGCCGCAGGCATGAGCGTGCTTCTCTACGAGGGGATCGGCGACACCATCCGCGTGTCGCTTAGCGAGGATCCGGTGGTCGAGGTCAAGGCCGCGTTCGATCTCCTGAAGTCCCTCGGCCTGCGCGACCGCGGTCTCACGCTCGTCGCCTGCCCCTCGTGCGGGCGCGCGGACATCGATCTCATCCCGCTCGCGAAGGTGGCCGAGGAGCGTCTCCGCGCGCTGCCGACCCCGATGAAGGTCGCGGTGATGGGCTGCGAGGTCAACGGGCCGGGCGAGGCGAAGGACGCCGACGTCGGCATCGCCGGCGGGGTGGGGAAGGGAGCGATCTTCCGGAAGGGGAAGATCGTCGGCACCTATCCCGAATCGGAGCTCATGGACGCGCTCCTCGCCGAGATCGACAAGATCCTCATCGAGAACGGCAAGGAGCCGTACTCGCAGAAGGCGCCGAAGCTCTCACACGAGGGTCAGCTCACACCGGGCCGGTCGGTGCCCGCGGGACAGAGGAGCGAGCGGCCCTGAGCGGTGGCTGACGCGGAGGCGACCGAGAAGCCGCCCGAGGACCCCAACCGTGGGGTCATCTCGGTCGGGCGCGCCGGCCTCGCGAACATCGACTTTCGTAAAGCTCGTTTCGAACGGTCCCAGCTCGGCGTGGCGAACTTCGTCGCCTGCGACTTCCGTGGCCTGAGGCTCGACGAGAAGTTCATTCCGTTCTTCACGACGCGGCCACGCAGCACGTTCACCTCGTGCAAGTTCGACGGTGCGGACCTGCGCCAGATCGGTCCCGAGGGAACCCGCTTCGAGCGGTGCTCGTTCGACGACGCGCGCCTCGACGGCTGGACGCCGGCCCGCGCCGAGTTCGTCGACTGCCGCTTCGCGGGCAAGCTCGTCGGCGTCACCTTTACGGGCAGGCCGGCCGGTCCCGGCTCGACGCGGATCGAGCCGGTCCGCTCGAAGAACGAGTTCAGGGGCAACGATTTCCGCGACGCTCAGCTCATCGACACGGTGTTCGTGTTCGGGGTCGACCTCGATCAGCAGCGGTGGCCGGTCGACGACGGCTACGTGCGGCTCGACACCGCGCTCACGAACACTCGCGCGACGCCTTTCTCGACGATGACATCGATCACGCGGTGACCGTACACTTCGGACGAGATGTACGCCCTCCGAGGCATCACGTACCGGATCCCGCGCTAGCCGGCGTCCGCTGGACGTCGGCCTTCCACAGCGCGGGCCAAATTCAGCCTCGGAGTTCCTGACATGAAGCAGTCGACCCTCTTCGGCCGCACCTTGCGCGACGCGCCATCGGACGCAACGACGCCCGGGACGCAGCTCATGCTGCGCGCCGCGATCGCGCGTCCGCTCGCCGCGGGTCTCTACACCTGGCTGCCACTCGGGTTCCGTGTCGCCGAGAAAGTGGAGCAGATCGTCCGCGAGGAGCAGAACCGGATCGGCGCGCAGGAGATGGAGATGCCCGTCCTCACGCCCGCCGAGCCCTGGAAGGAGACGGGGCGGTGGGAGTCGCTCGAGCCGATCACCTTCCGCACCGCCGACCACAACGGGCGAGAGTTCATGGTGAGCTACACGCACGAGGAGTTCGTCCACCTGCACGCGAAGCAGGAGATCCAGAGCTACCGGCAGCTGCCGGCGATCGTCTACCACTTCCAGTCGAAGGGACGGGACGAAGCGCGGCCCCGTGCGGGGCTCCTACGGGTTCGCGAGTTCGTCATGAAGGACGCCTACACCTTCGACGCGGACCAGGCCGGCCTCGAGAAGAGCTACGAGGCGGAGCACGGCGCGTACGCGCGCACGTTCGCCCGGATGGGGCTCGACGCGATCAGCGTCGAGTCCGACACCGGCGCCATGGGCGGCGACGTGGCCCACGAGTTCCAGGTGCTGACCGAGGTGGGGGAGGACCGCATCGCCATCTGCACGAACTGCGACTATCGCGCGAACCTCGAGAAAGCGACCCGCAAGATCGCCCCGCAGCGCTCGCCGGACGCCATCCCCGCACCGACGCCGGTCGCGACGCCGGGAACGACGAGCATCGAGGCGCTCGAAAAGGCCCTCGGCCTGCCTGCCTCGGCGTTCCTGAAGACCCTGCTCCTTCGGACGAAAGATGGGGTTGTCGCCGTGGTGCTGCCGGGCGATCGTGAGGCGAATGAGCCGAAGCAAGACACGCATCTGCGGGACGTCGTCCCCGGTCGCGACTTCGGCGGCGAGCGCGTCGACGTGCACGACGTGCGCGAAGGCGATGCCTGCCCGCGCTGCGGTGGCCGCCTCGAGATCAAGCGCGGCGTCGAGGTCGGGAACATCTTCGCGTACGGCACCTATTACTCGACGAAGCTGGACGCGACGTTCCTCGCCGAGGACGGCACGCGCAGGCCGTTCGTCGGCGGGAGCTACGGGATCGGCATCGGCCGCTCGGTGCAGACGATCATCGAGACGCATCACGACGAGAGGGGGATCATCTGGCCGCCCTCGGTCGCGCCGTTCCACGTCCACCTCATCGCGCTCCCGTCGAGCGACCCGGACGTACGGGCGAAGTCCGAGGCGCTCGTCGCGGCGCTCGAGCGCGAGCACGTCGAGGTGCTCTACGACGACCGTGACGAGAGCGCCGGCGTGAAGTTCGCGGACGCGGACCTCATCGGGATCCCGCTCCGGGTCACCGTGAGCAAGCGGACGCTCAAGGAGGACAAGGTCGAGCTCAAGCCGCGTGCGCGCGCGGACGCCGAGCTCCTGCCGCAGGGCGACGCGGCGGGCCGGATCGCGGCGATCGTGCGCGGCTGGCCCGACCTCCCCGAGATGGGCAACCGGTGACCAGGACGCGCGACGCGAGCCCCGTGGCGATCCCCGGCGAGGAGCGCTCTCTCGAAGCGTCGCTCCGGCCGCAGCGACTCACCGACGACGAGTACATCAACCAGGACACGGTCAAGGAGCAGCTGCGCATCCTCATCGGCGCGGCGAAGTCGCGCGGGGATCCGCTCGAGCACGTCGCGCTCTACGGCCCGCCCGGCGTCGGGAAGACGTCGCTCGCCTACGTGATCGCGCGCGAGCTCGCGGTCCCCATCCGGGTCACGAGCGGCCCCGCGATCGAGCGCGCCGCGGACCTCGCGGCGATCCTCACGAGCCTCGAGAACGGGTCGGTGCTCTTCGTCGACGAGATCCACCGACTGCCGCGCGTCGTCGAAGAGGTGCTCTACCCCGCGATGGAGGAGTTCCACCTCGACATCGTCCTCGGCAAGGGCCCCGGCGCGCGCACGCTGCGGCTCCCGCTTCCGAAGTTCACGCTCATCGGCGCCACGACCCGGCAGGGCAGGCTGTCCGCGCCGCTTCGCGACCGGTTCGGCGCGACGTATCGCCTCGACCCGTTCAAGACGGACGCGCTCGAACGGGTCGTCAGCCGCTCGGCGCGGATCCTCAAGGTCGAGATCGAGGCCGCGGCCGCCCACGAGATCGCAAGACGCGCCCGCGGCACGCCGCGGATCGCGAACCGGTGGCTCAAGCGCGTCCGCGACTACGCGCAGGTCCAGCACGACGGCAGGGTCACGCTCGCGGTCGCACGCCAAGCGCTCGCGGCCCTCGAGGTGGACGACGCCGGTCTCGACAAGGACGACCGTGCCCTGCTGCGCGCGATCGCCGAGAAGTTCGGTGGCGGACCGGTCGGCCTCGAGACGCTCGCGGCGGCGGTGAGCGAGGACCCCGACACGATCGAGGAGATGTGGGAGCCGTACCTCATGCAGCAGGGCTACCTCAAGCGGACGCCGCGCGGCCGTGTCGCGACGCCGCGGGCGTACGAACACCTCGGGCTCGTCGCGCCAGCGAGCGCGACGCTGTGGAACGGCGAGGAGTGAGGCGCTTCGAGCTCGAGCGCGCGATCACCGAGAACGAGCTCGTGCTCCATTACCAGCCGATGGTCGGCGTGCCCACGCGGGAGCTGCTGGGCGTCGAGGCGCTCGTCCGCTGGAAGCATCGCGAGCGGGGTCTTGTCTCGCCGCTCGAATTCGTCGCCGACGCCGAGGCGACCGGCCTCATCAGGCAGCTCACCTTCTGGGTGCTCCGCGAGGCGCTCCTCCAGTCGAACGTGTGGCGGCGGGACGGCCTCGGGGTCACCGTCGCGGTGAATCTCTCGATCGAGAACCTCCACGATGCGCACTTCGCTCGGTTCCTCGAGCTGACCCTCAAGGTCGCGGGCGGCGGTGAGCAGCTCAACGCCGAGACGGCCGCGCGCGCTCTCGCGCGTGATCCGGAGCCGCCGGTCGGGACGCTCGAGCTCATGCGCGCGCGGAACATCCGCGTGACGATCGACGATGCGGGAGAGGACGACGCGCACATCCTGGAGTCGATCCCCGCCGACATCGTGAAGGTCGGGCGGGGGCTGATCGCGAAGATGGGCCGCGACCATCGCGCGATGGAGTTCGTCCGGACGGTCGTTGCTGCGGCGCGCGAGCGTGGGCTCACCCCGATGGCGGTCGGCGTCGAGGATCAGACGACATGGGATCTCCTCGCCGGGATGGGCTTCGCGGGTGCGCAGGGATACTTCATCGCGCCGCCGATGCCGGCGGCGGAGCTCGCGGAGTGGCGCGCCGCGCGGGTATGACGCGGCTCGCGACGGTCCTCGCGGCCGCGCTCCTCGCCGGCTGCGCGGCGCCGCCATCCCGTGCGACCTCCGCGCCCCAGACGACGATCCTCGCGATCCCAACCACCCCTCCGCCCTCGGGCGCGAGCCCGAGTCCCACGCCGAGCCCGCGCGCGGGCGCGGCGGTCGTCGAGAACGTGCAGCTCATCGCCGGCGGGCTGGTGGCGCCCTGGGCGATGGACCTTGCCCCGGACGGCCGGCTCTTCGTCACCGAGCGGCCCGGGCGAGTTCGCGTCATTCAGCTCGGCCAGGGCGGCGGGCTGCGCGCGGACCCCTGGGCGACGCTTCCCGTGGCGCAGCGGCCGGGAACCGAAAAGGGCCTGCTCGGCATCGCGCTCGATCCCTCGTTCGCGCAGAACGGGTTCGTCTACCTCTACTACAGCTACGCGGCGAGCGGCGGGACGCGCAACCGCGTGGTGCGGATGCGCGATCAGGCGGGCCGCGGGACCGAGGAGACCGTGCTCCTCGACGGCATCCCCGGGAGCGACTCGCACGACGGCGGGCGTCTGCGATTCGGGCCCGATGGAAAGCTCTACGTCACGACCGGCGATGCCGAGAACGGCGCGAACGCGCAGAGCACCGCGACGCCGGCCGGGAAGACGCTCCGGATAAACAAGGACGGCAGCATCCCCGCGGACAATCCGTTCGCCGGGTCGCCGGTCTGGTCGCTCGGCCACCGCAACGTGGAGGGCATCGCGTGGCAACCCGACACCGGCGCCCTCTACGCGACCGAGCACGGACCATCCAACCTCTTTCCGGACTGCTGCCATGACGAGGTCAACCTCATCGTCGCGGGCGCGAACTACGGCTGGCCGACCGTCCGCGGCATCGCCGGCGACGGCCGCTTCCGCGATCCGCTCGTCGAGAGCGGCGGCGTCGAGACGTGGGCGCCGTCGGGCGCGACCTTCCTGACGCGACCAGGACCGCTCCGTGGCTCGTTCGTCTTCGGCACCCTTCGCGGACAGCACCTTCACCGAATCGTCTTCGGCCCGGACGGGAAG
>VBFI01000029.1 GCA_005889275.1 Chloroflexota bacterium | reverse complement strand
TCACGCTGACTCCGGGCCTGATGCTCGGGAGTCTCCTGCAAACGATCGGGGTCATCATCGTCGTGGTCCGGCTGGGATCCCACGTCGTACGCGCGCCGTGGGGCCAAGCGAGCGGCATCCGGCATGCCGCGATCGCGATCCCATTCCTGATCCTCGCGCTCGTCCTCACGATCGTGCTGACCCAACAGTTCATCGCCGCGGGGAACGACCCGTCGAAGGGCCCCGGCCCGGGGCTGTTCACAGCCCTCAGCCACACGTACTTCGTGGGTCTCCTGACGAACGTTCTCTTCGCCGTCATCCTGAGCGCGGTCAGCGCTCGGCGCATCTGGCCGTGGGCCGACCACGTGATCTTCTGGGGGCTGAACGTCGGCGCGGCCTCATTCATCGCCGTCCTGCTCACCGTCGGCTCGAGCGCGGGCGCCGGGCCCTTCGCCCACCCGGTCGCGTTCACCGCGCCGATCATGGGTCTCTCAGTACTTCTCGCGATCGCCACGTTCTCGATGCGTCTCGCTTCGACCCCTGAGGCCATTCGCGCGCCCGCACCCGCCTAGCGAGTGACAGCGGACGGCCGTCCGAAAGACGGCCGTCCGCTGTCGTCATCCTTTATACTTTTCATCACGTCGCGCACGCCGCGCGGCGACTTTTTCTGTTCGGGGAGCGTCAATCCGTGTACGCGGTCGTCCGGAACGGTTCGAAGAGCTACCGGGTCGAAGAGGGCAGCCAGATCACCGTCGATCGCCGCGCGGGCGACGCCGGGGCGAAGGTGACCTTCGATCAGGTCCTGCTCGTCGCCGACGGTGTCCGCGTCCGGGCGGGGACGCCGTTCGTCAGCGACGCGCGGGTGACCGCGGAGATCGTCCGCCACGGAAGAGGCGAGAAGATCCGCGTGTTCAAGTACAAGAACAAGACGCGCTCGCGGAAGACGCGCGGCCACCGTCAGGATGAGACGATCCTCAAGATCACGAAGATCGAGGCATAGGAATGGCACATAAGAAGGGTGCGGGCTCTACCCGCAACGGACGAGACAGCGCCGGCCAGCGGCTCGGCGTGAAGGAATACGCGGGAGCGCGCGTCGACGCCGGCACGATCATCGTCCGTCAGCGCGGCACCAAGGTGCTGCCCGGGAACAACGTCGGCGTCGGCAAGGACCACACGCTGTTCGCGCTCATCGCCGGGACCGTCGAGTTCAAGCCCGCCCGCGACGACCGCCGACGGGTTTCCGTCGTCGCGAGCTAAAGGAAAGACCATGAAGGAAAAGATCCACCCCAAGTACATGCAAGCGAAGATCGTCTGCGCCTGCGGCCGCTCGTACGCGATCGGCTCCACAAAGCCTGAGCTCCACGTGGAGGTGTGCGCCGGCTGCCATCCGTTCTACACGGGCACCCAGCACATCCTGGATGTGCAGGGCCGCGTCGAGCGCTTCACGAAGCGGTACGCGAAGCAGCCAGCGGCGTCCGCGCCCGCGGAGGCCGCTCCGCACCGTTAGGTGCGGTCGACCACGCCCTCCGGTCGCGAGATCAAGGCTCCGCCGACGACATACGGCGGCCAGGCCGTCATCGAAGGCGTCATGATCCGCGGCCGTAAGACCATCGGGCTCGCGTGTCGGCTGCCGGACGGCGACATCTACCGCTACCGCGAGTCACTCAGCTCCCCGCTCCAGCGCTCGCGGATCGCGCGCGCGCCGTTCGTGCGCGGCATCGTCGTGCTCTGGGAGTCGCTCGACTACGGCCTGCGCATGCTCATGCGCTCGGCCGACGTGCAGCTCCAGGGCGCGCACGAAGGCCTCGGAAAGGGCGGGAACGCGCTCGTCCTCGGCGTCGCGCTCGTCGCGGCCCTCGGGCTCTTCATCGGAGTGCCCTATCTCGCCACGAGCCTGGTCCGTGACGCGGCGCCGAGCTCGCTCGCGCTCAACGTCGCCGAAGGGCTGCTCCGGCTCGTGCTTCTCGTGGGCTACCTGGTGGCCATCTCGTTCATGCCGGACGTCCGGCGCGTCTTCGCCTACCACGGCGCCGAGCACATGACGATCCACGCCTTCGAGCACGGCGATCCGCTCACGCCCGAGCGCATCGAGCCGTACCCGACGGCCCACCCGCGCTGCGGCACGGCGTTCCTCCTTTTCGTCGTCTTCGTCTCGATCGTGGTCTTCGCGTTCATCCCGCGGGTGAACCCGATCGCGGACCTCGTCGTGCGCCTGCTGCTCGTCCTTCCGGTCGCCTCGATCTCGTACGAGGTGCTGCGTTTTGGCGCGGCGCACGAGAGGAATCCCCTCATGCGGATCCTTGTCGCTCCGGGCCTCCTCCTTCAGCGCATCACCACCCGGCGGCCCGATTCGCGGATGATCGAGGTCGCGGTCGCGTCGCTCGAGGAAGCGCTCGCCGGAGACCGTGAGGCGGAGGCCGCCGCATGACGCTGACACCGGGCCTGCGCAAGCGGCTCAGCAAGGTCGAGGAGCGCTTCGACGAGCTCGGCCGGAAGCTCGCCGATCCCGCTACGACCGCCGATCCGTCGCGCATCAAGAGCGTCGGCCAGGAGCTCGCGGCGCTCGAGCCGGTCGTCGACACCGTCCGGGCGCTCCGCGACGCCGAGCGGCGCGCCGCGGAAGCGCGCGACCTCGTCGACGGCGACGACGCGGATCTTCGCGACCTCGCCCGCGAGGAGCTCGCGGAGTCCAACGAGCGGCTCGCCGAGCTCGGCGCGCGGCTGCGCTCGCAGCTCGTGCCGCGCGATCCGCTCGACGAGAAGAACGTCATCGTGGAGATCCGTGCCGGTGAGGGCGGGGAAGAGGCCGCCCTCTTCGCCCTCGACCTGTACCGCATGTACTCGCGGTACGCCGAGCGTCACCGGTGGCGGACCGAGATCCTCTCGCAGAGCCTGTCCGAGAAGGGCGGCTTCAAGGAGGTCATCTTTCGCGTCGCCGGAAAGGGCGCGTACTCGAAGCTGAAGTTCGAATCGGGCGTCCATCGCGTGCAGCGCGTGCCGGCGACCGAGGCGCAGGGGCGCATCCACACCTCCACCGCGACCGTCGCCGTGCTGCCTGAAGCCGAAGAGACCGATCTCGTGATCAACGACGAGGACCTGAAGATCGACGTCTACCGCGCGGGCGGCCACGGCGGGCAGGGCGTGAACACGACCGACTCCGCGGTGCGCATCACGCACCTGCCCACCGGCGAGGTGGTGACGTGCCAGGACGAGCGCAGCCAGCTCAAGAACAAGGCGAAGGCCATGGCGAGCGGCGCATGGATGGCGAGATCGACGAGATGATCGACGCGCTCGCCGCCCAGGACGAGGCCGACCGGCTCTCGCGCCTCGAAGAGGACGGCGACTGACCGACGTCGCGATCCGCGGCGGCACGCTCGTGACGCCGGAGGGAGAGCGCCGCGCGGACCTCGCGATCCAGGACGGACGCATCGCCGGCATTGGGACGATCGGCGACGCCGCGAAGGTGATCGACGCCACGGGAAGGCTCGTGCTGCCCGGCTGCGTCGACCTGCACACGCATCTCGCTTCAACGCCCACGTGGACGCCGCTCGACGATTTCGAGCGCGGCACGCGCGCCGCGATCGCCGGAGGCGTGACGACCGTCGTGTCGATGGTCTACCAGGAGGAAGGGTCGCTGCGCCGCGGGATCGAGCGGGGTCTACGGGATGCGTCGCGGTCGCTCGCCGACTTCGCGTTCCACGTCGTGGCGACCGATCCGAGCGAGGCGGCGATGGCCGAGCTTCCGGCGCTCGTGCGCGAGGGCCACGCCGGGCTCAAGGTGTTCATGGTCAGCCCCCGATACGTCGAGCGCCGCGACGACTACCGGGCGCTGCTGCGCGCGGCCGCGGAGGCGGGAGCCCTCGTGGCCGTCCACGCCGAGGACCACGCGATCGTCGCGGCGCGAACCGCGGAGCTGCACGCCGCGGGACGCACGAGCGTCCTGCATTTCCCGGAGAGCCGTCCCGTCGAGGCCGAGGAGACCGCGGTGCGCGAGGCGGTCGCGCTCGCGACGAGCACCGGCGCGGCGATGTATCTCGTTCACCTCTCCTCGCGACGGGCGCTCGCGGCGCTGCGCGAGGGGAAGCGTCACGCGCGCGTGTTCGGGGAGACGCGGCCGCTCTACCTGTATCTCACGCGCGAGCGGTTCTCCCGACCGGATGCCGCCCTTTGGGTGGGGCAGCCGCCGCTTCGCGACGGCGAGGACGTGGCGGCGGTGTGGGCCGCCCTCGCCGAGGGGACTCTGGACACGGTCGGGACCGATCACATCCCGCACCCGCGCGCGGCGAAGCTCGCGCCGGGCCTTTCCTTCGACCGCATCCCGCCGGGTGTCGCGAACCTCGAGACGCTGCTTCCGATGCTCTACTCGGAGGGCGTCCGCGGAGGCCGCCTCACGATCACGCGCATGGTCGAGGTGCTGGCCGCGGGGCCGGCGCGCGTCGGAGGGATGTACCCGCGGAAGGGTGCGCTCGCCCTGGGCTCCGACGGCGACGTGGTCGTGTTCGACCCGGATGCCCGTCGGACCATCCGCGCGACCGACATGCACTCGGCGTGCGACTACGACCCGTACGAGGGCTGGGAGGTGACCGGTTGGCCCGAGACCGTCCTCTCGCGCGGCGAGATCGTTTTCGAGCGAGGCAAGCTCGCTGGGCCCCCCGGTCGCGGAAAGCTCGTCCCGCGCGCACCATATCCGGCGTGACCGAGCGGCTGCGCTACGACGAGGACAAGGCGTTCTTGCTCGCCGATGATGCGGCGACGATCGCCCGGATCGTGCGCACCGTGCCGGCCGCGCGCCTGCGGTCCACCAAGATCGGCGACTGGACCGCGCTCGAGGTCATCGGCCACGTGGCCGACTCGGCCGAGATCTTCGCGGACCGTGTGCAGCGGTGCCAGGTCGAGGACAACCCGCGCCTGGGCTCGTACGACCAGGACGCGCTGCAGCTGGAGCGCCGGAACAACGACCGCGAACCCATGGAGCTCTCCAAACGCCTCTCGGCCGCCCACGCACAGATCGTCCAGCTGCTCCAGCGGCCCGGCGCGGCCGCGCGCGCGGGCACGCACAGCGCCTGGGGGCAGGTCGATGCCGGCCACTTCGCGACCTATCAAGCCGACCACGCGCACGGACACACGAGCGAGGTCGCCGCCCTCTTCCCGCCGAACCGCTAGCGGGAAACTACTAGTCATGGCGTAATACATACGCGATGAGCTCGTTGCGGGAGCAGGCCCTGGCGCCGCTTTCGCGCGCGGACGCGGAGCGCCTCCTTCCGAGCCTTTCGAGCGGCCGCCAGAGCCTCGAGCGCCGCGTGCTCCGCGCCCGCTGTCTGAAGTATTTCGAGTCCTTCGACCTCGCCTGGGCCGAGCTCAACGAGGTCCTTCCGCAGATCCGCGATCCGCTGCTCGAAGCGCGGGTCGCCGTCGATCTCCTCCACCTTTCCTACTACCTCGTCCGGAGACCCGACTCGCCGCGCCTCGAGAAGCTCGCCCTGCGCAACGCCGCGTCCGACCCGTTCCTCATGGCCGAGCTGCATCTCGGCTCGTCGATCGTGCTCACCGCGCAGAACGAGGTCACCGAGGCATTGGTCCGGGCGCGGCGGAGCGAAGACGCGCTGCAGACGGCGCCGAAAGGCCGCTCGCGCGACCTCGTCGCGACGCGCGTCTCGCGTCAGCTCGCGCACCTCCTCTCGCACTCGGGGGACTACATCGACGCGGCGACCGCCGCCGACGCGACCGCGCGCAACGCGGCCCGTGTCGGCGATCCCTGGGAGACGGCCTGGGCCATCTACACGCTCGGCTTCGTCGATTGGATGGCCGGGCGGATCGATCAGGCGGTCGACCAGTTCACGAAGGCCGAAGCGGGCCTGCGCGCGTACGGCTCGTCCGTCTGGCGGTACACCTGCCTCTGCCTCGCGCGCGCGCGCATGGAACGGGGCGAGATCGCCGACGGCGATCGGCTCGCGCGGCAGAGCGCGACCGGCGCGCCGGAGGATCACGCACACCTCGCGCTCCTGCGCGGCGAGGCGGAGGTCGCCGACCGCATCCTCACCCGCGCGCCGCAGGGCTTTCCCGAGGACGAGCAGTTCCGCAACGACGTGCGCGCCATCGTCCGAGCGCAGAAAGGCGACCCGCGGACGGGCGTGCGCATGCTCGACGAAGCCGCGAAAGAGTTCGAGACGCGTGGCCTGGGGCACTGGGCGCTCGGAGCGGCCGTCCACGCGGCGTACTGGCGTGAGTCGGTCGTTCGCGGCGGCGGCGCCTCGCGCGCCGTCGGGCTGGTGCGCGACATCGGAGCGCACGGCGGCGAGGGCTTCGCCTACTACCTGCCCGAGGTCGCGGCGTGGCTCGGCCGCGCCGCCGAGCGCGACGGGGCGTCCCGCGAGCTCGCGCGCAAGATCCGCGCTCGCGCCGAGGCGGCGCTTCGCCGAGCGAAATCCGACGGCGCGGCCGCGATCGGCTCGTCCGCGCTCGACGAGGCCACCTTCTATCTCCGGACCGTCGGGCTCACCTGGCGCGAGCTCGGGATCCTGCGCGAGATGGAGCTCCTCTCTAGTCGAGCGTCACCCGCTCCCGCCAGGTCGGGATCTTCGTCGCGAATCCGAGCGCGCGGACCTTTGGCTCGAGCGCGTGCTCGGCGTCGGGATCGCCGTGGACGATGAACACCTGCCGGGGGAACCCCGCGTCGCCGGCACGCCTGCCCTTCGCGAACGCGCCGATCCAGCCGAGAAGGCCCGGCTCGTCGGCGTGCGCCGAGAAACCGTCGATCGAACGCACCCGGCAGCGCACGTCGCGCTCGACTCCGTCGATGACCGCCCGTTTTGTGCCCGCCTGGAGGTACGCGCCGAGCGTGCCCTCGCCCTGATACCCGACGAAGAGGAGCGTCGCGTTCGGATCGTCGATGAGGTCGCGGAGGTGGGCGAGCACGCGACCGCCGGTGAGCATCCCATTCGACGCCACGATCATGTACGGCCGCGGCGCGTCCTTGATCGCGCGCGACTCGTCCGGGTCGTTCGTGATCTTCGCGCCGGGATAGTCGAGCGGATCCTCCTTTGTCGCGAGGAGCGCGCGCATCTCGTCATCGAAGCACTCCGGGTGGCGCCGGTAGATGTCCGTGGCCTTCGAGGCCATCGGCGAGTCGAGATACAGCGGGAGCTGGGGAATGCGCTTCGCCGCGACCAGCTGGTCGAGCTCCCAGATCATGTCCTGCGTCCGGCCGATCGCGAACGAGGGAACGAGCAGCACCCCGCCCGCGTCGTTCACCGCGTTCACCGTCTCCGCGAGGATCTCGATCGCCTTCGCCTCGGGCTCGTGCTCGCGCCCGCCGTACGTCGATTCGATCAGGACGTAGTCGGCGTCGCCGAGCACGGTCGGGTCGCGGACGATCGGGGAGTGCTGACGACCGAGGTCGCCCGAGCACACGATCGTTCGACCGCCGGCGTGGATCTCGATGATGGCGGAGCCGAGGATGTGGCCTGCGTCATGGAAACGCGCGGTCATCCCGCGCGCGACGTCGACCTGCGCGCCGTAGCTCACCTGCCTGAAGTGCCCCATCGCCGCGACTACGTCCGCTTCCGTGTAGAGCGGCTCCTCGATCTCGGTCTTCACGACCGGGCCCTGCGCGCGGAGATCCGCCTCGACGTTGCCCGCCGGCTGCCCTCCAGGCGCATGGCGCCGCCGTTCGCGCCGCTTGCGCTTCGCGAACTCGGTCTGGAGCTTCGCGGCGTCCATGAGGACGATCCCCGTGAGCTCGTTCGTCCCGGCCGTCGCGAAGATCGGCCCGCGAAACCCGGAGGCGACGAGGTGCGGGATGAGGCCGCAGTGATCCAGATGCGCGTGCGTCAACAGCAACGCATCGATCTCGCGCGGTTCGTACGCGAACGCGATGCGATTGCGTTCGGTCTCGTTCGGGCTTCCCTGGAACATGCCGCAATCGACGAGGACGCGTGCGGTGCCGATGTCGAGCAGGTATTGCGAGCCGGTCACCGTGGTCGCGCCGCCGAGAAACGTGAGCTCCAATGCGCGCGACCTCCCTGGATCTGCGGCTATTCTGGCCGCTTCCATGTTCGGGCCGTTGCTTGCGGGTGAGAAGGTGACGCTCCGGCCCGGACGGGCCGATGACGCGGAGCATTTCGTGCGCTGGTTCGCCGACACCGAGGTCACGCGCCATCTGGGTCGGCACACGGCCGTCGCGCTCTATCAGGAGGAGGAGTTCCTCAAGAGGATCGGCGAGTCGAAGGACGACGTGTGGTGGATGATCGACGCGGAAGGGAAGGCGATCGGCGCGACCGGTATCCACCGCATCAGCTGGCTCGACGCGAATGGAACGACGGGCACGATGATCGGCGAGAAGGACTGCTGGCATAAGGGCTACGCGACCGAAGCGATGCGCCTTCGCACCCGGTACGCCTTTCGCGAGCTCAACCTGCACAAGCTCATGACCGAGGTCGACGTGGAGAACGTCGCGAGCCGGAAGGCGCTCGAACGTAACGGCTACCGGACCGTCGGCGTGCGTCGCGAGCAGAACTTCAGTGCGGGAAAGTGGCATGACCGCTGGCTTGGCGAGGTGCTGCGCGAGGACTGGGAGAAGCGCGAGGCCTGAGACCCGCCTGCGACCGTTCGCTCGGTTGGTCCTCTGCTAGCCTCGCGAATCGAGAAGGGTCGCGTGAGAAAGCTCCTCGTCCTCGTGATCGTCATCGGCGCCGTCGCCGCGTTCCTCTATGTCCCGCGCGCCGGAGCGGTCGTTTCCGCGGCGAACGCCGCGACGCTCGCGATCCTCAACACCGCGATCGACGGGTCGCGTTCCGGTGGAACCTTCGCGCCCGCGCTCGATGGCGAGGTCTACAAGAGCGGCGATCTCGTGCGCGCGAACACCGATGGGCGCGCGGTGCTGACCTTCTTCGACGGGTCGTCACTCTCGGTCGACCCCGGATCGCAGGTGAAGGTCCTCGCGCTGAACCGCGTCCCCGGCGACGGGATCCAGGCCAGCGTCGAGCAGACCCTCGGCCGGAGCTGGTCGGCGGTGCAAAAGCTCAAGACCCCGGACTCGCGTTACGAGGTGAAGACCCCGAGCACGACCGCCGTCGTGCGCGGCACCGCGTTCCTGACGCTCGTCCAGCAGCTTCCTGCCGGCGGCACCCAGACGACGTACCAGGTGGATGACGGGACGCTGCAGGTCACCGCGAACGCCGGCGGCACCGTCACGGTGGCCGCGGGAACCCAGGTGACGATCGCCGAGGGCGCGCAGGCGCCGGCGAGCGCGACGCCGATCCCGGCATCGCCGCGGATCGAGGTGACCTCGAGCGCCGGCCTGAGCTTCCTGGCGATCTCACCGAGCGGCGCCGCGTGCGGGCCGTTCGGGACGAAGGCCGAGATCTTCGGGTGCGTCGCGACGCCGAACAAGATCGTCATCCGCGACCCCACGCCGGGCCGGTGGGGCTTCTTCCTGACCACTCCGACCGCGGGCGCGCCGGTCCTCACCGTCGAGGTGTTCGGCGGAAATGCTCGCAACGCCGGACAGTCGCTGTCGCGTCCCTTCAAAGCGGCCGATCAGGTCCGCACCGGTCTCACCCTCAGCGCCGGACCGCCCGCCGTGCTGTCTGCGTTCGAGGATGCCGTCGTGGTGAACAGCCTGTGCGCGGCGAGCGCGCCGGGGCGTGTGTTCGCCTCGGGCGACGTCGGCGCGCGGCTCGACGCGGTGCGCGCCTTTTCGGTGACGAACCGGGCCGCGCCGGTCTCCGTCGTCTACACCGAGGGTGAGCTCAACCAGGCCATGACGACCACCGCTCCGACCGGCCAGGGGGTGACCCTCTCGAACACAAAGATCAAGATCGACCAGGCCGGCATCCACGGCACGGCGCGGGCACAGACGCAGGTCCTCACCGTCGACGCGAGCGCGGATATCGTGGCCGGCCCCGTCGGCGACAAGTTCTCACTCCGCGTCTCGCGCATCTCGGCCGACCCGCTGCCGCCCGGGCTCATGGACATCGTGAAGGGCGTCGCCGAGAACGGGACAGCGGCGTTCGGCGACGCGATGCCGTTCAAGGTGCGGCAGGTCTCGTTCCATGACGGCTGCTTCTTCGTCGCGGGGGTCACGCCGGGCTAGCGCTACGCGCGCAGAATTGCGCGCGTGCGGCCGGAGCTCGAAGACCTGGTGCGGGAAGGGATGTCCCGCCACCACGTACCCGGAGTCGCGATCGGCATCCTCCACGACGGCGACGAGGACATCGCGGCCTACGGCGTCACGAACCTCGAGCATCCGCTTCCGGTCGATGCCGACACGCTCTTTCAGATCGCGTCGATCACGAAGACGATCACCGCGACGGTCGTCATGCGGCTCGTCGAGCGAGACGCCCTCGATCTCGACGCGCCGGTGCGCCGGTACCTTCCGGAGTTCCGGCTGCGCGACGAGGACGCCGCGTCGCGCGCGACCCTTCGCCACCTCGTCACCCACACCGGAGGATGGCTCGGCGATTCGTTCACGGATTTCGGGAGGGGCGACGACGCGCTCGCGCGATACGTCACGGCGATGGCCGAGCTCGAGCAGCTCACGCCCCTCGGCGAGATCTGGCACTACTCGAACTCGGGCTTCGCGGTCCTCGGCCGGCTCATCGAGGTCGTCACGGGCAAGACCTATGAGGCGGCCGTGCGGGAGCTCCTCTTCCTTCCGCTCGGCATGACGAAGAGCGGATTCAACGCCGACGACGCCATCACCCACCGGGTAGCCGCGGGCCACGTGATCGTGGACGAGCAGCCCCGGGTGGCCCGCCCGTGGGCGTTCCCGCGCGCCGCGACCCCGGTGGGCGGGGTCGTGTCGAGCGTCAGGGAGCTGCTCGACTACGCGCGCTTCCACCTCGGCGACGGGCGGGCCCCGAACGGGGCGCGCCTCCTCTCCACCGGATCGCTCGAGCTCATGCGTACGCGTCTGGCGCCGGCCGACAACGACCGCGGCGTCGGCGTCGCCTGGTTCCTCCGCGACATCGGAAACGTGACGTTCCAGTACCACGGCGGATCGGCGGTCGGGCAGCAGGGGATCCTCATGCTCGCTCCGGAGCGGCGCTTCGCGATCGCGGTGCAGGCGAACTCCGGCCGCGGCGCGCTGCTCCACGCGGAGATCACGAAGTGGGCGCAGCGGACCTTCCTCGGCGTGCACGAGGAGGAAGCCGAGCACGTCTCGATCCCCGCGGCGCGCCGGAAGGAGCTCGTCGGCCGGTACACCGCCGCGCTCGCCGACCTCGAGCTTCGCCCGGGGACCAACGGCGACCTCATCGTTCGCTCCACGTATCACAACTTGCTTGGGATCAAGCCGGCTCCGACCGACCCGCCGCCGTCGCCGGTCGCGTTCCTCGCGGAGGACCGCTTCGTCTGCCTCGAGGGGCCGCTGAAGGACACGAAGGGCGAGATCCTGCGCGACCGCTCAGGGTCGGTGCGCTGGCTTCGCTCGGGCGGACGCGTGTACCGCCGGGTCAAGTCCTAGCCGATGCGGCAGTACCTTGCGATCCTCCGCAAGGCGCTCGAGGAAGGCGACGAGCGCCGCGACCGGACCGGTGTCGGCACCCGCGCGGTCTTCGGTGAGCTCATGCGCTTCCGCATGTCCGAGGGCTTCCCCGCGGTGACGACGAAGCGACTCGCCTTCCGTTCGGTGGTCGCCGAGCTCCTCTGGTTCCTGGCGGGCAGCTCCGATGTGCGCGAGCTGAACGCGCTCGGCGTGCACATCTGGGACGGCAACGCGTTCGCCGACTACTGGCGCGAGCGCGCGCGGTTCGCGGGCGACGCGGGGCGCAACTACGGGCAGCAGTGGCGCGACTGGATCGCGCCGGACGGACGGCACATCGACCAGCTCCGCGACGTGATCCGCACGATCCGCGAGCAGCCGGCGAGCCGGCGGATGATCGTCACCGCCTGGAACCCCGGTGAGATCGACGCGACCTCGCTCCCCGCCTGCCACGCGCTCTTCCAGTTCTTCGTGGCCGGATCCCGGCTCTCGCTGCTCATGTACCAGCGCTCGGCGGACCTCGTCCTCGGTGTGCCGTTCAACATGGCCCAGTACGCGGTGCTCCTGCACCTCGTCGCGCGCGAGGTCGACCTCGAGGCCGATGAGTTCGTGCACGTCCTCGCGGACGCCCATGTCTATCTCGACCATCTCGAGGCGGCCCGCGAGCAGCTCGGGCGCGAGCCGTTCCCGTCACCGTCGCTCTGGCTCGACCCCGGCGTGCGCGGCGTCGACGACGCGGTCGCGCGCTACCGAGACATCCTCGCGCGAGTCGGGCGCGGCGAGAGCGCGGGCCCCTTGCTCGACGGCTTCGCGCACCTCGAGCAGTACCAGCACCACCCGCCGATCAAAGCGAAGATGGCGGTGTGAGCCGCATCTCGTTCGTCGTCGCCGTGGACCGCAAGAAGGTCATCGGTCGCGCGGGCGGTCTTCCCTGGCGGCTCCCCGACGACATGCGGCACGTTCGCGCGCTCACCGTCGGGAAGCCGCTCATCATGGGCCGCCGGACCTTCGAATCGATCGGCCGTCCGCTGCCCGATCGCACGAGCATCGTCCTCACGCGCGATGCCGCGTTCCACGCCGAGGGCGTCCTCGTCGCGCACACCCCCGCGGAGGCGCTCCGGCTCGCCGGCGATGTGCCCGAGGTGATCGTGTTCGGCGGTGCCGAGGTGTTCCGTCAGTTCCTACCGATGGCCGATCGCATCTACCTCACCCAGGTCGACGCCGACGTCGGCGGCGATACGTACTTCGACTTCAACGGCTCTGACTGGATCGTGCGCGAGAACACGCCGCATCCCGCGGACGAGCGTCACCCCTATGCCTTCAGCTTCCTGACCCTCGAGCGCGCCCGGAAGACGTGAGCATCGCGACGGGCGCCGGCTTCGTCTGGGATCCGCGGCTCGCTGCGCACGTCTACCGGGCCGACCACCCGCTCAAGCCCCGTCGCCTGATCGGCGTGCACGACACGCTCGAGCGTCTCGGCGCGTTCGCGACTCCCGCCGGGCGCGTGCTGCGGCCGCGCGAGGCGACCCGCGCCGAGCTCGAGCGAGTCCATGACCCGGCCTACGTCGACGCGGTCACGCGGGCGTCTGCTGACCCGGACGGCGACTACTCGGCGTGGGGCCTTGCCACGCGCGGGGACACGCCGCCCTTCGCGGGCATGCATGAGGCGTCGCTCCTCACGACCGGTGCCTCGCTGACCGCGATGGAGGAGGTCATCGGGGGCCGGGCGCGCGTCGCGTTCAACGGCGCCGGCGGGCTCCATCACGCGATGCGTGACCGCGCGTCCGGCTTCTGCATCTACAACGATCCGGCGATCGTCTGCGGCCTTCTCGCCGACCGCGGAATGAAGGTCGCGTACGTGGACATCGACGCCCACCACGGCGACGGCGTGCAGGCCGCGTTCTACGAGACCGACCAGGTCCTCACGATCTCTCTGCACGAGAACGGCCGGTATCTCTTCCCGGGGACCGGCTTCGCCGACGAGCGCGGTGCGGGCAAAGGCGCGGGCTACAGCATCAACGTCGCCCTGCCGCCGTACACCGACGACCCGGCCTACGTGCGCGCGTTCACCGAGGTCGTTCCCTCGCTCGTCGAGCGTTTCCATCCCGACGTGCTCGTGACCCAGCAGGGGATCGACCCGCACTTCCTCGATCCGCTCACACATCTCCAGATCTCGACGCACGCGCGCGAGGAGGTCGTGCGCTGGTTCGCCGGGCGGCCATACCCCTGGATCGCGATGGGTGGCGGGGGCTACGACCTCGACGCGGTGCGGCGCACCTGGTCGATGGAGTTCCTCATCATGATCGGCGCCGAGGTGCCCGAGGAGCTCCACGATCCCGACCCGCCCATCCTGAGCGGCCGTGAGCGGACGGCGATCGACGCCGCCACCGATTCGGCGATCGACGAGGCGCTCGCAGCGGCATTCCGGTGAGCGGCGCGGCCATCGCGTCGCTCGCGTCCCCACGACGCTTCGCGGCCTGGGTCCTGGGGCGGGGGACGCTCGTCACGGCGTTCGGCTGCATCGCGATCGCCATGGCGTTCTCGACCGCCGCCGCGTACCGACTCGCCGCGACGATGCACGTCGAAGACCTCGTCTTCGGACCCGGGCGGATCGATCCGGTGAACGCGCTCATCGGCGCGATCGGTGTCGATCGAACCTCGGTGCTCGTCTACATGCTCCAGCGCTCGTTCGACGCGCTCGTCGTCGCGTCGGCGATCACGCCCCTCTTCCTGTGGATCCTCGGTTCGAGCGCGATGCACGCCGCGGCCCGGATCCGCCGCGTCCGCGGCCATCCGTACCTTCCGATGCTGATCCTCTTCGCGTACGCCGAGGTCGTGTACCAGATCCCGACCTCCGTGGCCGGTCTCGTCTTCGGTGGGCTCGGTGGAGGGCCCGGCCCGCAGATCGCGACCCTCGTGAGCCTGGTGATGCTCGTCTGGTTCGCCGCCGTCGCATATCGGGGGATCGAGCTGCACTACGAGGTCAGCGGCGATCGCGCAGTATCGATCTTCGTCCTTGGCGCGCTCGCGTTCTATCTGCTGCCCCTCATCCTGATCGTCGGGACGCTCGTCGCCATCGTGCTCGTCGCGGCCTACCTCCAGTACTTCTAGTGCGTCGCCTCACGGCCGTCGTCGCCGGCCGCTGTCCGCGGTGCCTGGACGGCCGGATCTGGCGCGGGCTGTTCTCCATGAACGAGGTCTGCCCCGTCTGCGGGCTGCGCTTCGAGCGGGAGCCCGGTTACTGGACCGGTGCGATGGTCGCGAGCTACGCGCTCGGTGTGCCGATCCTCGTCGTGCTCATCTTCCTCGTGTGGCTCGTCACCAGATGGGACGTCACGTTCGTCCTCGCCGTCGCCGACGGGCTCTTCATCCTCGTCGCGCCCCTGGTGTGGCGCTACTCACGGATCGTTTGGCTGCACCTGGATTGGCTCGTCGACCCCGTGCGCGGCTGACCGCCGCCCCGGGGCGCGACCCTCGGGTACCGTGACGGTGATGCGCCCCGCCTGGTCGCCGACCGCCGCATATCTCGAGCGAAGCCGCCTGCGGCGCTTCGCCGAGAGCAACGGTCACCCTGACTTCGCGTCGCTCTTGCGCTGGTCCGTCGAGGACATGGACGGCTTCTGGCGCGCGACCGAGCGCGATCTCGGGATCGTCTGGCGCGTGCCGTACGAGAACGTCCTCGACACGAGTCGCGGGATCCCCTGGACCACGTGGTGGGGCGGCGGGCGCATGAATTACGTCGCGACCGCGCTCCGCCACGAGCCGGATCGCGTCGCGATCATCGGCGAGGGCGAGGAGGGTGCGGTCCGGCGCCTGACGTTCGCGGAGCTCGCGCGGGAGGTCGCGCGTGTCGGGGCCGGGCTTCGTGCGCTCGGCGTGAAAAAGGGCGACCCCGTCGCGGTCTTCATGCCACTCGTGATCGAGTGCGCTGTCGCCGTGCTCGCGATCGGCTCGATCGGCGCGGTGTTCATCCCGATCTTCTCCGGCTACGCCGCCGACGCGATCGCCGGCCGGCTGCGCGACGCAGAGGCGAAGGTGCTCATCACCGCGGATGGCTTCTACCGACGGGGGCAGGTCGTCAACATGAAGGAGACAGCTGACGCGGCGGCCGATGCCGTGCCGAGCGTCCACGCGGTGGTCGTCGTGCAACGCGTGGGGCGGGCCTATCCCAAGCGCGGGCGCGACGTGCTCTGGTCCGAGCTCGCGCATGCCGCCGAGCCGGAGTTCGCGGATACCTCCGCGGAGGATCCGTTCATGGTCATCTACACCTCCGGCACGACCGGGACGCCGAAGGGCGCGGTGCACGTGCACGGCGGCTTTCCGGTGAAAGCGGCGCAGGATCTCGCGCACTGCTTCGATCTGCAGGAGCGCGACGTCATCCTCTGGTCGACCGACATCGGTTGGATGATGGGTCCGTGGCTCATCGCCGGCGGGCTGATGCTCGGCGCGACGATCGTGCTCTATGACGGCACGCCGGACTTCCCCGATCCGTCGCGCATGTGGCAGATCGTTGCGCGCCATCGCGTGACGCATCTCGGAATCTCGCCCACCGCGATCCGCGGGCTGATGCGCTCCGGCGAGACGCCGCCGCGAGGCAGCGATCGCTCGTCGCTCTTCGTCCTCGGCTCGACCGGCGAACCGTGGAATCCCGATCCCTGGTGGTGGTACTTCCGAAACGTTGGCGAGGAGCGCTGCCCGATCATCAATTACTCCGGCGGGACCGAGATCTCCGGCGGGATCGTCGGGTGCACGACGTGGACGCCGATCCAGCCCGGCTCGTTCTCGGGTCCCTGCCCGGGGATGGACGTGGACGTCGTCGACGATCGCGGCCGGCCGGTGCGCGGCGCGGTCGGCGAGCTCGTGATCCGGGGGCCCTGGCCGGGCATGACGCGGGGCTTCTGGCGCGACCCGCAGACGAGCGCGGGCCGCTACTTCCAGACGTACTGGAGCCGTTTCCCGGGTACCTGGGTCCACGGCGACTGGGCGCGGATCGACGACGACGGGTTCTGGTACATCGAAGGCCGGAGCGACGACACCCTGAAGGTCGCGGGAAAACGGGTCGGTCCCGCCGAGGTCGAGTCCGCCGCGGTCGCGCACCCGGCGGTCTCGGAGGCCGCGGCGATCGGCGTGCCGCACGAGATCAAGGGCGAGGCGATCGTGGTGTTCTGCGTGCTCCGTCCGGGCAACGACCCGACGGACGCGCTTGCGCGCGCGGTGCAGGACAAGGTCGCCGAGCTGCTCGGCAAGCCGCTCCGCCCCGAGGCGATCCGCTTCGTGGCGCAGCTGCCGAAGACGCGGAACGCGAAGATCCTGCGGCGCGTCATCAGGGGTGCCTACCTCGGAAAGGACGACCTCGGCGACCTGAGCGCGCTCGAGAATCCGGCCGCGGTCGATGAGATCCGCGCGCTGGCGCGGGGAGCGCTCGCGCGCTGATCGATCGGCGCTCCCTCCTCCGCGCGGCGGGGATCCTCACGGCGGGCGCGCTCGTCGAGTGCGTCGCGCCCGCCGCGACGCCCGTGCCGTCGGCGTCAGCCGCGATCTCGCTACCGCCGTCCCCGCCGCCACCGACCACATCCGCGCCGGACTGGGCCGCCCTCGGGCGAAGCCTGAGCGGCACGCTCGTGCGGCCCGGCGATCCGGCGTACGACGCGGCGCGGATCCTCTACAACACGCGCTTCGACGGGGTCCGGCCGCAGGGGGTGGCGCGGTGCGCCTCGCCGGACGACGTCCGCGCGTGCGTCGCCTTCGCCGCGCAGACCGGCGTTCCGCTCGCGCTCCGAAGCGGCGGCCACAGCTACGGCGGATGGTCGACCGGACCGGGTCTGGTGATCGACACGGGCCCGCTGAGCGCGATCCAACCGGGGCAGGAGCAGGTCACCGTCGGCGCGGGTGCGCGGCTCATCGACATCTACGCGGCGCTCCCGAACGCCGGATTCCCCGGCGGGAGCTGCGCGACCGTCGGGATCACCGGGCTCGCCCTCGGTGGGGGCGTCGGCGTGATGTCGCGACGCTGGGGTCTCACCTGCGACGACCTGATCTCCGCGACGGTCGTGACGGCGGACGCGCAGCTCCGGGCGTGTGACGCGCAGCACGAGCCCGACCTCTACTGGGCCCTGCGCGGAGGCGGCGGCAGCTTCGGCGTCGTCACGTCGCTCACGCTCCGGACGCACGTCGCGGGGCCGGTCGTGCTCGCGTTCCTCTCCTGGCCGTACGACAAGGCGACCGCGGTCATCGGCGCATGGCAGCAGTGGCAGCGGCAGGCGCCCGACGAGCTCTGGTCGAACCTGCACCTCGACGCGGGGCCGCAGGGGGATCCGAGCCTGACCCTCTACGCGGTGCACGCCGGCGACGTCGCGAGCCTCGTCGCCGAGCTCGATCGTCTCGACGCGATAGTCGGCGTGCGTGCCTCGCGCGGCGTGCGCGCGAGCTCCTACCTCGACACGATGCTCCTCGATGCCGGCTGCGCAGGCCGTACCGCGTCGCAATGCCACCTAAGGGGACAGACGCCCGACGGCGCGCTCGAGCGCGAGACCTACGTCGGCAAGTCGATCGTGGCGACGGCCGCGCTCTCGGCGAGTGCACTCGCGGCGCTGACGAGAGGGCTCGTCGGCCCGCCCGCCGGGACGAGCGCCTCGGTCATCTTCGACGCGCTCGGCGGCGCCGTCGGGCGCGTCGCCCCCGACGCCACCGCGTTTCCGCACCGATCGGCCGTCGGGGTGATGCAGTTCATCGTCTCGTGGTCGGCGTCCGCCGCCGGTATTGAGCCGGCCGCGCTCGCGTGGCTGCGGTCCTTCCACGAACGCAGTCGATCCGTCCGGCGTGATCGGTTTACGGGTTCGAGCGGTAGCCGGTGATCGCGCGAACGATCGCGACGATGAGCGCAGCGAGCAGGAAGAAGAAAACGATCGCGAGGAGCGCCGGGAGATCGAAGGCCGTGCCCGCCGGATTCGGGAAGATCCCCTGGAACGGACGGACCATCGGCTCGGTGAGGCGGTAGAGGCCGTCGACGAGCGGCTGGTTGGCGTTCGCGCCAAGGAGCTTCAGGACGAAGCGCAGCAGCAAGAGGACCTCGATGACCGTGAAGAGGAGCGTGACGACTCGCGTCACCGTCCACACCGCGTCGTTCGTCGGCGTCACCGCTGCCGTGGTCGGGCCGACGTTGACGTTCGAGGTGCCCGGGGCGGCGTTGTCGGCCGGCCGCTTCACGACGCGCTCGCGCTCGTAGCGATCCACGCGCTGGGTCGTGTCCGTGTCCGTGTCATGTCGATCTAGCACCATGCCGTTCGAGGCAGCAACCGCTGTGCCAGCGGTCGGCAGCGCCCAGATCCAGCGGCTACCCTGCCGGAGCGTGGAATTCCCCTTCGCTCACCGCCAGCGCGTCCGCTATGGCGAGACGGACCTTCAGGGCGTCGTCTACTACGCGAACTACCTGCTCTTCGCCGAGGTCGGCCGCGTCGCCTATCTCCGCGCCCTCGACGTCGTGTACGACCGCGACTTCATCGCCAAGGGGCTCGATTTCACGATCGGTGAGGCGCGTGTGCGCTATCGCGTGCCGCTTCGTTTCGACGAGGAGTACGACATCAAGGTGCGGGTCGGCGAGATCCGCCACTCGTCGTGGGCGTTCGAGTACGCGATCGATCGCGCGGACGGGGTGCACTGCGCGGAGGCGAGCACGATCCAGGTGATGATCGACCGCTCGACCGGCCGCGCGACGCGCATCCCGGGACCGCTCCGCCAGCTGCTCGAGCGCGAAGCCGCTCACGCGTCGTGAACCCCGTCCTTCCCGACGAGCTGCTCATGCTGCAGCGCTCGGTCCGCGAGTTCGTCGAGACACGGCTCGAGCCGCTCTCGCGCGAGATCGAGGAACGCGACGCGATCCCGCGTACCGCGATCGACGACATGGCCGAGATGGGCCTCTTCGGGCTCGGCTTCGCGGAGGATCGCGGCGGTCAGGGGTTCGGCAAGCTCGGGTACTGCGTCGCCGTGGAGCAGCTTGCCCGCACGAACGCCTCGCTCTGGAACGTCATCGGCGGCTCGGCCGGCCTCTGCGGGACGGCGATCGACGTCGGCGGGCCGGATGCCCTCCGCGGCCGTTATCTGCCGGATCTCCTCACCGCGCGGAAGATCGGCGCGTACGGTCTCTCCGAGCCCGGCGCGGGGAGCGACGCGGGCGGTCTGCAGACCACGGCCCGGCGCGACGGCGATGGCTACGTCATCGACGGCGCGAAGACCTTCATCACGAACGCACCGATCGCCGACGTCTTCGTGGTCTTCGCCACGGTGGACCGCGCTCTTGGATCGAAGGGCATCACCGCGTTCGTCGTCGAGCGGGACGTGCATGGTCTCGAGGTTGGACCGAACGACGCGAAGATGGGTCTGCACGGGTCGACGACCGCGCAGCTCTTCTTCCGCGAGCTGCGCGTGCCCGCGACGCAGCGGATCGGCGAGGAGGGGAAGGGCTTCCAGATCGCGTTGCGCACGCTCGACTACGGCCGCATGGGACTCGCGGCCCACGCGGTGGGCGCCGCGCAGCGGCTCCTCGAAGCGTGCGTCGCCCACGCGAAGACCCGCGCGCAGTTCGGCAAGCCCATCGGCGTGAACCAGGCGATCCAATGGCCCATCGCGGACGCCGCCACCGAGATCCACGCGGCGCGTCTCATGGTGTACGACGCGGCCGCGCGCGCCGACCGCGGGGAGCGCGTGACCGACCGGGCGGCGATGGCGAAGCTCTTCGCCACCGAGCTGCTGGGTCGCGTCGCCGACGCCGCGGTCCAGATCCATGGGGGCATGGGGTACATGAAAGAGCTCTGGATCGAACGCGCCTATCGGGACGCTCGTATCTACCGGATTTACGAGGGCACGAGCGAGATCCAGCGCCTGGTCATCGCGAGTGGGCTGCTCGCGGACACCTAGCAGGCAACCGGCCCCGCATGACATCTGGTCATGTGGATAACCGGCCAAATATGGTGGATAAACGGCCTCCAGAGAGGCGAAAGGGCCATTTCCTGTGGAGAAACCGGCTGTACCGGGTCCGTCCAGCGGCGACGTCTGGCGCGTCCCATTGGCCGTTTGGCGGGCCCGGCGGGCGCTCGATCGAGGCGAGCTAGAGCGGGCTCGCGAGCTCGTCAGTCCGCTTCTCGGACGGTTCGGCTCGATCACCTTCATCCGGAAGCTCGCCGCCGAGATTCTCTACGCGTCGGCGGATCCGCTCTCCGCGGCGATGCTCTTCGAGCAGGCCGCGAAGAAGCTGCCCCGCGATCACGCGATCGCCGTCGGCCTCGTCGCGTCGTATGCGGCGCTGAACCGCGCGGGTGACGCGCGGCGCGCTTCGGGGCGGCTTCCTGACGACGTCGACGTGCGGCTCGCGCTCGCCTGGGCCGAGCTCGTCGCGACGGACGGCGATCCGCAAGCCGGCGCGCGAATCGTTCGGGACACCGCCGGCGACCCGGAGCTCGCGCGATCGCCGGAGCGCCGCGCGATGCACCGCGCGCTCGCCGCGATCGTCGCCGCGCGGAATGGTCACGCTGACCTGGTGCGCGCGACGCTTCGCGAGGCCGAAGCGTTTCGCGAGCGACTCGGTGCCGCTGACCGCGCGTTCATCGGGTACCTCGGTGGCGTCGCGCTCCGCGAGGCCGGACTGACCGATGATGCGCGCGCCACCTTCGCGGTGGCGATGGACGCGTCACCCGGTTCGATCGGCGCTGCCCTCGCCCGACGCGAGCGCGCGAAGGGCGATCTGCGCGGCTAGGCTCGCGCGCCGCGAGCGCGGTGGAGGAGCCCGAGGAATTCGGCGACGGGGCCGATCGCCGGTCCGGCATCGCGCCGGCGTATCGCCACGATCGGTCTGCGCACCGAAGGCGCTCCGATGAGCCCGACCGGGCGGAGCGTACGCGCGCGGAGCTCCGCCGCGAGCGCCATGCGCGGGAGCAGCGCGACGCCGAGCCCCTCGGCGACCATCTTCTTCGCGGCCTCCACGTTGTCGAGCTCGATGACGCTCTCGGGTACGACACCGGCCTGCCGCATGAGCGAGCTCGTGAGCTCGTAGTAGCTGGAAGAGCGGTCGAACAGGATGAGGTGGTCCTGCGCCAGCTCCTCGAGCCGGACACGGCCGCGGCGCGCGAATGGATGGTGTCGACTGACGACGAGGAGCAGCTCATCGTCGAACAGGGGAATGAGCTCGGCCTCGGGATGGCGGATGGGCCGGCCGACGCCGAGCTGCACCTGGCGGCGCAGGACCATGTCGAGCACCTCCTCGGTGTGACCGGTGCTCACGCCAAGCCGCACGTCCGGATGCGCGTCGCGGAATGCCTTCAGCAGGGCGGGCAGGACGTAGGTGCTCACCGCCGGAGCCGCGCCGATGAAGAGCTCGCCGACCCTGCCCGAGCGCAGGTCGTGCAGCGCCTTGCGGGCGTCGAGGACCTGGGCGAGCGCGCGCTGCGCGTAGGGCAGGAGCGTCTCGCCGGCGTCGGTCAGGGTCATGCCGCGCGGGCCGCGGACGAAAAGCTGCACCGCGAGGTCGGCCTCGAGCACTTGTAAACGCGCGGTAAGCGCCGGCTGGGTGAGATGCAGCGCCT
>VBFI01000028.1 GCA_005889275.1 Chloroflexota bacterium | reverse complement strand
AAGAACACAAAGCCGACGCCGAACACGAGCCCGGCGATCGCGCCGAGCACCAGCGACTGCCGCGTCGCGTCGGCCGCCTCGGCCGGGCGCCCCTCCCCCATCCGCCGGCTGACGATCGCGATCGTTCCGATGGCGAGCGACCGCCATACCGGGAACATCAAGAACAGGAAGTTCCCGGCGGCTCCGGCGCCGGCGGTCGCGGTCGCGCCGAGATGCCCGACCAGTGAGAAGACGACCGCGGTGGCGAGCGCGCTGACCGACTGCTCGATGATCCCCGGCCACGCGAGCTCGAGCGCCGCGCGTGCCGGCGAAAGGCGGGCGAGCTCCGCGGCTCGCGTGGTCGGTCCGGGTGCTTCGAGCTCGACTTCGTCGGCGGTCTGGATGCTCACGCGCTGAACGTGACTCCGCTGCCCTCCACCACCTCACCGATCTGGCTCGCGTTCACGCCATGCGTTTTGCGTGCGCGATCCCAGGCGTCCGCGTGCGGGCGGGGAACTCCGATGAGCAGGCCGCCCGACGTCTGCGGATCGAGCATCAGCGCCTTCGTCGCCGGGTCGAGGCCCGCGAAGCGGACACGCGCGGCGTCGTCGAAGAACTGCTGGTTCCGCTCGAGACCGCCGAAGCTGATCCCGGCCTCCGCGTGGGTGCGCGCGCCGGGCAGGAGCGGCACCGCGCCGGCTCGGATCCGAATGCCGATCCCCGAGCGCTCGGCCATCTCGTGCGCGTGACCGGCGAGACCGAAGCCCGTCACGTCTGTCGCGGCGTGCAGCTCTGCGTCGATGACCGCGCGCGCAGCCGCCCGGTTGAGCTCGACCATCGAGGCGATCGCCGAGGCGAGATCCGCCGCGTCGACGGCTCCGGCCTTGTGGGCCGTCGTCAGGAGACCCGTGCCGATCGCCTTCGTGAGCCAGAGCGCGTCGCCGGCGCGAAGACGCGACTTCAGCAGCATGTGCTCCGGGTCGACCCGGCCGGTGACCGCCATCCCGTATTTGGGCTCACGGTCGATCACCGTGTGTCCGCCCGCGACGACCGCGCCGGCCTCGGCGACCTTGTCGATCGCGCCCTGAAAGAGCCGCTGCAGCTGCTCGAGCGGCGCGTCTTCCGGCCAGGCCGCGATGTTCAGGCCGAAGAGCACCTCCCCGCCCATCGCGTAGACGTCCGACATCGCGTTCGCCGCGCCGATCGCGCCCGATGCGTAGGCGTCGTCGACGATGGGTGGGAAGAAGTCGAGCGTCTCGACGATCGCCGTGCCCGGCGCGACGAGATAGACGGCCGCGTCGTCGGACACGTCGAGACCGACGAGCAGCTCCGCGGGGGTTCGTTGCGCGCGCATCGGACGCAGCACCTGCGCCAGCGGGCCGGGGCCCAGCTTCGCCCCTCAGCCGGCGCAGGTGGAGAGCGTCGTCAGCCGGATCTCATCGCGTGTGAACACCGAGGGCGATGGTACTCAGGGAAGCGGGGGCGGCGTGCGGATGGACGTGTACCAGAGCGCGGCCGCGAGCGCGAGAAGGAGAAGAGCGAGTCCGAGGTTCGTGACGATCCGCCCGCGGCGGATGAGCACGAGGAACAGAAAGATCGCTGCGGCCGCCACGAGGACGAAGTCGAGGATGAGAAAGAGGAGCGCCGCGCTCATATCACGTTGTACTCGCGGATGAGATCGCCGGAGCCGAATCGCGAGGCGCGGAAGGCGGCGATGTCGAACGAAGTCCGTCCGTCCACGATGAGCTCGGCGATGAGCTCTCCGGTGGCCGGCGCGTGCATGATCCCGTGGCCCGAAAAACCCGCGGCGGCGACAAAACCCTCGATGCCGTCGACCTTTCCGAGGACGGGATGCTTGTCGGGCGTGTCCTCGTACAGGCCGGCCCAGCCGGTCTTGATCGACGCGCGCTCGAGGATCGGGAAACGGGCGAGCGCGCGCTCCACGACCGTCGGCATGAAATCCCAGTTCACGCTCTCGTCGAACGCCGGTGCTTCGTTCGGGTCGGCCATGCCGAGCAGCACGCCGCCCGACTCGCGATGCGCGTACAGGCCGCTGGCGAACTCGATCGTCAACGGGAAGTCCGCGTCGAGGCCCGGAACCGGCTCGGTGACGAAGATGTGCCGGCGGAGCGGCCGGATCGGGATCTCGATCCGCGCGAGCTTTGCCACCTCGCCCGCCCACGGCCCGGCCGCGTCCACGACCGTCGGGGCGGCGACCTCGTCGTCACCGGCGAGGACCCCGACCACCCGGCCGTTCGCGCAACGGATCGCGGTGACCTCGGCGCCTTCGAGGAACGTCGCGCCGCCCTCCCGGGCCCGCGCGACGTAGCCGTTCAGCATGCTCGACGGATCGGCGTAGCCGTCCTTCGGACAGAACGTCGCGAACCTGACGTCATCCGTCCGCGCGTATGGCGAGAGCGCCTTCGCCTCGCTCGCGTCGGTGCGCCGCGCGGGAACCCCGACCTTCGACCAGAGCGCCAGCGAGCGTTCGAAGGGTCCGACCTCGCTCTCCTCGGTGATGAGGAAGAGATAGCCGACCTGATGAAAGTCCGGATCGACGCCGATCTCCTCCTTGAACCGCTCGATGTGCGGAAGCGAGCGCAGCGAGAGGCGGACGTTGATCTCGCTCGAGAACTGCAGACGGATGCCGCCAGCGTTCTTTCCGGTGGATCCGGAGCCGAGACGATCGCGCTCGAGAACGAGCACGTCGCGGACGCCCTTCTTCGTCAGGTGGTACGCGATGGAGGCACCGATGATCCCGCCACCGATGATGGCGACATCGGCAGTACGCCGCATCGCTCGCGATGGTACGAAGGACATGACGCGTGCGCTCAGCGGCGTTCGGAACGGGACTCAAAACGGAGAAAATGGATCGACTACGCACTTGGAAACGTCTGTGCGGGAGGAGGGAGTTGAACCCTCACGCCCTTACGGGCATACGCCCCTGAAGCGCACGCGGCTGCCATTACGCCACTCCCGCCTGACGCATCAATTCTATAGAGGAGCATCGGTCTCGGCGCCGTGGCTCGGGAGCGGGCAGTCATCGTCGCGGTGAGGTGCGCACGTACCAATCCTCGACGTTCCAGAAGCGTTCCCGCGGGTCCGTGAGCGGCGCGATGCGCAGTCCCTGCACGACGCGGCTCTGCGCGTAGAGGTAGTCGCTGAAGTACAGGAACACGACCGGGACCTCGTTCGAGATGATCTGGAACACCGGCGCGTAGAGCTCCCGGCGCGCCGCCTCGTCGAACGTCCGGCGAGCGGCCTCGAGATTCCGGTCGATCGGAAGGGTCGAGAAGCCTGAGAAGTTGTGGCCGGGATCGTTCACCTCGGTCGAGTGAAAGAACGAGTACGGATCCGGATCGCCCGACACCGCGATCTCCACGAGCAGCGCGTCGAACGATCGCTGCCGCGCCGCGCTGTCGACGAGCTCTCCGAAGGGCATCGTGCGCAGCTGGACGCTCATCCCGACCGCGTTCAGATCGTTTTGGATCTGCATCGCCGCGAGCTTGCGGGGGGTCTCGTCCGACGTGGTGATGGTGAAGGCGAGCATCTGCCCGCCTTTGTCGCGGATGCCGTCGCCGTCGTGGTCCTTCCAGTCCGCGGCATCGAGGAGGGCCTTCGCGTCGGCCTGCGAATACTGGTACCGCGTCACGTCCCTCACGTACGCCCACGAGCTCTGCGGCACGAACTCGTCGGCGACGGTCCCGCGCCCGTCGGCGGCGACCTGCAGCACGCGGCCGCGGTCGATGGCCGTCGCGATCGCCTGCCGCACGCTACGGTCGCGGAAGATCGCCTTCTCCGGCCGGACGTTGAGGAACAGGGAAACGAAGTTGTCGGTCGGGAGGCTGTACAGGACCGCATTCTTCAGGGAGCGGGCGCGCTCCGCGTCCTGGCTCGTGAGCCCGCCGACACCGTCGATCTCGCCGCGGGAAAGGGCGAGCAGGGCTTCGCTCTCGTCCGGATAGAACCGGAGGATGACCCGATCGAGATACGGCGACGTGCGCGCGGGGCGAGTCCGATAGAAGGAGCTGTTCCGGATCAGCGTGACCTGACGCCCGTCCACCTCGCTCACGCGGAACGGGCCGCTACCGACGGGATGCACGTTGAACGGCTGGCGCGCGAGGTCGCTGTAGGCGACGTTCGAGAGGAGGTGGGCGGGAAGCAGCGGGACCGTCGTGCTCCCCGCGAAGGGGCCGTAGACATCCGGCAAGGTGAAGCGCACGGTCTTGTTCGAGACCCGCTCGACGTTCACGCCGCGGAACGCGTCGCTGTACTGACCGACGTAGCCGCGATCCTGAAGGAGCTTGACGGTGTAGACCACGTCGTCGGCGGTGACCGGCTGCCCGTCCTGCCAGAGCGCGTCCTCGCGGATGTCGAAGGTCCAGACCTTGCCGTTCGACTCGGTGCGGAAGGCGGCCGCGAGATCGGCGACGATCGCGCCGGTCTGGTCGTACCGAGTAAGCCCGCTGAACGCCAGGCGGACGATGTCATCGTCGACGTCGGTCGAGGCGATGACCGGGTTGAGGTACTGCGGGACCCCGGTAACGCCCTCGACATACGTGCCGCCGTAGGCCGGATCGCGTGTCCCGTCGGCGCCGCTGTCGAGGATCGCGACGACGCTCGCGACGATGAGGAGAGCCAGGAGCGCGACGACGATGAACTTGTCGCGGGAGGTCATCTAGCCCGTGTTTGCGCTCCGCGCCCCCACCAGCGAGATCAGGATGAAGACGACGATGAGGACGACCGTCAATCGAAAGAGCGTTCGCTCGAGGCCCCGGCGGCTGCGATACGCCGTTGACTCGCCACCGAACGTGGACGAAAGGCCCGTGCCGCGCGCCTGCAGGAGGATCGACGTCGCGACGGCGATGGCAATGACGATCTGGCTGATCTGAAGCGGTTCCATGGAGAGGGAAATTCTAGCGGAGCGTTACCGCGGGACGTAGATCCAGAGGCTGCCCGCATGCGCGTCCAGTCGATAGCGATCGAGGACCGCGCGGACAAGCGGTTCCGCCCATCGCTGGCGCTCGTACGCGGGCGCGCTCGCCAGATGCTCGAGGTCGACCTCGCTGATCACCGTGTCGATGCGGGCGTCCTCGATCTGCGACAGGATCGGTCGGCCGTCGACTGTCCCGCGCTGGACGAGCCTCGACCAGAGGAACAGGTCGTCGACGACGGGGGTGATCCCCGCTCGCACGAGCAGTCCCGAGTCCTCGACGAGAAACCGTCCGTCGACGCGGAACGCGATCCTCAGGTCCGTCCGGGACGGATCTGCCCACGCGCCCGTCGTGGGTGGCCGGCCGGGGACGAGGCTGAGCGGATTCAGCGTGAGCGTGCCGACCGCGAGCTGCGCGACGGCGAGCGCGGGGAGCACCGACCCGACACGAAGCCGGGGCCCGAGCGCCCCCAGGCCGAGCGCGACCGCGGCAGTCGCGTCGAGCAGGTAGTTGATGGTCGCGCCCTCTCGGCCACCGAGGACCACCACCGCGAGCGCGCCGGCGGCGTACGCGGCGCGCGCCCCGCGGAACCCGCCCATGAGCGCCGCTAGACCGGCGGGGACGCCGAGCACGAGCATGCCGACGACGACGAGGAGTCCGGCCTGCTCGGCCGACCAGCTGAGCTCGTTCCAGACGACGACGTGCCGCCAGACATCGGGAACGGAGTCGAGCGAGATCATCGCCGCGGCGCCGATCACCCCGAGGGCCGCGCCGAAAGCGAACCGAGCGAAGCTCGAACGGTCGGACCAGAGGAGCCACGCCCCGAGCGCGGCCGCCGGAAGAAGCGCCGTGGGCTTGGCGAGACCCGCGAAGATGAGCGCGAACCCGGCGAGCGCCGCCAGATCGCGCCGGCGGTCGAGGATGACCACCGCGAGCACGGTGATGAAGAGCGCGACGAGGTCGGGCTTCACGGCCGGACCCCAGATCGCGACGGGTGCGAGCGCGAGCCATCCGAGCGCCAACGCGGCCGCGACCACTCGTCCGGCCGATCGTGCGGAGACGAAGACGAGCCCGGCGACGCCGAGCGTCGAGACGATGCTCGCGATGCGGCCGACGACGAACGGATCGCCGAGCGACGCGACGTGCAGGTAGAGCGGCGGGTAGTTCGCCGCGACGAAGCGCTGCGGGTCGACGTCGAGATAGGCGATGCCATCGCGCGCCAGCCTCGCGGCGTTCGCGACGGCCCCCTCGCCGTAGAGCACCGGCGCACGGGCCACCAGCGCGCCGAGCCAGGTGACGACCGCGTACACGGCCAGCGCGGCGCCAAGGACGAGATAGACCGACCACGCCACCCGAGCCCCCGGGCGCATCACCTGGGGTCGAGGAGCGACCGTCCGGTCATCCGCTCCGGGACGGGAAGGCCGAGGAGCCCAAGAAGCGTCGGCGCCACATCGGCGAGCGCGCCGTCATGCATCGCGAACCGCTCGGCGGCGTCCTTCGCGACGAAGATGGCCGGCACAGGGTTCGTGCTGTGCTGCGTATTGGGCGTGCCGTCGGGAAAGGCCATCTCCTCGGCGTTGCCGTGATCGGACGTGACGAGGACGCAGCCGCCGGCGGCGAGCGCCGCGTCGACAACCTGGCCGACCGCGGCGTCGGTCACCTCCATGGCGGCGAGCGTGGCCGCGAAGTCGCCGGTGTGCCCGACCATGTCGGGGTTCGCGAAGTTCACGATCGCGAAGTCGTATGTCCCGCGGCCGATCGCACGTACGAGCGCCGCGGCCACCCCGGCGGCGCTCATCTCTGGCTTCAGGTCGTATGTCGCGACCTTCTGGGACGGCACCAGCTCGCGGTCCTCTCCGGCAAACGGCTCCTCGCGGCCCCCGTTGAAGAAGTAGGTCACGTGTGCGTACTTCTCGGTCTCCGCCGTATGGAACTGGCGGAGCCCGGCGTCGGCGAGGAGCTGCGCCATCGGCACGACCTCTCCAGGTGAGAAGGCGACGCGGACATTCGGCAGTCCGACCTGGTACTCGGTCAGCGTCACGAAGGTGAGATCCCGCGGAAGGCGGCGCCGCGCGAACCCGTCGAAATCGGGCCGCATGAGCGCCCAGGTCAGCTGCCGCGCCCGATCAGGGCGGAAGTTGAAGAAGATGACCGCGTCGCGGTCGCGGATCGGCTCGCCCTCGCCGACCACATGGGGCTCGAGCAGCTCGTCGCGGCAGGCGGGCCTCGCGTAGCACTCCCGGACGGCGTCCTCGGCGCGGTCGACCCGCGGGCCGTCTGCATCGACGATCGCGCGGTACGAGCGCTCGATCCGGTCCCAACGCTTGTCGCGGTCCATCGCGTAGTAGCGCCCATGGACCGTCGCGATCCGGCACGGAACGCGGGGCAGCAGCTCGAGCGCGCTTCGCGGGGGCATGTCGCGCCCGTCGAGGAACGCGTGCACGACGACGTTGCGCACCCTCTCGCGAGCGGCGAGCTCGACGATGGCCGCGAGGTGCTTCATGTCCGCATGCACACCCCCCGTCGAGATGAGCCCCATCAGGTGGAGGGTCCCGCGATCGCGCGCGGCGGCGCATGCGGCGCGGAGGGCCGGGTTCGCGAAGAACGATCCGTCGTCGATCGCGTCGTTGATGCGCACGAGCTCCTGGTAGTGCACGTACCCCGCGCCCATCGTCAGGTGCCCCACCTCGCTGTTGCCCATGACGCCGTCGGGAAGGCCGACGTCGCGGCCGCTCGCGCGAAGCGCCGCATGCGGGTAACGCGCCGCGAGCGCACGCAAACGCGGCGTCTTCGCGCGGGTCACCGCGTTCGCTGGAGAGTCGGGCGCCAGGCCCCACCCATCGAGAACGCACAGCACGACCGGGCGGTAGAGCGGCTGATGCGCTCCGGTCATGCGAACGCGCGAACGATCGCGCCGAACTCGTCGGCGTCCAGCGACGCGCCGCCGACGAGCGCGCCGTCGATGCCATCCGCGTTCGCGAACTCACCGACCGACCTCGCGCTCACGCTGCCGCCGTAGAGGATCGGCACGCGCTCGCCGTCGAGGCCTGCGCGCTTCAGCGCCGCGCGGATCGCGCGCGCCGCCGCGGAGGCGTGCTCGCCGGTCGCGGGCGTGCCGGTGCCGATCGCCCAGACCGGCTCGTACGCGATCACGAGCCGGTCGAGCGAGGCGTGCCGCGCCTCGGCGAGGTCGGCCGCGATCTGTCTCGCGACGACGGCGGTGGCCTCGCCGGCGGCGTGCTGCGCGGCGCTCTCTCCGACGCACAGGATCGGCCGGAGCCCGGCCTCGACCGCGCGCGCGAGCTTCTTCGCGACACGCGCGTCGTCGTCGCACTGATCCCGCCGGACCTCGGAGTGTCCGACGATCGAACCTGCGGCGAGGTCCACGAGCATGGCGGCCGCGATCTGCGCGGTGAAGGCGCCGCGCTCGGCCCAGTGAAGGTCCTGCGCGTACACCGCGACCGCGGTCCCGCGGAGCGCGTCGGCCACGGCGGCGAGCGCGATCGCCGGCGGCGCGACACCGACGGCCACTCCCGTCTGACCGTGCGCCGCGACGTCGCGTCCGAGCGCGACCGCGTCCGCGACGCTGGGCGGGTTCATCTTCCAGTTGCCGACGACGAGCTTCTCGGGCATTAGGTCCGTGTCTCGGTGCGGTCGACGTCGCGGTGCTCCACCCCGATCTCGCCGGGCCAGAACTCGCGCAGCGCTCGAGCGACCTCGTCGGCGATGACGACCGAGCGGTGACGGCCGCCCGTGCACCCGAACGCGATCCCGAGCCGGGCCTTCTTCTCGGCCTCGTATCGCGGGAGCGCGAAGCGAAGGAATGAGACGACGTGCGCGAGGAATTCCTTCGTCGCCGGATGACCGAGGACGTAATCGCGCACCGCCCGGTCCGCTCCGGTGAGATCGCGGAGCTCGGGAATGTAGAAGGGGTTCTCCATGAAGCGCACATCGAAGACGAGGTCGGCGGCGGGCGGCAGTCCGTACTTGTAACCGAAGCTCGTCGCGTAGACGAGCATCGCGCTCTTTCCAGCCCCGTAGAGCGAGTGCAGGGTGTCGCGCAGCTCCTTCACGGAGAGGTAGGTCGTGTCGATGACCTTGTCGGCACGCGCCCTCACGTCGACGAGGATCCGTCGCTCCTCGTCGATGGACGGCTGGACCCCACCCGGAGCGTCGACCGGATGCCGGTGACGGGTCTCGCTGTACCGGCGGAGGAGGATGTCGTCCGAAGCGTCGAAGAAAAGGACGTGCGGTCGCGCGCCGGACCGATCGAGTGCCTCGAGCTGCGACTTCGCGTCGGCGAAGAGCGACCCGCTGCGCGAGTCGATGACGAACGCGACCTTCGGATGTCCGCCCTTCCGCGAGACGTCGAGCGCCGTCGCCATCAGCGCCGGCGGGAGGTTGTCGAGGGTGTAGTAGTCCAGGTCCTCGAGGACCTTCGCCGCCTGCGATTTCCCAGAGCCGGAGAGCCCGGTGACGACGACGAAGTCCGGCTGACCCGCGGTCAGTCGGGCAGGATCCACGAGAGAACGCCACCCACGACCGCGATGACGACCGCCCCGACGAACGCCGCCACGAAGCCGTTCACCTGGAATCCCAGGAAGGGGATCGCCGAGACGAGCAGGAGCAGGAGCGCGCTGATCACGAAGTGGAAGAGGCCGAGGGTAAGGCAGGTGATCGGCATGGAGACGAGCTCGATGATCGGGCGGACGAACGCGTTCACGATCCCGAGGACGAGACCGGTGAGGACGAGCGAGATCCACGGATCGAGATCGGGCGAGATGTACGAGACGTGCTGGCCCCAGGTGATCGACCCCGGGCCGAGCACGCTGTTCACGACGTACGCGGCGACGAAGATGGCGACGGCGTTGGCGATCGCGCGCCAGATGATGCGCACCGGCGGTAAGACTAATTCAAGGCGGCGCTAGTACATCGCGAGCATTCCCCTGCGACGCATCGTCCGTTCTGCGCGGGAGAAAGCCCAGCGGCCAAGCGGATACGCGACGAGGGTCCCCGCGATGAGGAACGCGTATTCGATGCCCACGCCGAAGAGCGGCCGCGAGCCGAGCGCCTGGGCGCGGAGGATGTCGACCGCGTAGGTCGTCGGGAGCGCCAGGGCGACGGGCTGCAGCACCCCGGGAAGGAGGGTCACCGGGAAGGAGACGCCCGACGCCGTCACGAACAGGAAGTTCGCCGTGTCGATGAAGAAGTTCGCCTCGCGGATGAGCAGGACGATCGCCGCGAGGATGTAGGCCACGCCGACCATCGAAAGGAGCGCGAGCGCCACCGCCGGCAACGCGAGCAGCATCTCCGGGCGCAGGCGCAGGTCCATGAAAACGATCCCGAAGGCGAACAGCGCCACCTGCGTCGCGACGAAGATCACCAGTCCACCGGCCGCCCGCCCGATCACGAAGGTCTCGTGCGCCGTCGGGGTGATCCAGGAGGGCTCGAGGGTGCCCATGTCCATCTCATTGCGGATCGACATGGCCATTCCCCAGAACGCGGTTGAGACGATCCCGCCGATGACGCCGCCCAGGAAGATGAAGCCCGCGAGATCGTCGGTCCCGAGCGTGGCGACCAGGCCGGGCGCGCGTCCCCCGACCGAGAACGCGGCACCGAAGAGGAAGGCCGGGATGACGAATTGGTACAGGGGCGTGAAGGCCATCGACGCGACCGCGATGCGATAGCGCGAGAGGTTGCGGATGTCCTTGCGCGCGATCGCGATGGCCGACCGCAGCTCGCCCATCAGAACCGGCTCAGCATTCCGGTACGGCGGGCCGAGGTCTCGAGCGCCGCGAAGACCGCGGCGGCGGCGGCCGCGATGACGACCGCGATGGCCAGCACGAAGGCGAGGTCCCAGGCGACGTCCGCGAGGCCCGCGCCGCGGAGCAGCACGCTCCTGATGTCGTCGACGATGTAGGTCGGCGGGAGGAACCGTGCCGACATCTGTGCCCAGACCGGGAGCATCGCGACCGGGAACGTGATGCCGCAGGCAAGCACGAAGACCCCGCGCACGAGCTGGACGACCGGCCCGACCTCTCCGAAGCGCAGGACCGAAGCGGCGAACAGGGCACCGATCGCATACATCGCCGGGATGCCGAGCACGATGATGACGAGCGTCCAGGCGACGGCCGCGACGGTGGGCACGAAGCCAAAGAGAAGCCAGAGCGCGACGCCCATCACGACGAAGTTCAACGAGGCCGGGAGGATGTTCGCGGCGCCCGGGCCGAAGAGCGGCACCAGCCGCGATGCCGGCGTGAGGAAGACGGCTTCGAGCGAGCCGCGGACCTGCTCCGTCCGGAGCGCGGTTCCCGGGCCCCAAAGAAGCGTCGAGAGCCACATGTACATCGCATACCCCACAAACACGAATCCGGCCACCTCGGGACTCCCGGCGCGCCGCGCGAACGCGGCGAGGGCCTCCGGATCGCCGCCGGAGTACGCGCGTCCCATCAGCACCCAGGCGGTGGGGAGCAGCACCGGCCAGAACAGGAC
>VBFI01000027.1 GCA_005889275.1 Chloroflexota bacterium | reverse complement strand
GCGCACGTCCACTTCATGTGGTGGGGCTTTCAGATGGACGAGCTCGACCTCCGCGACCGCCGGTCTCTCGCCGACGCGCTCGCGGCGATCGGCGAGCGGGCGCGCGAGCTTCCGAAAGGTCGCTGGCTGACGGGCGGCCGGTTCGACAAGAACCTCTGGGGCGGGTGGCCGACCGCGGCCGATCTCGACGGTGTGACGGGGGATCGGCCGACTTTGCTGCGCACCCGCGACGGGCACGCGCGCTGGCTGAACACCGCGGCGCTGCGCGCGGCCCGCATCACCCGCACGACGGACGCACCCGCCGGGGGAGCGATCCTCCGCGACGCGCGCGGCGAGCCGACCGGGATCCTTCAGGAGCGCGCGAACGAGCTCGCCGACCGGGCCGTCCCCCCCGCGACCGAGGCTGAGTGCGACACGGCGATCGCGCGCGCGCAGCAGGAAGCCCTTCGCCGCGGCGTCACCGGCGTCGAGTCGCTCGAGCAGGCGAGCTCCTACGCGGCGTTCCGCCGTGCGCGCGACCGCGGAGACCTCTCGGTCCGCGTGGTCATGGGAATCCCGCATCGCTCGCTCGCGTCGTCGCTTCCGACGACCGGGACCCCGCCGCAGATCCGCGACAGCGGCGCGTTCGATCTCGAGTCGGCGGTCGCCGAAGGCATGAAGACCGGCGACGGCGACGAATGGCTGCGGATCGGTCACGTGAAGTTCTTCAGCGACGGAGCGCTCGGCTCGCAGACAGCGGCGCTCGAGGAACCGTACGAGGGCAGCGCCGACCGAGGCATCCTCACGTTCGACCCGCTCGAGCTGCGCGCCGACGTCGCGCGCGCGGCGGCCGCCGGTCTCGCTGTCGCGATCCACGCGATCGGCGATCGCGCGGTGCGGGTCGCCATCGAGGCCATCGCACCGAGCCGCGTGACCTCGCCCGGGCTCCGGCAGCGGGTCGAGCACGTCCAGCTCGTGCGCGAGGAGGATCTCGGCCGTTTCGGGGCCCTCGGCGTGATCGCCTCGATGCAGCCGATCCACTGCACGAGCGATCGCGACCTCGCGGATCAGCACTGGGGACCGCGGCGGACGCCGCGGGCGTATCCCTGGCGCACGCTGCTCGAGCGCGGCGCGGTGCTCGCCTTTGGCTCGGATGCGCCCGTCGAGCCGATCGACCCGCTCCTGGGTATCCACGCGGCGATGACGCGGCGCCGCCCCGCGGACCGCGACGCGTGGTTTCCGGCGCAGCGTCTCACCCTCGACGAGGCCATCCACGGTTACACGGCGGCGGCCGCGTACTCCGCCGGGCGGGAGCGCGAGTGGGGGACGCTCGCGGTGGGGATGCGCTGCGATGCGACGGTGGTGGACCGCGATCTCGCGACGCTCCGCGAAGACGAGCTCCTCGGCGCGAGTGTCCGCGCGAGCGTGACCGACGGCGTCGTGCGGTTCGCCGACGGGCTCGGTTAGTTCAGCCCGGCGAGCTCACCTCGCGCGCGCAAACGGACGAGGAGGTCACGCAGGAGCTCCGTTTCGCGACGGAGGATCCGGGTCTCCTCGACGAGACGGTCCGCCGCGCTATCGAGCTCGAGCAGCGACTGCCGCTCGGCGACGTCCACGGCAAGGCTCCCCGCGATGCGATAGGCGACATCGACCGGCCCGGCCTCGCGCAGCTCGTCGGTCAGGACGCGGTCTCCGCGCTCGTCGTCGGTGACCGCGAGGACCGCCACGAGGTACGAGCCGAGGGCCTCCAACGCGTCGGCGACGTCGCCGGCGGCGGTCGGGCCAACGGGCTCGGGCAGGTAACGCACCCGGCCGAGGAGGTACGGCTCCGCATCGGGGATGACCGCGTCGACGGCGAAGCGCCGTTCGCCGCGCGCGACGATGTACGACCGGCCGTCGGGAAGACGGGACGCGGCCACGATCCTCGCCTCGGTCCCGATGCCGTGGGGCGTCGCCGGACCCCCGACTTCCTCGCCGGATCGGATGAGCACGACTCCGAAGGGGTGGTGGCCTTCGAGCGATCGCCGGACCAGGAGGCGGTAGCGCGGCTCGAAGATGTGGAGGGGCATCAGCGCGCCCGGGAAGAGGACGCTTCCGAGCGGAAAGAGCGGCAGCAGGTCGCTCACCCGCTCAACGGTACTCTCGCGCTCGCATGGTGAACGTCGTCCTCCACGGCGAGCTGCGTCAGCACGGCGACCGCCGCCGCAGCATCGAAGCCACGGGCCGGACCGCGAGCGAGATCGTCGCCGATCTCGGGATCCCCGCCGCGGAGACGGCCGCGTTCGTCGTCAACGGCGAGCAGGTCGATGGCGACGTGGTCCTTCGCGACGGCGACACGCTGGAGCTCCTTCCCGCGATCAGCGGCGGCGCGGCGGGAGCGCTCGAGGGCATCCGCGTCGTGGACCTCACCCGGGCACTCGCGGGCCCCTACTGCACGCTGCTGCTCGCGGACCACGGCGCCGACGTCGTGAAGATCGAGATACCCGGAGCCGGTGACGAGACGCGTGAGTGGGCGCCGCCCGCGATCAACGGCGTGTCGGCGTACTACCTCGCGATCAACCGGAACAAGCGGAGCGTGACCTGCGACCTGAAGCATCCCGACGGCAAGGCGATCCTCGAGCGGCTCGTCGAACGCGCGGACGTCGTCGTCGAGAACTTCAGCCCCGGGGTCCTCGCACGGCTCGGCTTCCCGGACGACCGGATCCGCGCGATGAACCGGCGGGCGATCGTCTGCCATATCTCCGGATTCGGGCAGGACGGCCCCGGGCGTGCGTGGGCGGCCTACGACCTCGTCGTCCAAGGCATGGGTGGGGTGATGAGCCTGACCGGCGAGCCCGGCGGCGATCCGGTCATGGTCGGCGTGCCACAGGCCGACATGGTCGCGGGGATGTTCGCCGCCTTCGCGATCGTCGCCGCGCTCGAGGCGCGGCACCGGACCGGCCAGGGCCAGGTGATCGACGCGACGATGATCGGCGGCCAGGTCGCGCTGCTCTCGCGCCAGGCCGCGCGTTACTTCGCGGACGGGACGATCCCGCGGCCGGAGGGGAACGTCCACGCGTCCATCGTCCCGTACCAGACCTTCCGCGCGCAGGACGGATTCGTGAACGTCTGCTGCGCCAACAACGCGCTCTTCGAGCGCCTCTGTCACGCGCTCGACCTCGACGAGCTCCTCGACGACGCGCGGTTCGCCGACAACGGCAGTCGCGTGCAACACCGCGCCTCGCTCATTCCACTCCTCGAAGCGCGGATCGGGTCGATCCCGAAAGGGGAGATCGTCCGCAAGCTCCGCGAGGCGAACGTGCCCGTCGGCCCGATCAACGACCTCGGGGAGGTCTTCGCCGATCCCGTCGTGCGGCACCTTGGCCTGATCGCGGAGAGCGACCACCCGGTCGCCGGCCGCGTGCGCGCTCCGGGAATTCCGGTGCGGCTCTCGGAGACGCCGCCCTCGGTCCGCCGGCATCCGCCGCTCCTTGGCGAGCACACCGACGAGGTGCTCACCGATCTCGGCTACACGGCCGCGGAGATCGCGAGGCTTCGCGCGGACGGCGCGGTTTGATCGGAGCTCGCCCGCTCGGCCTGCGGCGCCGTCCGCTCTGGGTCGTCGCGGTCCTCAGCCTGCTCTCGCTCGGCCTCTACGTGCCGCTCTGGTTCGGTCTGTCCTGGCTCGAGCTCCGGCAGGAGACCCGCGACGAGCGCGCGCAGCCCGCCTTGCACGCGCTCTCGTTGCTCGTGCCGTTGTACGGGTACTGGCAGGCCTACCGCCACTTCAGCGTCATCGCGGGGTTGCAGAAGGGGGTGGGTATCGCGCGCCCGGTCGATGCGCTGTCGGCCGCGCTCGGTGTGGTCGTTTGGTCGGTCACCTTCTTGCACTACTCGACGGAGCCGATCTTCATGATCATGGACGGGGTCGAGCTCCTGGCCGGCACCGCGGTCGTTGTCTACGGGCAGCGCGCGCTCAACGCGTACTGGCGCGCCCGGCCCGGACCGCCCGTGGACGAGCGGGTCGTCGACACCGATTGGCTGGCCCTTGCCGCGGCCGCGACCTTCTTCGCGCTCCAGCTGGTCGGGTATCTCTCCGGTCCCACCAACTAACATCGCCGCCTCCGTGCCGCACATCCTGGTCGTGGGCTCACTCGCCTACGACGATGTCGAAACCCCGTTCGACCGCCGGCGCGAGGTGCTCGGCGGCGCGGCCTCGTACTTCTCCATGGCGGCCCGCATGTACGCGCCGGTCCGGCTCGTCGGCGTGGTGGGGGAGGACTTCGCGGAGAGCGACCTCGATCGCCTCCGCGCACGCGAGATCGATCTCGGCGGGGTGGTCCGGGAGCCGGGCCGCTCGTTCCGCTGGCTCGGGCGATACAACTACGAGCTGAACACGGCCGAGACGATCAACACCGACCTCGGCGTGTTCAGCGGTTGGGAGCCGCGCGTTCCGGACGGATTCCGCGACAGCGAGGTGGTCTTCCTCGCGAACATCCACCCCGAGGTGCAGCTCCGGACGCTCGAGCAGATCCGCGAGCCGCGGATCGTGGCGCTCGACACGATGAACTACTGGATCGAGCGCGAGCGGGCGGCGCTCCTCACGGTCATGGCCCGTGCGGACATCGTGACCGTCAACGAGGCCGAGGCCCGGCAGCTCTGCGGGACGCACAGCATCATCCGCGCGGGCCGCGAGATCCTGAAGCTCGGGCCTCGCGCCGTCGCGATCAAGCGCGGCGAGTACGGCGCGGTCCTCTTCACCCGCGACCGGACCTTCTGGGCGCCGGCCTTTCCGCTCGAGGAGGTGCGCGACCCGACCGGGGCGGGTGACGCGTTCGCCGGTGGGCTCGTCGGGCACCTCGCGCGTGCCGACAAGATCGACGACGCGGCGCTCTGCACCGCGGTACTTCACGGGACGGTCTGCGCTTCCTTCGCGGTGGAGGACTTCAGCGTCGCGGGCATCGAAAAAGCCGAAGCGGAGGGGGTCGCGCGCCGGATGCGGGAGCTCGGGGCGCTGGTCGCGATCTGAAACGGGAACCGCTCGGCGGGACGGTTGTACGGAGAGTGACACCCGACTCCGTGGAGGGCCGACCGTCGGAGGACACCGTTCTCGTGGAGCGTGCACAGCGTGGCGACAGCGATGCCTATGGCGAGCTCGTGAGGCGCTATCAGGGGCTCGCGATGCGCACCGCCTACGTGATCACGGGGACCACGGCGGAAGCCGAGGACGCCGCGCAGGACGGCTTCACGAAGGCGTACTTCGCGATCGGCCGCTTTCGGACGGGTGCGCCGTTTCGACCCTGGCTGCTGCGGATCGTCGCCAACGAGGCCAAGAACCGCCGGAAGGCGGCCGGCCGTCGTCCGACGGTCGATCTCAGCGTCGCCGAGGAACGCCCCTCGGGTGACACGGCCCTGTCGCCCGAGGCGGCGGCCCTCGCCGGGGAACGGCGCGAGCTCGTGCTCTCAGCACTACGTGGTCTACGCGAGGAGGATCGTCTGGTCATCGCATATCGCTACTTCCTGGAGCTCTCCGAGGCCGAGATGGCCGAGACGCTCGGCGTCGCCCGTGGAACCGTGAAGTCACGGCTCTCGCGTGCGCTCGTCCGGCTTCGGGAGCTCACCGCGGGCGAGGCGCGACCGGATGTCTGAGCCGATGGACGAGCGCGACCTCGATCGCACGCTGTCCACGATCGGCCGTGATCTCGCCTACCCGACGCGCGACCTCTGGCCCGAGGTCCGCGCGCGGATCGTCGCGCGCGGGCGGGCGCCGTGGTGGTCCAGGCTGCCCCTCGGCCCCTCGCCCCTCCCCGTGGCCGCGACCCTTCTCGTGCTGATCGTCGTGCTCGTCGCGTTGACGCCGAGCGCGGTGGCGTTCGCCGAGCGCGTGCTCGGCGTGCCGGGCATCCAGATCTTCCCCGTGCCGGAGACCCCGTCGACCAGGCCCTCGGCGACGGCGACGCCGGCGCTGTTCACCGGCACGCGCGTGTCGTCGCTCGCGCAGGCGACTCAGGCGGCCGGCTTCGCGGTCCAGGCGCCCACGGGGCTCGGCGAGCCGGACGCGATCTACGTGGACAAGGCACCGGCACGCGTCACGCTCGTCTACACCTCGCGTCCGGGAATCCCGCAGTCCCCGGCGGTGGGCGTCAGCGCGGTCGTCGTCGAGTTCCGTGGGTCGTTCGACCAGAACGTCATGGGGAAGGCCGTCGGTCCCGGGACCACCCTGGAGTCGGTCGCGGTCAACGGGACGCCGGGATTCTGGCTCGAAGGGGCGCCGCACCAGGTCTTCTACCGCGACCCGGCGGGGAGCTTCGTGCAGGAGACGCTGCGGCTCGCCGAGAACACGCTGCTCTGGGAGAGCGGGGGAATCACCTATCGGCTCGAGGCGCAGGTGGCCAAGGCCGAGGCGCTCCGCCTGGCGGGGACCTTCCGCTAAGAAATCGCTTGCGCACAGCGGAAATCGTGTTCCGCGCCGCGCCGCCTCGCGGTATAGATTCCGAAGACGCAGGAGGTGGCTCTGTGAAGAAGGGCGACCAAGCGACCAATCGGATCAGTCGACGGACCTTGCTGAAAGGCGCGGCGGCGGCCGCGACGGCGCCCGTGCTCGCGGCGTGCGTCGGACAGCAGAACACCGGCGCGGGCGGTGGCGCGAGCGGATCGCCTGCTGCTGCCTCGGCGAGCATCGGCGCGCGGCCGAAGCTCTCGGGCAACCTCAACATCCTCCAGTGGAGCCACTTCGTTCCGGACTTCGATACGTACCTCGACGGCTGGGCGAAGAAGTGGGGCGACACGAACGGCGTCACGGTGAAGATCGACCGCATCCCGCAGGCCGACCTACCCGCGCGTTTTGCCGCGGAGGCAGGCGCGAAGTCGGGGCATGATCTGATCGCGCACTTCGCGAACGGACTGCCGGCGCTCTTCAAGGACTCGCTCGTCGATATCACCGATATCGCCGACCGAGCCGCGAACAAGTACGGCGGCTGGATCCCGGCCGGCGAGGCGATCGGCAAGGTGCAGGGCAAGTGGTACGGGTTCCCGGACTTCGTCGTGCCGTTCCTCTCGTCGTGGCGGACGGATGTCTGGAAGAGCCCGGCGGTCGGGTACACGAAGGACCACCTCGAGACGTGGCAGGACCTTCTCGACTTCTCACCGAAGCTGAAGGCCGCCGGCAACCCCGTTGGCACGGCGGTCTCGCAGACCTCCGACGCGGAGCACACCTGGCGCTCGCTCATGTGGTCGAACGGCGCCTACGAGTTCAGCAAGGACGGGAAGACCGTCACGATCGACAGCCCGGAGACACGGACGGTGCTGACTTTCGCGAAGAACCTCTACGCGAACATGGAGAACTCGGTCCTCTCCTGGGCGGACGTCGACAACAACACGTACCTGCAGTCGGGCAAGGGCTCGTGGATCTACAACCCGATCAGCGCGTACCGCACGATCGAAGCGCAGAACGCCGCGCTCGCGGCGAAGATCAACGTCGACAACCCGCTGAAGGGCACGAAGGACCAGATCGCGTCGATCCAGTTCACGGTGTACGGGATCTGGAACTTCTCCAAGAACATCGACGCGGCGCGCTGGTTCCTCATCGACTACAGCGACGACTGGCCGGCGCAGATGGTCGCGAGCAAGGGCTACAACAACCCCTTCCTCAAGGGCCACCAGCAAAAGCCGATGCCTGTCCTGGGCACGGACACGAAGCTCACGCACCTGCAGGACATCGCCAATTTCGTGCAGCCGGTTGGTTACCCGGGCCCGTCGTCGCAGGCGGCGTACGACGCGCTCAACAACCACCACATCACCGACATGTTCGCGAACTTCATCACCGGCAAGAAGTCGATCGACGACACGATCGCCGACGCGAAGAAGCGTTTGCAGGATTCGCTCACGAAGTTCCCGCTTTAGGGACGGCAGGTGGGGCGCAGGAGGCCGGGCGTGGTGCCCGGCCTTCTGCATTTACTTCAACGCGCCGCCGGTGATCCCTCGGACGAACGTGTCCATGAACAGGTTGTAGACGATCGCGACGGGGATCGAGACGATCAATGCTCCCGCCATCAGCGAGCCCCAGAAGAAGACGTCGCCGCGGATGAGGTCGGTGACCACGCCGAGGGTGATCATCTTCTCGTCCGAGCTCGAGACGAACGTGAGCGCGTAGACGTACTCCTGCATCGCGAGGGTGAACGCGAAGATGCAGATCGTGAGGACGCCCGGCACCGAGAGGGGCAGCACGATGCGGAACATCGCGCCGAGGCGGCTGCAGCCGTCGACCCGGGCGGCCTCGGTGATCTCGCGGGGAACGCTCTTGAAGAACCCCATGAGGAGCCACGTGCAGAACGGGATCGTGAACGTCGGGTAGACGAGAGCGAGCGACCATTTGCTGTTCACGAGCCCGAGTCCCGCGACGAGCTGCGAGAGCGGAAGGAAGAGGAGGGTGGGCGGGACGAGGTAGGTGAGGAAGATGCCGATGCCGAGCGTGCTCGACCCCGGGAAGCTCGTACGAGCGAGCACGTACGCAGCCGGCACGCACACGACGACCGTGATGAGGACGACGGCGAGCCCCACCTCGCCGGTGTTCTCGACCCAGGTCGCGAAGTTCGTCCTTTCGAAGAGGTACCGGACCTGGTCCAGCGTCGGCGGCAGGTGGAAGAGGAGCGGGTTGTTCTGGAGGTTGTAGAGGTCGTTCACTTCCTTGAAGGTCGTGACGAACATCCAGTAGACCGGGAATGACGCGAAGATGATGAAGAGCGCGAGGGCCGCCCAGAAGAGGATCGAGCCGCGCAGCTTTCGCAGCTGGTACGCACGCGAGTGGGCGACGCGCGGGTGGGCGAGGACGGCCACCTAGTCGAGCGTCCTCGCTTTCAGGTTCCGCAGGATCACGAACGCGCCCACGAGGAGCACCGGGAAGAGGAAGAGCGACATCGTCGCGCCACGCCCGAGGGATCCCGCGATCACGCCGGTCTGGAACGCGTACGAGGCGATGACGTGGGTCGCCCCGACGGGGTTGCCTCTGGTCATGAGCCAGACGACCGTCATGTCGGTGAACGTGAAGACGAGGGAGAAGAGGAGTGCGATGTAGAGGATCGGCGCGATGATCGGTGTCATGACCTTTCGCCACTTCACCCACCAGTTCGCGCCGTCGAGGCTGGCCGCCTCGATGAGCTCCTGCGGCACGGAGCTGATGCCCGCCGTGAGCACGATCGCGGTAAAGGGGAGATTCCGCCAGACGTTCACGAGGATGATCGAGAACATCGCCGGATACTCCTCACCGAGCCAGTTCGGGCCCTGGGCGAAGAGCCCCGCGTGCACGCCCATCCAGTTGATGACGCTGTAGGTGGGATTGAGCATCCAGGTCCAGGCCATCGCGCCGATGGCGACCGGGATCGTGAACGGCAGCATGATGAGCGCGCGCGCGATTCGCCGGCCGCGGAACGGGCGAAGCAGCAGGAACGCGAGGAGGGTGCCGAGGATCATCTGCAGCGCCTGCGACGAGAGCGTGAAGACGAACGTGTTCAACAGCGCGCGGCGGAAGATGTCGTCGTCGAGGACGCCCTGGAGGTTCCGAAGCCCGGTGAAGTCCGAGATCGGGTGCGCGACCGTCGAGTTGCTCACCGTGAACCAGAGGGCGATCGCGAACGGATATCCGACGAGGAGGACGATGTAGGCGACGGCCGGGGCGACCAGGACGTAGCCGAAGACCCTCTCGCTGTCCAGGAGGTGGCCGATCCGCGCCCCGGTCCTGTTGATCCCGAACGATCGCGCGGGAGCGGCTTCGGCCACCGCAAAAGGTTACCGGTTCGCGACCGCTACACTTTCGAGCGGCGACGTCCTTTCCGCATCGGGGTGTAGCGCAGTTGGCAGCGCGCAGCGTTCGGGACGCTGAGGCCGTGAGTTCAAGTCTCACCACCCCGACTGCAGCTCCGGCCAGGAGCTTGCTCGCTCGTCCGCCGTCAGGGGGGCTGGTGGGAATCGAACCCACGACACGAGCCTTAGGACGGCCCTGCTCTATCCCCTGAGCTACAGCCCCAACGCGTTCCATTATCCGGGCGAGCGATTCCCCAGACGCGGGGGCGACGATTCAGCGCCTCGAGTGGGAGACTTGATCGGTGACCGCCGCCGCTCCGCCGCTCCGGCCGCGCCGCGTTGGCCGGTCGCTCGTTCTGCTCCTTCCGGCCGTCCTCTTCGGGCTCCTCGTGACGCTCCAGTGGAGGACGCAGACCGAGCGGAGCGAGCTCAGCGTTCGCTACAACCCTCCGCTCATCGACGCGGCGAACGCCCTGCAGAACGAGCAGAACCGGCTGAAGACCGAGCTCGCCGGTCTCCGGGCGCGCCTTGACGAGATCCAGCGCAACGCCTCGACGCAGACCGGCGCGGAGCGCGAGCTCCAGGCGCGGATCGACGACCTGCTGGGAAGCGCCGGCCTGACCCCACGCGCCGGCGATGGCGTCGTCATCCAGCTCGACGACGCCCGCAACGTCAGCGTGTCATCACGCGACATCGATAAGTCGATCTGTCACGCGACCGACCTCACCGACATCATCAACACCGCCTGGAAGGGCGGGGCCGACGCGATCGCGGTCAACGATGAGCGCATCGTGAGCTCGTCGAGCGTCTATTGCGTCGGCTCCACGATCATGGTGAACGGCACGCTCATGTCTCCGCCGTTCAACGTCGCCGCGATCGGTCCCCAGAACGGCCTCCTCGGCGCGTTCGACGATCCCGCCCAGCTGCAGGACATCAAGCAGCGTCGTGATGTCCAGGGCTTGGGCTTCCGCGTGACCAGGGCGAGCGCGATCCACGTGCCCGCGTTCAGCGGCGCGCTCAACGTCCGGTTCGCCGAGCCGCACTGACCGCGGTGGACTGATGCGCACGAACACGGGCGCGATCGCGATGGCGGTGGTCGCGCTCTTCCTCGGGGTCGCGGCGGCGGCGCAGTTCCGCTCGCAGGACGTGTACTCGCGCAGCCTCCAGCTGGAGACACCCTCGTCGCTCACCACGCTCATCGCGAACCTCTCCGATCGCAACAACGAGCTCCGGAACGAGATCTTCGACCTGCGGCGCGACATCGAGAGCGCGACGAACTCCGTGTCCAGTGGTCAGGGCACGCTCTCCGAAGCGGAGCGGCAGGTCCTCCGGCTTCGCGTCTTCAGCGCGCAGAGCGCCGTCGCCGGACCAGGGATCGGCATCCGCATCGACGGTGGATTCGACGAGCGCGCGCTCTCCGACCTCGTGAACGAGCTACGCAACGCCGGCGCCGAGGCCATCGCGGTCAACGACGTGCGTGTCGGCCCGCGCTCCTATTTCACCGGCACCCCCGATCGCGCGATCGCGGTGGACGGGCATGCCCTCCGCGGTCCGTGGATCGTCCACGCGATCGGGGCGTCGGATGTCGTCTACGTCGCAATGACGCGGACCGGCGGGATCATCGGACAGTTCGAGGTCATCTATCGGAACACCCATTTCTCGGTGACGAAGGAGCCGGCGCTCGACATTCCGGCCCTCGCCGCCGCGTCGAGATGACGTCGATCCGCCCTTAGACTTCGCGCCCATGGCCGAGACTCGGACGAAGGGTCCGATCCCCTTCTATCTCGACGCAAGCGGTTCGTCTCGCGCGGGCCGCTGGCGCCGGCGGACTAAGCCTGACCGAGGAGGGCGACGAGGCCGAAGGCCACGGCCTTCTGCGCAACCGCGCGTTCATGGCGCTGTGGGCGGCGCAGATACTGTCGCAGACCGCCGCGAACGCCGTGACCTCGGCGCTCATCATCCTCGTCGCCGAGCTCACGCACTCGAATACGTCCTCGTCGCTGCTCATCCTCCTCGCGGTCCTGCCGGCGGTCCTCTTCGGCGTGGCCGGAGGCGTGCTCGTCGACCGCGTCGACCGGCGGCTGGTCCTGGTCATCACCAACACGCTGCGTGCCGCGACGATCATCCCGCTGCTGCTCTTCGGAACGAGCACGACCGTCGTCTACCTCGTGAACTTCCTCGTCGCGACCGTCACGATCTTCTTCGTCCCGGCAGAGGCCGCGACGATCCCCGCGATCGTGCGAAAGCGCGAGCTCATGGTCGCGAACTCCCTCTTCACCTTCACCTTCAACGGCGCGTTCCTCGTGGGCTTCATCATCCTCGCGCCGGTCATCGTGAGCCTCTACGGCTACGAACTCCTCTGGGTGGTGATCGCGTTCATGTTCTCGATCGCCTCGCTCCTTTGTTCGACGCTGCCGCCCGCTCCGTCGCGCGAGGGCCTCAGCCCGCACGCAGCGGCGGAGGTCGCGGGGCGGGCCGTCGCGGAGACCCGTGCCGGACTTGGCGAGGCGTTCCGGTACCTGCGATCGGCACCCCTGGTGACCTGGTCGCTCCTGTACATCGCGCTCACGTACACGCTCGTCGCTATGGCCGGCGCCCTCGCGCCCGGATTCGTCCGCGAGGTCCTCCGTGTCGGCGAGCGCAACGTCGTCATCCTCGTCGGTCCCGCGGGAATCGGAGTCATCGCCGGGCTCGCCTTCCTCAATCTCGTCGGTCAGCGCTGGCGCCGGCCGAACGCCGTCGGCACCGGGCTCGTCCTCGCCTTCGCCGCGCTCCTCGGGCTCGCCGCCGCGCGCCCCTTCGCCGATCTCTTCGCTCGAGTGGGCTCGCCGGGCCTGGGCGACGCGTTCCCGGTCTTCGCGGCGATCATCTCGGTGATCGCCTTCGTGTTCGGCATCTCCTACGCGTTCGTCACCGTCCCCGCCATGACGCTGCTCCAGGAAGAGCTCCGCGACGACATCCGCGGTCGCGTCTTCGGGTTCCTGAACATGCTCGTGTCGGTGTTCAGCCTCGCGCCGCTCGTGCTCGTCGGCCCGGTGGCGGACGTGTGGGGCGTCGCACCGGTGTTCGTGGCGGCGGCGCTGGTCGTCGGCGGTGTGTGGATCGCGGGTAAATCGACACGCGAGCGCGCCACGGGAGCGGCTAAAATTACGAGCGAGTGAGGTCCCCCCGCGCCACCTTCTTCCACTACCTCGCTCGTCACCGGCTCCAGCTCGTGGCAGGCGTCTGCCTCGCGGCAGGGAGCTCGCTGGCGGCGGTCGTCCCCCCGCGCTTCATCGGCGAGATCATCGATTCGCTGGGGCGGGCCGGCACGCGCTTTGACGAGGTGGTCGGTCTCGCGGGGCTGATCGTGGTCTTCGCGGCCATCGAGGCGACCCTTCGTGCCGGCGCGCGCTACGTCATGCTGGACGCCTCGCGGAAGGCCGAGTACCGCATGCGGAACGATCTCTTCGCGCACCTGCAGCGCATGCACCTCGCGTATTTCCAGCACCAGCGGATCGGCGATCTCATGGCCCGCATGACGAATGACCTCACGTGGGTCCGCCAGATGATGGGCCCGGGCATCATGCAGGGCTCGTTCACGATCATGGTGTTCGCGTTCGCGGTGCTCTCGATGCTCTCGGTGTCGGTGAAGCTGACGATCCTCGCGCTGATCCTCATGCCGCTCGCTTCGATCACGTTCTGGTACATCGGACGTACCGTCCACGTCCGCTTCGAGCGGCTCCAAGCGCAGTTCGGCGACATGTCGACGAAGGCGCAGGAGAACTTCTCGGGGATCCGCGTGGTGAAAGCCTTTGCCCAGGAGGACGCTGAGACGCGCGACTTCGCGCGGGTGAACCGCGAGTATTTCCGCCGCGCGGTCGCGCTCACCGGAATGCAGGGCCTGATCTGGCCCTCGATCAGCTTCATCATGGGTCTGGCGGTGCTGTCGGTCCTCTACATCGGAGGGCAGGACGCGATCCGGGGCGAGCTCTCGATCGGCTCGCTCGTGCAGTTCGTCGCGTACCTCTACCTGCTGCAGATGCCGATGATCAACATCGGCTGGATCTCGAACATGTTCCAGGCGGGATGGGCGTCGCTCGGCCGGCTCCAGGAGATCTTCAACGCCACACCGGCGATCATCGACCCGATCGATCCGGTGGCGACGCCGATCCGGGGAGAGGTCGAGTTCCGTGGCGTGAGCTTCGCCTACGGGCAGACCATCGTGCTCCACGACATCTCGTTCAAGATCCCGGCCGGCGGGTCGCTCGCGATCGTCGGACCGACGGGCTCGGGAAAGACGACCCTGGTGAACCTCATCCCGCGGCTCTTCGACGCGCAGCAGGGCGAGGTGCTCCTGGACGGCATCAGCGTCGCCCGCCGGCCGCTCGAGCAGCTGCGCCGCGCGGTCGGCTACGTCCCGCAGGAAACCTTCCTGTTCTCGGTCCCGCTCCGCGAGAACGTCGGCTTCGGCCTGGACGAGCGGCTCACCGATCCGCAGCTCGATTGGGCCGGCGACGTCTCACAGCTCAACAAGGACGTGGAGGATTTTCCAGCGCGCTACGACACGATGATCGGAGAGCGGGGCGTGACGCTCTCGGGCGGGCAGAAGCAGCGCACCGGGATCGCCCGCGCGGTCGCGAAGGATCCCCGCGTGCTGATCCTGGACGACGCGCTTTCGGCGGTCGACACGTACACCGAGGCCGAGATCCTCCGCCGCCTCCGCGGCGTCATGCGCGAGCGAACGAGCATCGTCGTGGCGCACCGCATCTCGACGGTGAAGGACGCCGACGAGATCCTCGTCCTGGACGACGGCCGCGTCGCCGAGCGCGGCACCCACCCGAGCCTCCTGGAGCGCAACGGTATCTACGCGCAGATGTACCGCCGGCAGCTGCTCGAGGAGGAGCTGGACGTCGACACCGAGAAGGAAGAGCACGAACGCCGGGTGAAGGCCAGCGAGGAGAGCGCCCCGCAGCGCTTCCGCACGCGTCTCGGCGGCGGTATGGGAGAGAACGCCTGATGGCCGGCTTCTTCCAGGAGGACGAGATCCTCGGCAAGGCCTACGACGCCCGGTTGATGCGCCGCCTTCTCACGTACCTCCGGCCGTACCGCGGCCTGGTCGCGATCGCGTTCGTCATCCTCGTCGGGCTGTCGCTGGCCGACATCGCGCCGCCGATCATCACGAAGTTCATCATCGACCGCTCGATCGCCCCGGCCGTCAACGGCGAGATCCCGGCCGCCGAAGGGCTCGGGCTCCTCGTGCCGCTCGGCGCCGCGTACCTTGCCGTCCTCCTCGCGTCGGCGGCACTGCGCTACGGGCAGAACATCCTCACCACGTACGTCGGTCAGCGCGCGATGTACGACCTGCGGGTCCAGCTGTTCGGCCACCTGCAGTCCCTGTCGCTCTCCTTCTTCGACCGCAACCCCGTGGGCCGGCTCATGACGCGGATCACGAACGACATCGACGCGCTCACCGACATGGTGACCCAGGGCGTGGTCTCGATCTTCGGCGACATCCTGATGCTGCTCGGCATCGCGGTGGTGCTGCTGTTCCTCGACTGGCGGCTCGCGCTCATCACGTACGCAACGCTGCCGATCATCATCGCGCTGACGTTCTACTTCCGGCGGATGATGCGCGAGTCGTTCCGCGCCGTGCGCATCCGGCTTGCGCGGATCAACGCGTACCTGAACGAGAACATGAGCGGCATGGCGATCGTGCAGCTCTTCACGCGCGAGCCGCGGGCGTTCAGCCAGTTCGACGAGCTGAACACCGACCTCCTGGAGGCGAACCGGGGACAGATCCGCGCGATGAGCCTGTTCTTCCCGGCCGTGACGTTCACCCGCGCCGGCGCGGCGACGGCGATCTTCATCGCCGGCGGCTACTGGGCCCTCGGCGGGCAGATGACCCTCGGCACGCTGCTCGCGTTCTGGCAGCTCCTCGATCAGTTCTTCCGGCCGATCCAGGACCTCTCCGAGAAGTACAACATCCTGCAGTCGGCGATGGCCTCCTCGGAGCGCGTATTCAGGCTGCTCGACACGGAGGCGACGATCGTCGATCCGGCGCACCCCGTCGCGCTGCCGAGCGTGCGTGGCGAGATCACGATGGAGAACGTCTCGTTCGCGTACAACGAAGGCGACTGGATCCTGCGTGACGTCGACTTCAAGATCTCCGCTGGAGAGAGCGTCGCGATCGTCGGAGCGACCGGGGCAGGGAAGACCTCGATCATCAGCCTCATCTCGCGCTTCTACGACGTCCAGAAGGGGCGGATCCTCCTCGACGGCGTGGACCTCCGAGACCTCGCGCAGCGGGACGTGCGCCGGCACGTCGGGGTCGTGCTCCAGGATCCGTTCATCTTCGCCGGCACCATCGCTTCGAACATTCGCTTGAACGAGACGGCGATCACCGACGAGCACGTGCGGGCCGCCGCGCGATTCGTGAACGCGGACAAGTTCATCGAACGTCTCCCCGAGGCATACGAGACGGTCGTCACCGAACGGGGCTCGACGCTCTCGGTCGGCCAGAAGCAGCTTCTCGCGTTCGCCCGGGCCATCGCGTTCAACCCGGAGATCATGCTGGTGCTCGACGAAGCGACGTCATCAGTGGACACGGAGACCGAGCACCTCATCCAGGACGCGCTGCGGAAGCTCATGGTCGGCCGGACGTCGATCATCATCGCCCACCGCCTCTCGACGATCCAGAACGTCGATCGGATCATCGTGCTGCACAAGGGCCGCGTCGCCGAGATCGGGACGCACAAGGAGCTGCTGACCCAACGCGGCGTCTACCATCGGCTCTACGAGCTCCAGTACCGCGCTCACGAGGCGACCGCTTCCGCGTGACCGAAGCGCCTTCGCCTCCCACGGTGGGGGCGCGGCGCTGATCGAGCGGCGGGCGTTCCTGATCGCGTCCGCCCGCATCGCGGCGCTGACCGCGCTCGCACCACTTGCCGCGTGCACCGCCGGGCCGGCACAGACGAAGCTCGACAAGGATCCCTTCACCCTGGGCGTCGCGTCCGGCGATCCGCTTCCCGACGGTGTGGTCCTGTGGACGCGCCTGGCGATGGATCCGCTCAGGGGTGGCGGCATGGGCGCCGCGCCGATCGACGTCGAGTGGCTCATCGCTCGCGACGAGGCGCTGAAGGACGTCGTCCGCGGCGGCACGATCACGGCGGTAGCCGACCTGGCGCACTCGGTCCACGTCGACGCGACCGGCCTCGAGGCCGACCGGGTGTACTGGTACCGGTTCCGCGCCGGCGGGGCCGAGAGCCCGATCGGCCGCACCCGTACGGCGCCGGCGGCCACCGCGTCGCCCGCGGCGCTCCGTTTCGCGTTCGCGGCGTGCCAGAACTACGCCCAGGGCTACTACACGGCGCACGCGGCGCTCGCGAAGGAGGATCTGCACGCCATCGTCTTCCTCGGGGACTACATCTACGAGGGCGACGCCCGCGGCGATCGCGTCCGCGACTACTCGCGCCGAGGCTGGGCGTTCGCGCTCGCTGACTACCGCGACCGGTACGCGACCTACAAGATGGACAGTGACCTGCGGGCATCGCACGCGGCGTTCCCCTGGATCGTCACCTGGGACGACCACG
>VBFI01000026.1 GCA_005889275.1 Chloroflexota bacterium | reverse complement strand
GAGTACGACGGCCTCGGGGGCGAGGACCGTTCGACGGTCCGCGCGGTCGAGCGGACGGCCGGCATGGTCGCGACCTACGGTGGCGCGCCGATCGAGGCGCTTTACTCGGCGAACGCCGGCGGCATCACCGAGGACAGCGAGAACGTGTACGCGAACGCGCTTCCCTATCTTCGCTCCGTGCCGTCACCGGCCGATGAGGTCGCGGAGGCGAGCGCGTGGGGACACACGAGCTGGCAGTGGACGACCGAGTACACGGCGCCGCAGCTGCGCGGGTATCTGCGCGCGCGAGGGGTCGACATCGGCGATCCGCAGCGGATCGAGCTCGGCCGTCTCACCGGCACGGGCCGCGTCGTCTCGGCGAAGATCGTCGGCTCGTCCGGGAGCCGCGACATCGGAAAGGACGCCTCGCGCTATTACTTCGGTCTCCGCAGCACGCTCTATACGGTGACCATCCATCCCGAGGAGACCGAGATCGTTGGCACGACCGACACCAAGCGGATCCGCGAGCTCGAGCTCCTCAGCGCGACCGTCGATCGCTCCTATTACGTGACCACTCGCGATCCCGACCGGAGCTGGACGCTGCGAATCACCGGTTGGCTGTACCGGCTCCCCGCGCGATTCGTCTTCACCGGGAAGGGGTACGGCCACGGCGTCGGCATGTCGCAGTGGGGCGCGCAGGGGATGGCGCTCGGGGGCGCCTCCGCTGAGGAGATCCTCCGGCACTACTACCAGGGGATCGCGATCACGAACGTGGGGGGCGCGTAGCCGGGCTAGGCGGCGACCTTCCTCGCGGCGCGTGCCTTCTGGTAGCCGAGGCGCGAAGACGCGTACGCGGCGACCGCGTACACGGCGGCGATGACGAGAGCGGGCCGCGCCGGCAGCGAGTAGCGCGGCTCCGTGACGAACACGATCGACTCGAACCAGGTGTAGAGGATCACCGCGGCGACCAGGAGCCCGCCGCGGTCCCGGCGGAGCGCGAGCAGGACGGCGCCGGCCACGCCGGCGACGAAGAGCACGAGCTGCACCGCCATCGACACAAGGCGCGGCAGCGCCGGCAGCAGATGGAAATCGTCGACGCGCATGGGGATCTCGCCGGCCCAGAGCTCGATCGAGCGGAACGTGATCCCGCGCTCGGCCCAGCCGATCGGATCGTGCGCGATCAGCGTGGTGGCGCGACGCGCGAGCGAACGATCCAGATCGAGCCACGCGTAGGCCTGGGCACGGCGATCGGTGATCGCTTCGAACGCCGCGATCTCGCGGAACGCGCCCGCGGCCTGGACGCTCTCGACCGGGTCGAGGCCCACCCCCGCACCCGAGGCGACGACCTCGGCATCAGCGGCACCGCCGAGCGCACGATCGCGGAACGCCGCGATGCCCTGCGCGTCGGAGCCGCGGCCCTGGAAGTAGCCGTTCCAGAGCACCCACCCGCTGCTGCTGGAGAACGGAGCGCCGAAGAACGTGAACGAGTACGCGCTGAACGGGACCAGCACGAGCGCCGCGGCTGCGAGGATCGCGAGGACCGGGCGGACGCGTTCGCGCGCCGAGCGGTCCTCGCGGGCGAGAAGGATCGCGGCGGCCGCGGCGAGGGGAAAGAGCGCGAACTGCGGGCGGACGAGCGTGACGAAGCCAAGCACCGCGCCGGCGCCGAGCGCCGCCGGCAGCGAGCGCGCGCGCGCGACGAGGACCATCGCGAGGACCATGACCGCCGTCGCCGCGAAATCGGAGAGCGCGAGGGCGGCGTAGTACGCGATCGGGAGATAGAACGCGCACGCCGCCGCGGCGGCGAACGCGAGATCCGGCGCGAGGCGCCGTACGAAAAGGTAGACGAGGACCACGACGAGGCCGAAGGCGATCGCCTGCGCGATCGCGATCTGCCAGTGGCCGCAGCCGACGGTCGCGCAGAGCGGCGCGAGGAGGAGCGGATAGCCCGGCGTCCGGAGCGGCTCGGGGACGAACGCCTCGCCAACGGGTGCACGCGTGAACTCTCCGCGCTCGACGAGGCGCTGCGCGAGCTGGATGTACTGCCGCTGGTCGTCGCGGTACGACTCCCAGCCGGGCTGCAGGTACGCGGCGTACGCCATCGTGAGCGCGACGGCCACCAGCGCCAGCAGGAGAACGCGGCGCGGCACGGCTACTCGCCCTTGAACTTCTGCGAGTTCCCCATGTGCGTCCACACCCGCTCCTGCGCGATCTGCAGGAGCTGCCGGGTGTGATTGCGGTCGTGATGCACCCACTCGTGGAGGAGGTCGCGGACCGTGAGCCGGCCCACCTTCGGATGCTCGATGCTCTTCGCGAGGTCACCTCCGGTGAGCGACCCGACGAGGACGATGCCCTCATGGCGCACGCCCATGAACTCCATCCAGAGGCTCTGCGTGACGCGGGCGCAATCGTTCCGCTCCTTCGCGACCTGGACCTGGTCCCACGCGCTCGTCGTGGCTTTGCCCGCCTGTATCTCGCGGATGCGGCCGGCGAAACCGCGCTTGTCGGCCTCGATCAGGTGGCCGACGACCTGATTCGCGCACCACTCGTTTGGTTCGAAGTGCCAGGAACCGTCGTCGCCGAGCGCGGCGAGCTCCGCCTCGATGAGCGCGGATGTCGCCTGGAGGTAGCCGGCGATCTCCTCGGGCGTGAGGTAAGCGGTCGCCACGGCTAGGTGACGAGCTGTGGTGCGCTCCGGATCGGGACCTTCACGTTCAGCACGACGGTCCCGTCCGGTCGGGTCTCGTGCGTCGAGTCGCCGTGGAGCAGCTCGAGGCGCTCGCTGCGGCGGATCCCCGACTGCAGCTCGCCGTCGGGCGGAAGCTCCTTGCCGTCGGTCTGCAGCATGATCTCGAGGCTCGACTCTTTCCAGCTCATGCCGAGCACGAGATCCTTCGCCTGCGCCTTTTGGATCCGCTCGACGAGCGAGTCCTGGATGAGGCGGAAGATCGCGACCTCGTCGTCCGATGGCAGGCGACGATCCCGGCCGGTGCTGGAGAAGTCGATACGCACTCCGTATTTGTCGACGAGGGTCTGCACGTACCGCCGGAGGGTCGGCACCAGCCCGAGGTCGTCGAGGATCATCGGCCGCAGCTCGAAGATGAAGCCACGAAGCTCCTGCAGGGTCTTGTTCACCATCTGGCGGAGCGACGCGAGCTCACCGCGCGACTTCTGCGCGTCCACGTCGAAGAGCCGCTCGCTGATCTCCGATTGGAGCACGACGTTGGCCATGGCCTGCGCCGGTCCGTCGTGCACCTGTCGCGCGATGCGCTTGCGCTCCTCCTCCTGCGTGTCGACGACGGCCTGGAGCAGGCGGCTCTCGTCGATGATCGGCGTCGCGTCCGCCGGGAGCGGAGGCGCGGTGTAATCCGCGAGCTGACGCTGCGTCGCGTTGAGGATCTGCGCGCTCCGGTCGATGAGCTTGCGCTTCGCGACGAGCGCGCCCAGCTGGCCTTCCATGGTCATTCGCCGCCCCATCGCGACGCTGAACTCGTCGGTCGCGCCGAAGATCTCCTCGCGCTGGTGGTTGCCGGGATTCGCCCGGACCTGCTCGACCTTCGCCTTCAGCTGGTCTTCACGGGCCTTCAGTCGGTTGACCTCGACCTGGGTCGACTCGATCAGTAGGTCGAGCTCGCGGATCTCGGCCGTGACCTTCTGCTGCTCGGTCGCGACCTCCGCGAGGATGCCGGGTGCGACTGCGCTCAATTCCCCATCTCCGGTCCCTTGATCCAGCCCTGCCGGATCGCGTACACGACCGCCTGCGTCCGGTCGTTCACCGAGAGCTTCCGCAGGATGCTCGACATGTGATTCTTCACCGTTTGCTCCGAGATCGCCAGCGCGTAGGCAACTTCCTTGTTCGTCATGCCCTGCGCGATGTTGTCGAGGATCTGGACCTCGCGCGGCGAGAGCGGCGCGAAGACGTGTGTCGACCCTGGCCCGTACACGGAGAGCTCGCGGAACTCGGCGAGCACCTTCGAGGCCACCGCGGGCCGGCTGAAGATCTTCTCGTTGATGATGAACTGGCCGTTCCGGACCTTGCGGATCGCGTCGATGAGCTCAGCGGGCTCGCAGTCCTTATGCAGGTAGGCGGCGGCGCCGGCGCGGATCGCCTCGAACAGGATCTGCTCCTGGTCCTGAGCGGTCAGGATCACGACGCCGACGGCGGGCAGCTCGCGGCGGACGCGTTGTGTCGCCTTGATGCCGGTGAGCCGTGGCAGATCGACCTCGATGATGAGGACGTCTGGCTCGAGCTCGTTCGTTTTCGCGACGGCCTCCTCGCCGTCCGAAGCCACGCCGACGATCTCCATGTCCGGCTCCTTGTCGATGACCTGCCGGATGCCCATGGTCGTGATTCGGCTCGCGTCGGCGAGCAGGACGCGGATGGGTCGCTCGGGACGTTCGCTCATGAATGCTCCTCACGGATCCGCTCTTCGCGATGCGAGCGAGGCGGTTCCATCTTCTTGGCTGCGGGAAGCAGCAGCGTGACGGCGGTGCCCTTCCCCGGGGTCGACTGGATCTGCAGCGAGCCGCCGATGAGCTCGGCCCGCTCGCGCATGGACAGGAGACCGACGGACTTCTTGTGGCGCGCCGCCTTCACGATGTCGAAGCCGACTCCGTCATCGGTGACGTGCAGCACCCAGTTCTCGCTCGAGCGCTGCCACGCCATGCCGACGGCATTCGCCTGCGCGTGCTTGTGTACGTTCTGGAGCGCCTCCTGCATGACGCGATACACGGCGAGCTCTTGCATCGGCGACAGCCCGGTGTCCATGGTGTCGAGCCGGTTGGCGACACGGATGCCACAGCGTGCCTCCCACTCCCCGGCGTAGTTGCCCATCGCCTCCGCGAGGCCAAGCTCGCTGAGCTCGGGAGGACGGAGGTCGTAGATCATCGCGCGCACCGAGTCGAGCGAGCTTCGGAACTGGCCTTTGAGGTTCGCGAGCTCGGTACGGAGCGTCTGGCGCACCTCGGCCGGCGCGCGCTCGGCGATGCGCTCGAGGTACTCGACCTCGAAGATCGCGTTCGCCAGGACCTGCGCGGGGCCGTCATGGACGTCGCGGTAGAGCCGCTGCTGTTCGGCCTCGAGGCTCTCGAGGACGCGCTGCGCGACCGCGATGGTCTCCTCCTCGGGCTCGTCCGCGGACGGATCGATGCCCGACCCGAGCAGATACGCGGTGCTCGACTCGATGTGCTGCACGACGACTTGCAACTGCTTCAGACGGCGATAACCGCGCTGCGTCTGCTCGTCCGGGTCGCCCGACGAGCGGCGGGTCCGATCCTCGGCCTGCTTCTGGTAGGCGCGGCTGTATCGATCGACCTGCTGACGAAGCCGGCGGACGTCGCGCCGCAGCGCTTCGACGATCGCGTCGAACTGCGCCTCGAGATCTTCTGCATCGCGCGCGACGCGCGCGGTCTCACTCATCCGCGGGTCAGTCTAGTCGCGCACTCAGCGAATTCGGGACCATGAAGACGACGTATCGCGTCGCTTCTGAGACGATCGACCACCCCAGATCACGCGCTCGCACCGCGAGTGGGGAGCCTGGCTTGACGAGCAACGTGCGAATGCCCCGGCGGGCGAGCACTTCGCGCCACGTCGGTCCGACCGCGACCACCGTGTCGTAGTCGCGGAGCGCATCGCCGGTGTATGGGAACAGCCGGCCGTCGATGAAGACCGGCGTTGCAGGCGCGTACCAAATTAGGAACCCGCCCCAGTCGTAGTCGTTCAGAAGGCCCGGACCCGAGGGCAACGATGACAGCGCGCCGAGTGGATAGGGGTCGAGATTCGGCGCCGCTCGGGCCGTCGCGGCGCCGCCAAAGACGGCGACGATGGCGAGGAGCGCGGTCACGACATCGACCGCGACCGGTGGAACGCTCGGTCGAAGCGCCGGCAGGCGCGGCCTGATGCGGAGCCCTGCGGCGATCGCGGCGACGGCCTCAGGGCCGCGCGCCGCGAGATACGGGGCCGACGCGACCGCGAAGAACGGCGTGTGCCGGGCCGCGGTCATCGATACGAAGAGCACCGGGACCATGAGCGCGACTTCGAAAAGCGGCACCGGTCTCGCGAGCGCGGCGGTCACCAGGCTCGCGAGGATGATGAGGACGAAGACGACGCCGTAGGGCTGGGCCACGTCGGGAACGCCCTCCTCGAGGACCATCCGCGGAGGCGAGAGGAAGTGCCCGCTCGCCGAGGTCCAGATCGCGGCGCCCGAGGGCGTGAGCAGTGTCGCGGCGAGCGATGCGCCGGCGATGACCGCGAGCATCGTGCGAAGCTCGGCGCGGCGGAGGCCGAGGATGACCATCGCGATGAGCGCGAGCGCCAGCCCGAGGACGAACGACGCGTGGAGGTTCGCCCAGAGAAGGATGAGCGGTGGCACCGCGATGAGCACGCGCGGCCGTTCCCAGGCGACGCGCAGGAGGAACAGCAGGAGCGTGAAGCAGAAGAGGCCCATGAGCTGCGGCCGTTCGGTCCAGGCGAAGCGCGTCAGGGTGATCGCGGGCAGCGCGGCGAGCACGGCGACGATCGGGCGCGGCTGCGCGCGGAGCGCCGCGGCGACGATGAGCGTCGCGATCCCCGCGACGAGCAAGGACCGCAGCAGGATGATCCCGGTCCAGCCAAGCCCCGCGTACGCCCCGTACCACGCGACCTGTCCGAGCCACTGATCGGTCAGCACCGGCATGCCCGGCACGGTCCACGAAAACTGATCGACGCGCGCGAGGCCTTCCGACAGCGTCTGCCGTCCCTGCGCGAGATGCCAGAAGAGGTCCGAATCGCCGACGGTCGCGACGGTCGAGAGCGCGCCGAAGATCCCGCCGCAGAGAAACGGGATCGACCACGAGGTGCGGCCACTCACGGCCGCGCCAGCACGATCCACCGTCCGCTCGCATCGGACGCGCGCACGCGCCAGCCGTCCTCGCGAAGGGCGACCGCGAGCGGCCGCTCGGGCTCGAGGAGCAGCTCGCTCACGCGGTATTTGTCGACGAGCGCGCGCCACCCCGGACGGAGTCCCACCATCGTTCGGTAGTCGTCGAGCACTCCGCCGAGGTACGGCACGTACCGGCCATCGATGAACACCGGCCGCTCGGGAAGAGTGAAGATGAGATAGCCGCCCCAGTCGTACTCGTTGAGCAGGACGCCGCTGTCGGCGCGGAGCGTCGCGAGCGCGCCGGTCGGATAGTCGCGTTGGTCCGGCGCGGTCGGCGCGGTCGCGATCATGACGAGCGCGACGACGAAGAGCGCGACCGCGGTCGGGACGCGGATCGGCGGGGCGAGCTCGAAGCGACGGCCACCCAGCAGCGACGCGAGCCGGGGCGCGAGGAAGACCGGCGCCGCGAAGGAGAAGAAGATCATGTGCCGCTGCGCGACGAAGGCGAGGTAGAGGAGCGGGCCGAGCAGCAGCGCTTCGAGGAGGGAGCCGCCGCGCAGCATGGCCGTGCCGAGCACGAGGAGCACGAGCGCCGCGAAGAGGAAGCCCGCCGGCGTCAACACGTCGGGCGGGAGGAACTCCGAGAGAAAGCGCGGGGGGCTCAGGAAGTCCTCGCGCGCCGCGCCCGCGAGCTCGAGCGGTGCGGGATTCAGCAAGGTCAACGCGGCGCTCACGATCGTCGTGGCCGCGAGCGGAAGGCCGGCTCGACCGCTCACCAGGATCGCGTGCGCGGCGAAGATCGCGAGGACAGCGAGACCGATGAGGTAGCCGCCATGGAGGTAGGACCAAACGAGCAGAAGCGGCGGGAAGACGAAGAGGCGGCGCGAGGCCCCCGCCGGGAGCGAGAGGAGCAGCTCGAGGAGGACCGGGAAGAGCGCGAGCGTGAAGAGGTGCGGCCGGTCCGTCCAGGTGATCTTCGAGACGAGAAGCGCGGCCACCGCGAGCGGCAACGTGACCCACCAGGCAGCTCCACCGCGGCGCGCGAGCCGAATCACGAAGAACGCCGCCGTGGCCACGAGGAGCGCCCGCAGGATCACGATGCCGGCCCAACCGGCGACGTCGAACGCTCCGGCGAAGGCGACCTGCCCGAGCCATTCGCCGATCCCGTAGCGCGTACCGCTCACCGTCGACGAAAAGATGTCCTGACGAAGGAACGCGCCGTGATCCAGGATCCAGCGACCCGTCGCGAGCTGCCAGTAGGTGTCCGAATCGGTCGAGGGGAGGCCGACCGCGAACATGAAGACCGCGCTCGCGACGGCGAGCGGATACGCGTTTCGCGCGAGCGCCCGACTCAACGGGTTCGGCGCAGGAGCCATCCGATGGTGAAGAGGACCGTGTCCTTCATGGCGAGGAACGCCGCCCCCGGCGTCACGCCCTTGGCCGCGCCGGCGATGCGCGGGCGGTGCGGAACCTCGGTCTCGCGGACGGTCCGCCGTCGCGAGCAGAGCGAGATGAGGATCTCCGCCTCGAAGAAGTTCGAGGTGCTCCTGGGCGGGACAGCGCGAAGCTCCTCCGCGCGATAGAGCTTCACGCTGTCGATGTCGTGCACCGGCAAGCGAAAGATGCGGCGCAGGAGCGCCGAGTAGACCTGCGCGATGAGGACGCGGCTCGCGGGATCGCGCCTCGGCACGCGGCGTCCGACCACGAGCGCGGCGCCGTCGCGAATGGACCACATGGGTGGCAGCGCTGCCGCGGGCACCTGACCGTCGGCAGGCGCGAAATAGATCCATTCGCCGCGCGCCTCGGCGTAGAGACGCTTCATCGTGTAGGGAATCCCGGAGCGGACCTCGTTGCGGATGACGCGCAGCTCCGGGATCTTCGTGCGGACCTCGGCGAGGGCGGCGGCCGTGCCGTCGGTGCTGCCGTCGTCGCACACGATGAGCTCGAAGCTCTTCGCAAGCGAACGAGCGACATCCCGGTGGCCGTTGATCACGCCGGCCACCGTGACCTCCTCGTTGTGGGCGGGAATCACGACCGAGAGCTCGATGCGCTCAAATTAGGGCACGCCGACAGGGCGACGGTATCCGCGGCGGCGCGACCGCTCATCGGTCGCGGATCGAGATGGCGCATTCGACGCCGCGCGCGACCGGATACACGCGGATGCCGCTCCGGTCGACCGGTGACCCGAGGAGCGGGTTCGTCGCCCCCTGGTACAGCGACTCATACGTCGAGAAATGCGCGGGCTCGAGCACGATGCTCGTCGCGCCATAGCGGCTCGCGAGGCAGGTGCCGAGCTCGGGTCCGTCCGCGGGGGTCACGTACACCGTCCGGTCCGCGATCCAGCGCCATGCCGCGGCGTCGATCGCGAAGAAGGGCCCCGGCGGGATCGCCTCCAGCGCGGCGAGCCGCGCCCGGTACCCGGTGTTGTAAGCGCTGTCCCAGCCCACCAGACCGACCGCGGCGAGCACCGACGCGGCGAGGATCGTTCCGCTCACCGCCACGAGGGCGGTGCGCTCGCCGCGCCGCGCGAGCCAGGCGTCGCCGCCCAGGGCGACGAGCGCCATCGCGAACGGATAGAAGGCCGCGAGCGAGTGGAAGTACGAACCGCGGGTCGCGTGCAGCGGCCAGACCATCGCTTCGACGACGTACAGCCCGAGGGCGAGGGCGGCGAAGGCTCGGACCGCCGGCAGCCGCCAGCCGGCGCGGATGCCCATGGCCAGAGGCGCCGCGAGGAAGAAGAGCAGGCTCACCAGCGCGATGAGCAGGTCGGTCCCGAGCGCGCTGAGGCGTTGTCCGACGGCTGTCCCGAGGTCAAGGGTGCTCGATGGAAAGACCGCGAAGAAGTCCTCGTACCGGGCGAGGAGCACCGTGCGCGAGAGCAGATCGGGCGATTCCCCGAGCGACAGCCCGCGCGCGAGCCACGCCGAGCCGATCACGAGCGCCACCAGGGCCCCGACGATCCCGGCGCGGCGCGAGACCGGTCGCACCGAGAGCGCGAGCAGCGCGACGCCAAAGAGCGCGCCTTCGGCGCGCGCGAGGAAGAGGATGCCGACGAGCCCGCCGGCGATCGCCCCCGCACGCACGTCGCCGCTCGCCGCCCGGGCGAACGCGATGAAGAAGCAGGTCCCGACGAGTGCGGCGATCGCGAACGAGTCGAGCGTCACCCACGCGGGCGCGAACGCACCGCCGCCGATCCCCGCGAGCGCCGCGGCAGTGAGGCTGGCCCGCGTCGTGGCCCCGATCGATCGCGCCGCGACGTACGTCGCCGCCGGAACGAGCGCCGCGGCCGCGACCACGGCGGCCTGCGCCGATCGGAATGGACCCAGCAGGGGCTCGAGCGTCACGATCCCGGCCGCCTGCAGCACCGACGCGAGCGGCATCCAGAAGCGGTGGCTCGGCACGGGGAGCGGCGCGAAGCCTGGCGCCTCGAGGAAGTTCCACACGAAGTCGGCGGTCAGACCTTGACCGTGCGCGACGCGCCGAGCGACGTCCACGTAGTAGTAGGCGTCGGTGAACCCAGGCTGGACGACGACGAGCAAGGCGGAGACGACGCGAAACACGAGGAGCGCGAGCGAGAGCCAGAGGAGGCTCCGCGTCACGGGCCTCCGCCGATGCGGTCGGAGCGCTGCGACCGCACGTAGAGCACGCCGCCGACGACGATCACGGAGAACACGCTCACCGCGCGATCGAGGACCGCGACCGCGATCGCGTCGTTCTGCGCGAGGCCGAAACCGGTCGTGAGCACGTAGACCATCGCGATCTCGACGAATCCGAATCCTGCCGGCGTGAGCGGGACGGTCGTGAGTAGCGATGAGGCGACCGCGACGAAGATGACCTGCGACGGCGGAAGGTGGAGGCCGAGCGCGCTCAACACGAAGAGCAGCCGCGCCACCTCGAAGAACCACACGAGCAGCGTCAAGGGACCCGCGACCGGCAGTGCGCGAAAGCTGTGGAGCACGCCTTCACGGAAGAGCCGGCTGATCCGGCGCACCTCGCCCGGAAAGAAGCGCGCGATCCGCGGGCCGAGGGCGTAGAGCGCAGCGAGTCCCAGGAGGATGACGACGCCGAGGCCGGCGCCCGTGACGTAGAGGATGTTCAGGTCGGGGAGCACGGTGCGGCCGAAGGCGACGTAGCCGTCCACCACCAGGAGCCCAAAGACGACGAAGAGGTCCAGGAGGCGCTCCGCGACGACGACCCCGACCGTCCGCGAGAGCGAGATCCCGAAACGGCGCTTCACCAGGTAGCTGCGATAGAGGTCGCCGAGCTTGGCGGGGACCAGGCAGTTGACGAACCAGCCGAGCATCAGGATGCGGAGGAGATCGCGACCCTCGATGTGGTGGCCGCCCTCCCGGAGGAGCCGTGCCCAGCGAACGGCCCTGACAGGGAACGACAGGTAGTACACACCGAGCGCGGCGAGCACATACAGCGGATCCGACCCGCGGAGCGCCGCGATCGCCTCGCCCCAGTTGACGTTCCGCGCGAAGAAGGCGATGAGCGCGACCGGGATGATCGTGGACACGAGCTCCCGCCAGCCGAAGAGCTGCCGCCGTACGGCGAGCTCATCGGTGTGCCCGGCGACTTCGGCGAGTCGCTCGATGCTCGGATCTTCGACGTGCGGGCGGTTCCGCTCCGTCAGCGGCTTGCGGTCGAGCTCTTTCGTCCCAGCCACTTCCGAAAGCGGTCGTAACGCGTAAAGAAGTGGACGGCGGTGCCCGAGAGCCGCCCGTGCACGACCCCCTGCGCGAGCGCGCTCAGAAAATCGTCGCGCCCCGCGAAGTCGGGCAGCTCCACGAACGCGTTCCCGATCTCCGCAGCGCGATGCGCGTCGCTGCCCGCCGCACCGAGGATCGCGTGCTCGCGGGCGTAGGCCGCCGCGCTGCGGTTCTCGTGACCGAAGGCCTCGCGTGCGTTGAACACCTCGATCGCGTCGATGCGGTCCCGTAAACGGTCGAGCACGGGGCGTCGCAGGTGATAGCGGCGGTTCACGCTGAACGGGTGCGGCACGGTAACGAGCCCGCCCTGGTCCCGGATCCGAGCGACCGTCTCCTCCCCGGAGAGGTCACGCGGGACCGGGTGTTCAAGGAAGAGGCCGATGATCTCGCCGTCGCGGGAGCTGATCTCTTCGCCGACGATCACGCGAAACCCGTCGGCGAGCTCGCGAAGGCGGAGCGCGCCCTCGATCGTGTTGTGGTCGGTCG
>VBFI01000108.1 GCA_005889275.1 Chloroflexota bacterium | reverse complement strand
TCCGAGCGGGCCGGGATCCGCTCCGGTTGCGCTCGTTGCGAGCACGACGAGATCCGCAGGCGGAGTGAGCGTCGGAGGCTCGGTATCCGCCACGGTGACGGTGAAGCTCGCGGTCGCCGAATTGCCGCTCGGGTCCGTCGCGGTGCCGGTGACGCTCGTCGTGCCTTTGGGGAAAGTCGCGCCCGACTGTGGGGCGCTCGCCACGGTCACCGAGCCCGAGTCGTCGGATGCGGTGAACGCGAAGGTGACGGCGCGACCGCATGTCGCCGGTGCGGTCGTCGTGGCGATGTTCGCCGGTGCGGTGATCTGAGGAGCGGTCGTGTCAACAGCGACCACGCTGACTTCGACGAGGTACATCTGGCCGGAGAAGCTCGGAGCGATCGCGTAGATGACATGGGTGTGGGTATTGACGGCGATGCCATGCGAGATGTTGCCGATCGAGATGAAGCTGAGCGGCGTGCGGCGCGTGTACGTGGCTCCGCTCACGTTCTCGAGCCAGGCGATGCCGGGGTTCGTGACATAGATCGTGTCGCTTCCCGGCTCGTACGCGACACCGGATGGAGAGCCGATGAAGCTGGTCTGCCCGACGATCGTGTTGGTCGTGGCGTCGATGACCGACAGCATCCGGTCGGTCGAGCTCACGACGAAGACGCGGTTTCCGGCAACGTCGACGTCGAGCGGCGTATAGGTCCCCGCCGGCACGGGGATCGCCGCCACCACCGCGTTCGTGTTGCCGTCGATCACGTAGACGCGGTTGGTGGTCTGGTCGGAAGCGAAGATGCGGTTGTTGTTTGGGTCGACCGCTACGCCGGTGATGGATGCGGCGCCGGCGACGAAGATCCGCTGCACGGTCGTTCCGCTGACCGCGTCCACCTCGCCGCCCCCCGCGACGTAGACACGGCCGGTTGCCGGGTTCACCGCGGGAAGGAGCGGCGTCGTCGGGAGCGGGACGACGGCTTGGACCGAGTTCGTTGCGCCGTCGATGATCGTGAGCATGCTCGAGCGAAGGCTCGTCGCGTAGACCTGGTTGGTGTTCTGGTTCAGCGTGATCCCAATGAGACCCGCCGAGGTCGGGATCGTCGCGACGATCGAGCGTGTTCCGAGATCGACGACTGAGATCTTGTCGTCGAGATGAGCGACATACGCGCGGTTCGTGACCGAGTTGACCGCGAGGAACTGCGGATAGGGTGGCAAAGCGATCTGGGCCGTGATCGTCGGCGTCGTCGCCGCGATCGCCACCGATCCTCCCGCAACGAGGCCGGCGACGGCGAGAACGGACACGAGCGCGGAGCGAAGCGTGGTCCTGACAGACATGACGTCCCTCCTCTTTGGTATCGGCTCTTCGCCGAGACGAGGCGGAACGCTGCGACCGGGGCACTCGAACGGGTGTGTGCTGCGGCACGTGTCGGCCGTCGGCGGCCGCACGCGCGCGAGGTGCTTTCTGGTGGCCTGCCTGAGTGGCGTATCGTCCGCTGCGGGGGAGCGGCATCGGCGGGTGAGCCGCTCGACAGGATTTGGCTCGACGGCATCAGGCGATTCGGTCGTTCGTGCTGTTCACGGCGTTCGTCGCTGGTTGCTCGACGAGCGATGCGACGCGCCCTTCAGCCGCGCCTTCCGATCCGTTGGGTGGAGGCCATGGCGCCGCGATCGCTTCCGAGACGCCGAGGCCATCGGCGGCATCGCTGACCGTGGACATCGCGCGGTACGGCAGCGTCGCGATCGAGGCGAGGCCCGGCGCCCACTGCCGGGCGAGCGTCCGACTTCCGTCGGGGAATACCGTGCTCGCGGCCGACTTCCTATCGGAACACGTCGCCGACGAGCGCGGGAGCGCTGCGTGGTCGTACGCGACCCCGGTCGCCGGCGCCGGTAAGGGCCGCGGGGATTACCACCTCAGCTGCACAGCCGCAGGTCAGACCGTGGAGACCGACGCGACGTTCGACGTTCCCTGACGCGCTCGCGCGCCGCGTAAAGAATTCGGAGCGGCTCAGCGCGAGCCGCTCCGATAGCACAGGGTGTCCGGCTAACGAAGACCGCGACCGGCGTGTTAGGCGCGGCGGGCGACGCGGGCGATCCCGTAACCGAGCAACCAGCCACCGAGGACGTCGCTCGGCCAGTGCTCGCCCAGATAGATCCGGGTGAGCGACATCACCACGACCGCGACGACCGCGAGGGCGCTCGGCCAGCGGAGCGCGGTCACGAGGAAGGCCGTCCGCGCCACGTGCCCGCTCGGGAAGGCGTACGGAGCGAAGCCCTCGAGAAATGGCGCGAACCTCACGTTCCGGACGAGCTCGCGTGGTGGCGGGGCCTGCGGGACGACGATCTTCAAAGCGATCTCGATCGCGAGGACGACCACGAACAGGAGCGGCACCCACCAATCGCGACGGCGCGCGCGCAGCCGAACGATCGTTACCCCGAGCGCCACCACGCCGACGACCTCGCCCTGGCCCAGCACCGTGATGACCGAGGCGGCGAGATCGAGCCAGCGGAAATGCGGGAGCTGCATCGCGTCGAGGACGACGCGGTCGAGGCCCTCGAGCGCGTCCGTGGCCACGAGGACCGTGAGGGCAACGAACGCGGCAAGCGCCGCGATCCCGCGCGCTAGAGGGCCGACTCGAAATCGTCCTTCGCGCGGTCGAAGTACCAGAACCCCAGAACGAAGACCGCGATCGCGACGACCGTCGAGTACGCGAGCGCGTCCCACTGCGGCGGAAGGCCGTCGAGCAGTGCGCGCTGGTACGCCACGATCGGTGCGGTCATCGGATTGAGGTAGAGCAGGAACATCTGCTGCGGGCGGTCGTCGAGGATCGACACGGAGAACAGCACGGGCGTGAGGAAGTACCACGCGAGCAGGAGGATCCCGAGGATGTGCTGGACGTCGCGGTAGAAGACCGCGAGCGCGCTCAGGAGGTACGCGAAACCGAGGTTCATCACGATCTGGAGCGCGATCAGGAGCGGAAGCCAGATGAGGCCTTCGGGATGGCGCGGGCCGAAGACGATGAGCACGATGAAGAGGACGACCAGGCTCAGGAGGAAGTTCGCGAGCGCCGAAAGAACGCTCGCCGCGGGCAACAGCTGGACGGGCATGCGCACCTTCTTGACGAGCGCGGCGTTTGCGAGGATCACTGAGGCGCCCGATTGCAGCGACGTGGCGAAGAAGGTCCACGGGAGAAGCCCCACGAAGAGGAAGATCGCGTACGGCTGCTCCCCCGTCGCGGTTTGCGGCCGGGTACGCAGCACGACGCCGAAGAGGAGCCAGAACACGACGAGCTGGAGTAGCGGCGTGACGAAGTTCCAGGCAGAACCGAGGACCGAGCCTTTGTAGCGCGCG
>VBFI01000107.1 GCA_005889275.1 Chloroflexota bacterium | reverse complement strand
CCGCCTTGAACGCGATCTCACCGGCGAGCGTTCCGGGGATGAACCGAGCGACGATCGCGCACGCAGCGGCGACGGTCACGCCGGCGAACGGTCCCGCGAGCGATACGACGACGCGCTTCTGGCGCGACGCGAGGCTCATGTCGGTCGAGTCCACGTACGCGCAGGGGAACAGGTAGTACATCGCGATCCCGAGCCGGCGGACCCGACGCCCGAAGTGACGGATCGCGAGGGCGTGCCCGGCCTCGTGGACCGAGATGGAGATGACCTGAAGGATGGTGAGCGCGATGAGGCCGAGGACGTATGAGCCGTTCACCGTCACGAGCTGGTTCGCCGGCACCCGGGTTTCCTCGAACCACTGCACGAGCCCGTACAGGCTGAAGGCGAGAAGCACCGCGGCCCCGATACGCGTGAACGCGAGCCAGCCGACGCTCCGGTAGACGCGATCGACGAAGCCCTCGGCATTCGACCAGTGCGCGATGTCCCACACGACGAGGCGCCGCAGCAGCAGCGACGCCGTCGTCAGCGGATCGCGCTTCGCGGTCATCGCGCGGAGCTTCTCGTAGAGTGGCGGTGGCTCCTCGCCGAAGAACCCGTTCGCCCGCATAGCCGAGGTGAGCCGCGCGAGCCGCTCGAGCGCGAAGACCCCCGCGCGCTCGAGGTGGAGGACGAGGATCTCTTGGACGGTGCGACGTCCGTCCATCAGCTCGTAGAGCGCGAGGTCGCCGGACTCGAGACGGAGGTAGCGGCCGGCACCGTGGTCGCCGTGGGGGTTCTTCAGCACCGTGTAACGGCCGCCGCCGCGACGCGTGAGATCGGCGCGCTCGATGTCCGGCACGGGCGCCGGCACGAACGAGGCGTAGTCGAGACGATCCTCGAGGATCTCCCAGACGTCGATCAACGCTTCCCCTTCCCCGTGTGCGAGAGAGGTTACGACCGCCAAGGCCCCGGGTCGAGGAGTGAACAAGCGTGCGCTCGCCTTGATGGGTCCGTTCTTCTTTTGGTCGCCCTCATAGAGTGACGTGGTGGCGGCGAGGGAAGGGCGGGGTCGCGCGGCGCGCCGGTCGGCGACGCGATCCGCGCGAACTTCGCCGGGACAACCGGGGACGACAGTGCCGTCCGTGGCCTGAGGGCCGGTCTCGCGATGCTGGACGCCCTCGCGGCACGGAACGAGGATCTCGACCGCAAGTACGGCGTCCGCCTCAAGCTGCGGATCGGCGTGAACACCGGCGAGGTCATCTGGTCGGGCCCGACCGGCAAGGCGGAACCGACGGTGGGCCGCACGGTGAGCATCGCGCAGCGCCTCGAGAGCACGGCCGCTCCGAATACGGTGCACGCCGGCGACAGCACCTACCGCGCGGCGCGACGCAAGTTCGAATTCAAGGCGGCCCCGCTCATCACGATCACCGGAGCGGACGACCTCGAGCGGGCCTACGAGCTCGTCGGCGCGAAGCGGGGCGTCGGTGCCGGCTCGGAGCGACTGGAGGTCCCCGTCGCTGGCGGCGGCGCCTCGCTGCAGGTCGGTGCCGAACGCGCCTATCTGCTCGAGGAGCAACGCAAGGTCGTGACCGTTCTGTTCGCCGACCTGGCCGAGCCGCTCGCCGACCGTCTGCAAACGGAGGTCCTGCAGCGCGTCCTCGGCAGCTACTTCTCCGCGGTGTCGGCGGAGATCGCGCGTTTCGGAGGGACGATCGACAAGTACGTCGGCGACGCGGTCATGGCCGTCTTCGGCGCGCCCGTTTCCCACGAGGACGATGCCGCGCGCGCGATCCACGCGGCGCTCGGCATCCACGCGGCGCTTCGCAAAGAGAGCGACGCGATCGAGCGGCGATTCGGCGTGCGACTTGTCGCCCACATCGGCGTGAACACCGGCGAGGTCGTTGCCGGCCTTCTCCCGGGTGAGGTCGCCGCATACACGGTCACGGGGGACACGGTGAACACGGCGCAGCGGATCGAATCCGTGACGCCCCGCGAGCAGACCTACGTGAGCGCCACGACGTACGCCGTCGCGCGACACGCGTTCGTCTACGAGACTGTCCCCGAGCTCACGCTGAAGGGAAAGAGCGCTCCGGTCGCGGCCTTCCGCGTCATCGCGCCGGAGCGTCGGGCCAGCCCGCGTGCCGGGGCGACGCTGATCGGACGCGATGCCGAGCTGGCCCGGCTCTACGCCGCATTCCGCGCGGCCGCGGCCGGAACCGGTACGGCCGTCCACGTGCACGGCGAGGCCGGCGTCGGGAAGACCCGCCTGGTCACCGACTTCCTGTCCGGCCTTCCAACGGCGCAGCGGGTCCGCGCGCGCGCGAACTCCTACGAGGAGGCCACGCCGTACGCGCTCGTCGCGGAGCTCGTCCGCCGCATGTTCGGGATCTCACCGGCGGACACCGAAGATGCCGCGCGCGCGGCTCTGGCGGGCCGCCTCGGACGAACGACCGCCGACGGCGCGACGGCGCTTCTCCTGGAGATCCTCGGGTACGCGGTCGTGTCGCAGCTCGATCCTGAGGGCAAGCGCCGCCTCGTGATCGCGCTGCTCCGCCAGGTGATCCGTGATCGCGGCCGCGAACGCCCGCTCGTGGTCGTCATCGAAGACCTGCACTGGACCGACCCGACCTCCGCCGAGGTCCTCACGGAGGTCGCCGGGGTCGTCCCAGCCGAGCGCTGCCTGCTCCTGAGCACGGCACGCGACGCGGCGGCCGCGCGGTGGCCGGCGGACGCGATCGCGCTCGAGGCGCTCGACTCGCGTGCCGCCGAGCAGCTCATCGACCGCGTCGCGGCCGCCCCGATCGACCCAGCGACGCGGGCGCTCATCCTCGAACGGACCGCCGGCAACCCGTTCTTCATCGAGGAGGTCGTGCGGTCGCTGAAGGATGGCGCGGTCGCGAGCGTGCCCGCGACCGTTCAGGACCTCCTCGAGGCGCGGCTCGATGCGCTGGAGTCTTCTCCCAGACGCGTCGCGCACGCCGGCGCGGTCATCGGCCGGACCTTCTGGGAGCGGGTCGTCGCCCGTGTCACGCCGGACCTGGATGTCGCGCCCGCGCTCGGCACGCTGACCGCGGAGCGGCTCGTGAACGAGACCGCCCGCACGCCGGAGCACACGTACTCCTTCGCGCACGCGCTCGTGCAGGAGGTCGCGTACCGCACCCAGCTCATGACGAACCGCCGACGTACGCACGTGACCGTCGGCGACGCGTATGCGTCTTTGTTCGAGGAGCGGGTGGACGAGTTCGTCGATACGCTCGCGTTCCACTACCGGCGAGGCGACGACGATCCGAAGGCGCGGACGTGGCTGCTCCGCGCGGGCCATCGCGCGCAGCAGCTGTACGCGAACGCCGAGGCCGTCGACTACTTCAGCGCAGCCATCGAACGGAGCGCCGAGGATCCGGCCGCGCGTGCCGACGCGCAGGAGGCGCTCGGGGATGTCGCGGGCGTGCTCGGCCGCTACGACGAGGCGCTGGACCGCTACGCCGCCGCGGCGACGGCGGTCG
>VBFI01000163.1 GCA_005889275.1 Chloroflexota bacterium | reverse complement strand
TTCGCCTCGTCGTTCACGAGAGTGATCCGTCCGTCGCGGTCGGTCGCCAGGAGGCCTTCACGGATGCCGTGCAGCATCGACTCGCGCTGCTCGAGCAGGCCGAGGATGTCGCTTGGTTGCAGGCCAAAGGTCTGACGCCCCAAGCGCCGTGAGAGGAGCACCGATCCCGCGATGCCGAGGCCGAGCGCCAGGGCGATGTTCGCCGCGATCAGTGGCATCGACTGCCAGAGCGTGGCGTTGACCTGGTCCTCGAGGAATCCGACCGAGACGATGCCGATCACCTGCCCGGTCCCGTCGAAGATGGGAACCTTCGCGCGGACCGAACGCCCGAGCGTTCCCTGCTCGATCCCCACCCATGCCTGGCCCTGCAGCGCGGGCGACGGGTCCGTCGACACGCGCTGGCCGATCTGGTCCGGGTTGGGATGCGAGTAGCGGATCCCGTCGACGTTCGCGACGACGACGAATGACGCCGCCTCCGCCTTGCGGATCGCCTCGGCGATCGGCTGGATCGCGCGAGCCGGCTGCGGATCGGCAAACGCCTCGACGACGTCGGGCATCGCCGCGACGGAGTGCCCGATCGCGAGCGAGCGCTTCTCGTATTCGTCGGTGACCTGGCCACTGACGAGCCAGAACGAGATCGACGCGCTGGCCAGCACCGCGGCCGCGACGATCGCGATCTGGATGAGCAGGACCTGCGATGCGAGCTGCCGCGGGCGCATCCGCTAATCCTGCGCCGGGCGAGCGCGCGTGTCACCGCGAGCGAAATGAACAGAACGACCGAAGCGCCCGAATGCTTGCGCCCCGGGCGGTGCAGGGACACCGTACGCGCCATGGGGGGACCGGCGATCGAGCTTCGTCATGTCAGCAAGCGTTTCCTGACACCGTCGGGGACGGCCTATACCGCGCTTCGCGACCTCGATCTCGTGGTCCATGACGGCGAGTTCTGCGCGGTCGTCGGGCCGACCGGGTGCGGCAAGTCGACGACGCTCGCGCTCATCTCCGGACTCGAGCCGGCCAGCGAAGGCGACGTCCTCGTGCACGGCGAGCCGGTTCAGGGCATCGCCCGGGATGTCGGGTATGTCTTCCAGGTCGACGCCGTCTTTCCCTGGAAGAACGTGCTCGACAACGTCGCCACCGGGCCGCGCTTTCGCGGCGCCGAGCGCGCCGAAGCTGAACGGCGCGCGCGCGACTGGATCGGGCGTGTCGGACTCGGCGGATTCGAGCGCTACTACCCGCACCAGCTCTCTGGCGGCATGCGCAAGCGCGCGGCGCTGGCGCAGACGCTCATCAACGAGCCGGCCATCCTTCTCATGGACGAGCCGTTCAGCGCTCTCGACGTGCAGACCCGGACGCTCATGGAGAACGAGCTCCTCCAGCTGTGGTCGGCGAATCGCTCTTCGGTCGTGTTCGTCACGCACGACCTCGAGGAGGCGATCGCGCTGGCTGACCGCGTCGTCGTCCTCACCGCTGGACCCGGAACGGTGAAGGGCGTCTACCGCGTGGACCTCCCGCGGCCGCGCAACGTCGCCGAGATCCGGTTCCAGCCGGAGTTCGCGCGCATCTACCAGGAGATCTGGAACGACCTTCGCGATGAGGTGCTGGTGAGCTATGAGCGCGCTAAGCGCCGCGTCTAGCCCGGACCGCTCTGCGGTCGCCGAGACCGCCGGCGCGGCCGCGCGGGCCCGCGCTCGCGCGAGCCGCCGCCTGCTCGTCAACGCGCTCCGCATCGCGTTCGCGGTCGTCGTGCTGGCGGCGTGGGAGATCGGCACCGCGATCGACCCCGCTCACCCCGACGGCCTACTCATCGATCCGTTCAACTACGGCCGGCCATCGGCCATCGCGCGACAGCTCTGGACATGGCTCACGGACGGCACCGCGCAGGGACCGCTCTGGCTGCAGGTCGCGACCACGCTGGAGGAAGCGTTCCTCGGATTCCTGATCGGAGTCGTGCTGGGCGTCATCTTCGGCGTCGCGCTCGGCAGGGTTCGGCTCCTGTCCGACGTGTTCGCTCCGTACATCAAGGCGCTGAACGCGATGCCTCGCGTGGTGCTCGGGTCGATCTTCATCATCACGATCGGTTACGGCATCTGGTCGAAGGTCGCGCTCGCGGTCGTGCTCGTGTTCTTCGTCGTCTTCTTCAACGCGTTCCAGGGAGTGCGCGAGGTCGATCGCGTCCTCATCGCGAACGCGCGCATCCTGGGCGCGAGCGAGCGGCAGCTCTCGACGAACGTGATCCTGCCGTCGGCGCTGTCGTGGATCCTGGCGAGCCTGCACACCAGCTTCGGCTTCGCGCTCGTCGGCGCCGTCGTCGGCGAATACCTCGGCGCGATCCACGGGATCGGGCTCGTCATCGCGACCGCGCAGGCGACGTTCAACCCGAACGGGGTCTTCGCCGCCATGTTCATCCTCGCGATCGTCGCGCTCACCGCCGAGGTCGTGCTGACCTCGCTCGAGAACCGTCTTATCCGCTGGCGTCCCAACGCGATCACCGACGTACGCATCTAGAAAAGGGAGGAACGCGCATGCAGCGAACCATCGCGACACTCGGTCTCATCGCGTCCGTCGTCCTCGCCGCCTGCGGCGGCGCGACCAACACGGGCGCGGGCACCAGCCCGGCGGCGAGCGCCGCGGGTAGCGCGGCCGCATCCGCCGCGCCGGCGAGTCTCACGATCATGGTGGGGGGTCTCAACAAGCAGATCTACCTTCCGAACAAGCTCACCGAGGCACTCGGGTACTTCAAGGACCAGAACCTGACGGTGAACCTCATCGACGAGCCGTCGGGAAAGGACGCGACGACCGCGCTCATCGCCGGCGAGGTCGAGGCCTCCTCTGGCTCGTACGACCACACCATCGACGTCGCCGGTCTCGGCAAGAACCTGGTCGAGGTGGTGCAGCTCCTACGCGCGCCCGGCGAAGCCGAGATGGTCGCGACGACCAAAGCGAACGACATCAAGGGTCCGGCCGACTTCAAGGGACGCAAGCTCGGCGTGACCTCGATCGGCTCGGGCACGCACGGCCTCACCCAGTACCTCGCGAGCACGAAGGGCATCACGCCCGACCAGTTCACGCCGATCGCGGTCGGCGCCGGTGACACCTTCATCGCGGCGATCAAGCAGGGGACGATCGACGCGGGCATGACGACCGAGCCGACGATCTCGCGCCTGATCAAGACCGGGGACGCGAAGGTCCTCATCGACCTGCGCACGCCGGAGACCACGCGCGCCGCGCTCGGCGGCGACTACCCGTTCATCTCGATCTACATGCGCGCCGACTGGGTCGCGCAGAACAAGGGCGTCGTGCAGCGCATCGTGAACGCGTACGTGAAGACTCTGAAGTGGATCCAGACACACACGCCGCAGGAGATCGCCGACAAGCTCCCCGCCGACTACTACGCCGGCGATAAGGACCTCTACCTCACCGCGCTTACCGGGAGCATGCCGATGTTCAGCCCCGACGGAAAGATGCCGGCGGGCGCTCCCGACTTCATCCTGAAAGTGCTT
>VBFI01000162.1 GCA_005889275.1 Chloroflexota bacterium | reverse complement strand
GATCCCGAGCCGTCGCGAGCGATCCAGCCGATCGCCGAGGCGATCCGGAAGAGCGAGGCCGCCTCGTTCGTCGTCGTGGCGAACGTCGACGGCATCCGCTACTCGCATCCGAACCCCGACCTCATCGGCCAGCGCGTCTCGACCGATCCCTCGCCGGCGCTTCAGGGGCAATCGTGGGTCGGGATCGAGCAGGGCACCCTCGGGAAGTCGGTGCGCGCGAAGGTCCCGATCTTCGAATCCGGCGGGAAAGTGATCGGGATCGTCTCGGTCGGCTTTCTCGAGGACCAGGTGAACGCGACGCTCCTTCAATCGATGCCGCTCATCGGCGCGAACGTCGCGCTCGCGCTCGGTCTTGGGATCGCCGGCTCGATCCTTCTGTCGCGGCGCCTGGGCCGGCAGACGTTCGGTCTGCAGCCGAGCGACATCGCCGCGCTCCTCGAGCAGCGCGAGTCGACGCTGCACGGGATCCGCGAAGGGGTCCTCGCGACCGACCGCGATGGCCGCATCACCCTGCTGAACGACGAGGCCAAGCGCCTCCTCGGCCTGGAGCCCGGGGCCGAAGGCCGGCGCATCGCCGAGGTGGTGCCGCCCGGCCGGATGCGCGACGTGCTCACCGGAGAGCGCGGCGGCGCTGACCAGATGCTGCTCACGGGCGATCGCGTGCTCGTCGCCAACCGCATGCCCGCGGTCGTTCGGGGCGGGACCGTCGGCGCCGTCGTGACGCTGCGCGACCGGACCGAGCTCGAAGGGATCCTCCGCGAGCTCGACGGCGTCCGCAGCCTCGCGCATGCGCTGCGTGCGCAGGCGCACGAGTTCTCGAACAAGCTCCACACCGTGGCGGGCCTCATCGAGCTCGGCCGGTCGGACGAGGCGGTGCGGTTCATCGCCCGCACGGCCCTCGTCCATCAGGAGCTCGTCGATCTCGTGCACGAGCGGATCGGCGACCCGGCGCTCCTCGTCCGGGGCCGGCGGGTGGGTCGAGGTCGCGGTCCAGGCCGGACCGGAAGGGGTCGGCGTGCGCGTCCGCGACTCTGGCCCGGGCGTCGGCACCGCCGTCGCCGAGGAGATCTTCGAGGAAGGCTTCACCACGAAGACCGGCACGTCGCACCAAGGGCTCGGGCTCGCGCTGGCCCGTCAGGTCGCGCAGCGCCGCGGCGGCTGGCTTCGCGTGAGCAACGAGGGCGGCGCGGTATTCACCGCGCTCCTCCCCGCGGACGGATCGCACGCGTCGTGATCCGCGTCCTCATCGTCGAAGACGACTTTCGCGTGGCCGAGATCCATCGGGCGTACGTGCAGCGTCTCGAAGGGTTCACCGTCGTCGCCGAGGCGCACACCGCGATCGAGGCGCTCCGCCTCGCCGAGGAGAGCCGACCCGACCTGGTCCTCCTCGACATCTACCTCCCGGACCACTCGGGGCTGGACGTGCTGCGCTCGCTGCGCACTCCCGGGCGGCACCCCGTCGACGTCATCGCGATCACCGCGGACAAGGACGTCGAGACGCTCCGCGAGGCGCTCAAGTCCGGCGTCGTCCACTACCTCGTGAAGCCGTTCCAGTTCAGCGCGTTCCGCGAGAAGCTCGAAAGCTACGCGGCGCTCCGCGCGCGGCTGGCTCAGGTGAGCGAGGTCGACCAGGACGAGGTCGACCGGATCTACGCGCTCCTCCGCTCGGACTCGGGACCGAGCCTGCCGAAGGGGGTCTCGCCGACGACGCTCGCGCTCGTGGTGCGTGCGGTGCGGTCGGCGAGCGAGGACGTCTCGGCGGTCGACATCGCGCGCGCCGCCGGCATCAGCCGGGTCACCTCACGCCGGTACCTCGAGCACCTCGCGCGCTCCGGGCTCGTGGCGATCACGAACCGCTACGGATCGGCCGGGCGTCCGGAGCATCGCTATCGCTGGTCCTCACGGGTAAGCGAGCGCGCCGGCACGTAGCCGGGGCTACGTCTTCTTCTTGCCTTTCGCGGCGGCTTTGGCGATCCGGCCGCGGCGGCGCCGGGCGCTGTTCTTGTGGATCGAGCCGCGCTTGGCGGCCTTGTCGAGCGCGCTCGCGGCCGCGGAGATCACGTCGGCCGCGGCCTCGCCGCCCTTGGCGATCGCCTCACGCGCTGCGCGGACGGCCGTGCGCGCGGCGGACCGCCCGACGGTGCGCATGGTGGTGCGCCGCTGGGTCTGACGGATCCGCTTGAGCGCCGAGCGCTTGCGCTTCTTCGCTGGCATCGGGTGCGAACGATAACGGATACGTAAAGGCGGCTACGGCTCATCCCATACTTCAGCCCGCAGTGCCGATGTCGGTCGCGCGGGCCTCCGCGATCATGATCGGCACGCTCGTCGCGAGCCGCATCCTCGGCTGGCTGCGGCTCTCGGTCATCGGCGCGAAGTTCGGCGAGACGCCCGACCTCGACGCGTTCATCGCGGCGTTCAAGATCCCCGACGCGATCTTCGGGCTGCTCGTCGCGGGCGCCCTCGCCTCGGCGTTCATTCCGGTGTTCACCGGCTATCTCGCGCGCGAGCGCGAGGCCGAGGCGTGGCGCGTGGCGTCGAGCGTCCTCAACGCGCTGCTCATCCTGCTCGTCGCGTTCTCCGCGGTGATGTGGCTCGCGGCGCCGGCGCTCGTGCCCACTGTCGTGGCTCCAGGGTTCGCGAAGGATCCGCGCCAGCTCCAGCTGACCATCGATCTCACGCGGCTCATGCTGCTGTCGCCGATCTTCATGGGCCTGAGCTCGCTCACGACCGGCATCCTCAACTCGTACCGGCAGTTCCTCTCGGGCGCGACCGCACCGGTCGTCTACAACCTCGTGATCATCCTGTTCACCGTCTTCGGAGCGCCCTTCCTGGGCATCCATGCGGTGGCGCTCGGTGTCGTCGTCGGCGCGCTGGTCATGTGGCTCGTCCAGCTTCCCGAGCTCACGTTCCGGCGGACGCGCTACTCGCTCTCGCTCGACCTCGAGCATCCCGGCGTGCGCGACGTCCTGCGGCTCGCGGGTCCGCGCACGATCGCGCTCGGCGCGGTCCAGATCGTCTTCTTCGTCGACACGAACCTCGCGTCGAGCATGGCGGAGGGCTCGCTCGTCGCCCTCAACTACGCGTTTCAGCTCATGCTCCTGCCGCTCGGCGTCTTTTCGATCGCGATCAGCGCCGCGATCTTCCCGGCGCTCTCGCACTACGCGTCGCTCGGCCAGGTGGCGCGCATGCGCGACGCCGTGCAACAGGCGATCCGCTGGATCCTGTTCCTCACGCTGCCGACGGCGATCCTCATGATCGTGCTGCGTCGACCGATCGTGAACCTCCTGTTCCAGTACGGGAACTTCGGGCCCGACGCGCGCGAGGCGACGCAGGCCGCGTTCCTCTTCTACTCCCTCGGTCTCGCGGGCCACGCGCTCATCCAGATCCTCGCGCGCGCGTACTACGCCGCACGTGACACGACCACGCCGCTCGCGCTCACGCTCATCTCGATCGGCCTGAACGTGGTGCTCGACGTCCTGCTCGGCCCGATCATGGGCATCAACGGACTCGCACTCGCGAACTCCATCTCGACCCTCGTCGAGGCCGCGCTCCTCCTCGTGCTGCTCACCTCGCGGGCGCGCCTGCGCCTCGTCGGACTCGGCGTGTCGAGCCTGAAGCAGGTCTCGGCGAGCCTGCTCATGGGCGTCGCGATGTTCGCCTTCATCCGCGTGACGAACCTGCCGTTCGACCTCGTCGTCGACCCGCCGAAGCTCACCCTCCTTCTTCAGACGATCCTCGCCGCGGCGGTGGGGGGCATCGTGTACCTCCTCGCCGCGTACGTCCTCCGCGTCGGCGAGCTCGGCGAGATCCTCGCGGTCGTGCGAACGCGGCTCGGTCCGAGGCCCCCCGCGACCGCGGCGTGAGCGCGGTCGGCCGATGCCGGGCAGGTTGACGCCCTAGCCTTACGAGGGATGTC
>VBFI01000161.1 GCA_005889275.1 Chloroflexota bacterium | reverse complement strand
GGACTGGGAGCGGATTGCCGGCGTGATCACTCGCCTCCTCGCGCTCGCACCTCGAGGTGGGGAATGAAGCGCGTGTGGCGATTCGTCTCCAGGCTGCACGACCTGCTCGCGTCTCACCGATCCGAGCGCGATTTCAATCAGGAAGTGGAGCTTCACCTCAGCCTCCTCATCGAAAAGTTCATCCGCGACGGGATGAGTCCCGAGGATGCGCGGAACGCCGCACGCCGCCAGTTCGGAAACGTCACGTCTCTCAGCGAAATCCACCGCGAAATGCGATCGTTCGGCGGCGTGCAGGCATTCTTCCGCGACCTCCGGCATGGTGCTCGCGTGCTCCAAAAAACGCCGGCGTGGACCGCGGTGGCCGTGCTCACGCTGACGCTCGGTATCGGCGCCAACATCGCGATCTTCAGCGTCATTCAGGCGGTCCTGCTGAAACCGCTGCCGTACCCCGATCCGGCGCGGCTGGTCGTCCCCTGCACGATCTTCCAGCGCTTGAATACGGACCGCGGGAACGACTCCTTCGCCGACATCCTCGACTGGAAGGCCGAGCGGGATCTCTTCGAGTCGGTCGCCGCGTTGATCCCCGGGAGCACCGATCTCACCGATGGCGGCGAACCGGATCGCGTGCGTGCGCTGTTGGTCGACGACGCGTACTTCCAGGTGATGGGCGCGCCGCCGCTGCTCGGCCGATTCTTCACCGCCGCCGAGAACCTTCCGTCCGCGCCGCCGGTCGTCGTTCTCGGGCGCAATCTCTGGATGCGGCGGTATGGCGGCGACCCGGGGGTGATTGGCAGGCGAATCGAGGTCCGCGGCGCGCCCGCCACCATCGTCGGCGTCGCTCAGGCGGATTCGACATGGCCGAGCGAGGGCGAGATCTTCCAGCCGCTCGGTACGGGCGGTCAGCCCGACGCCGACATGCTGCGTCGCGACAACCACGAGTACCTCGCGCTCGCGCGCCTCGCGCGCGGCGTGTCGATCGAGCAGGCGCAGGCCAGGCTGACGGTGATGGGTGCCCGAATCGCCGAGCGCGAGTCGACACGCAAGGGCACGAACTGGAAACTCCATTCGCTTGCCGCCTACGTGATCGGGCCGACGCTGCGGCAGACGCTGATCGTGCTCTTCGGCGCCGTTGTTCTGGTTCTTCTGATCGCCTGCGTGAACGTGGCGAACCTGCTCCTCGCTCGAGGCGCAGCCCGTGAACGCGAGGTGTCCATCCGCGCCGCGCTCGGCGCGGGGCGCGGTCGAATCGCCACCCAGTTCCTCGCGGAGAGCGTCCTGCTCTCGGTCGCGGGCGGCGCTGCCGGGATCGTCGCCGGGTTCTGGGGTTTGAGAGCGCTCATCCTCCTTGCGCCGTCTGACATTCCGCGTCTGGAACAGGCGCATGTGGACGTGCGGGTGCTCGCGTTCTCGGTCGGCCTCTGCCTCGTCGCGGCGCTCATCGCCGGAGTTGCTCCGGCGTGGCAGGCGGCGCGCGTCGCTCCGCTGCAGTCGTTTCACGAAGCCGGACGTAGCGTGTCGGCCGGCTTTCGCGCGAATCGTGTCCGCAGCCTTCTCGTCGTCACCGAGCTCGCCCTGGCGCTGGTCGTGTTGATCGGAGCAGGTCTGCTGATCCACAGCGTGGCGCGCATTGCGAAAGTGGAGCCCGGCATCGCCGCGCACAACGTACTGACCATGGGACTGTCGCTGCCCGACTCGCGCTATGCGCGCGGACCGCAAGTCGCGGATGGGTTCGAGCGCGTTCTTTCCGCCGTGCGCCGAGTGCCGGGCGTGATCGCCGCGTCGGCGACGAGCGCGCTGCCGCTCGGAGGCGGAGGGTTCTATCTCGGACGGGTGTTCCTGCGCGACGGCCAGCCGGAGCCGCCGGCGTCCGCCGACACCGCTGCAGCCTGGAGTGTGGTTCAGCCGGGCTACTTTGCCACGGTGGGCATTCCAATCCTGCAGGGCCGGCCGTTCACGAACGACGATGGGGCGAACTCGACGCCGGTGATCATCGTCAGTCAGTCGATGGCAAGAGCGATGTTCCCGGACGGAAGGGTTCTCGGCCGGCGGATGCGCTCGTGGCGCGACGAGAACGTGTACCGCGAGATAGTCGGCGTGGTGGGCGACGTGCGCCACTATGGCCTCACTGAGGACGCGACGAACACGGTCTACGTGCCGCACACGCAAAACGCGTGGAGATCGCTCACGCTCGTCGTGCGGACGGGCCCGGATCCCGCTACGGTGCTGAACCGCGTGCGCGACGCAATTTGGACCGTCGACAGAAAACTGCCGGTCGCGGATGTCCGCACGCTCGAGCAGGTGATTGATCGGAACATGGCGCGATCGCGGTTCAGCATGTTCCTGCTGATTCTGTTCGGCGGCGCCGCCGTCGTTTTGGCGGCCATTGGCATCTACGGGATGATCGCCTACGCGGTCGCCCAGCGGACACGCGAGATCGGAATCCGGATGGCGCTCGGCGCCGACAGGCGAACGGTGGTCGCGATGGTGGCAAGGAATGCTGCCGCCCTCGCCGGCGCCGGAATCGTGTGCGGCGTTGGCGCAGCGCTCGCGCTGACGCGTCTTCTGCAATCGATGCTGTACGAAGTGAGCGCGACCGACGCCGCATCGTTCGGCGGCGCCGTGTTGTTGCTGCTGGCACTCGGATCCGCCGCGGCGTGCGTCCCCGCGTGGCGCGCCTCCCGCATCGATCCCGTGTCGACGCTGCGTTACGAGTGATCGGGTTCGAGATCACCGGATGCTGACGGATATCCGGCGGAAACAGAGGCTGTTCGGAAACCGTGGTCCGTCGATCACGGTCCGTGACCTGTTCGATTCGGTGGCGAGTCCCACACTTGCGTAACCAGAAACGCCGATCTGTTTATCCGATTCCGGTAACAGATCGCGATTTCGGGACCGAACGTCGTCTGAACCGTAACCGGCTGTAGACGGAGCAATACTGACCGGGAACTCGCTCGTTCAGGCGCTCGTTGCAGCATCCATCGGTGCCGCGTTGAGCCAAGCTCCCCCTCGCGAGATCCGCCTAGCCGACCTCACGGTCACGAATGAGCGGCTGCCGGCTGGTTG
>VBFI01000160.1 GCA_005889275.1 Chloroflexota bacterium | reverse complement strand
AAGAAGATCCGTGGGCATCACGTGTTTTCGGCCGAGGGCTGGGCCGAGATCGCCGCCCTCCACGCGATGGTCGTCGACAACCTCGAGCTCGCGATGTCGACCCTTGCTTCGGGCGACCGCGAGGTCGCGGACAAGGTGATCCGCCACAAGGCGAACGTGAACGTCCTCGAGCGCCGGCTTCGGCAGCAGCACATCGCGCGGCTGCACGCCGGTCTGCGGGAGTCGATCGACACGTCGAGCATCCACCTCGACGTGCTCGCCGCGCTGAAACGCGCGAACTCGCTGGTCACGGGGATCGCGTACGCGGTCCTCGGTCAGCACCATGACTAGCGGTCGGGCATTCGTCGGAACGTCGGGCTGGGCGTACGCGAGCTGGAAGCCGCTGTTCTATCCCGAGGGGACCAAGTCCGCGGGGTTTCTTGCCTACTACGCGACCCGGCTCGCGACGCTCGAGGTGAACTACACGTTCAACCACCTGCCGACGGAGAAGAACATCGCCGGGTGGAAGGAAGCGACGCCCGAAGGATTCGTCTTCGCGCTCAAGGCCTCGCAGCAGATCACCCACGTCCGCCAGCTCCGAGACCCGGCGGAGACGGTGCCGCTCTTCTTCGAGCGCGCGCGCCCGCTCGGTGAGCGGCTCGGTCCGGTGCTGTTCCAGACGCCGCCGTGGCTGAAGCGTGACGACGACCGTCTCGCCGGTTTTCTCGCGACGCTCCCGCGCGACCAGCGCTCGGCGCTCGAGGTCCGCGACCCGTCCTGGTACGTCGAGGACGTCTACGAGCTGCTCCGCACCGCCCGGGTCGCGCTCGTGCACGCGGAAGGCGAGCGCGCGCCTTCGCCGGTCGAGACCCTCGGCACGACCGCGCCGTTCGCGTACGCGCGACTCCGCACGCGACCGGGCTATTCGGACGCCGAGGTCGACGCGTGGGCCGCGCGGCTTCGCCCGATGCTCGAGGCGGGAAAGGACGTGTACGCGTACTTCCGCCACGACGAGACCGGCGCGAACGCGCTCTCCGCGGAGCGGCTCCGCGACGCCCTCGGGTGAACCGCGCGATCCAGTTCGCCGCGGGGATCGGCTACCTGGTGGTGCTCGTTCAGGCGATGCGCGACGTCGCCGCGGGGATGCTCGTCCCATCCGTGGTCGTCGCGTCGTTTTTCGCGTACGTCCTGTCCGCGGAGGTCATGCTCGGCCGAGCTCGCGCGAGCCGCGGCCCGCGGACCCAGGTCGCCGCCGGCGTCGCGCAATGGGCGCCCCTCTTCGGCTGGGTCCCGTACGCGGTTGTGGCGTTCCGTCTCGGCCCCGAGCTGAAGCTCCCGGACCCCGCGACGGCGGTCGGCGTCGGCCTCACGGCAGGCGGGATCGCCCTCGCGCTCTGGGCGCTCGTCACGATCGGCCGGCATTTCGATCTCGAGCTCGAGGTGCATCGCGACCACGAGGTCGTGCGTCACGGTCCCTACCGGCTCGTCCGTCATCCGATCTACGCGGGGCTACTCCTTCACACGATCGGGGCGTGTCTGGCGACCGGGAACGCGCTCTTCGCCGCGGGGTCACTCGTCGTGACCTTGCCGCTGCTCGTCCTTCGCGCCCGTACCGAGGAGCGCATGTTGCGCCGCGAGCTGGGCAGCGCCTACGACGCGTACGCGCGCGAGGTCGGCATGCTCATCCCGTTCGTCGGCCGCACCTAGCATCGCGGGACGCGCACGGAGACGCTTGTGCCTCTGCCGTAGCCTGTGCTCGCACGAGCACTCATTGCGGAGGAGGGAAACGTGAACTGGCTCGCGATCATCATCGCCGCGGTTGCGAACATGGTCATCGGGTTCCTCTGGTATGGGACGTGGGCTTTCGGTCGCAGCTGGATGCAGCTTTCGGGACGCGGGATGGGTCAAGGTCAGCAGGCCGGACCGATGTACGCGCTCACCGCGGTCGCCGCGATCGTCGAGGCGATCACGATGTGGTGGTTCATCGGGCAGACGGGAGCGAACAGCGGCGCCGCCGGCGCGATCATCGGCCTCTACATCGGCCTTGGGTTCGTCGCGACCGCGATGTTCGCCGAGGTCATCTTCGCCGGGCGACCGCCGCGCCTCTACGCGATCACCGCGGGCTATCAGGTCCTGGCGGCCGTCGTCCAGGGCGCGATCATCGGGTTCCTCGGGACCTAGACCGAAGCCGCTCGGCTCACCACCCTCGCGCCGCGGGGCGGCGCGGCGCGATCGGGATGGAAAATCGATGCGAGCAGCTCGGCGCCGTCCACGAGGCGAGGGCCCGGCCGGCTGAAGTACGCCGCGCCGTCGACCGCGACGACGAGCGCGCCGTCGATCGTCGGGATCCTCCGCGCTTCGTCCGCGCCTTGTTCGGCATCCCAGCCGCAGGGCATCGCGACGACGATGTCCGGCCGCG
>VBFI01000040.1 GCA_005889275.1 Chloroflexota bacterium | reverse complement strand
TCGGCTGACTTGGCGTGAAGCGATCGCGCGTCGACTCGCACGTCACTTTCTGGCCAAGCCCGCGGCTCGCGCGCGGATCGCAGAGGTGGTCGGCGGCGTCTGCGGGATCCACGCCCAGGTCATGCCAAGCGCCGAGGTCTCGATCGGCATCCGTCTTCGTGGAGCGACCGCGACCGACGTAGCGGACGCGTTATGGAATCGGCGGGTGCTCGTGAAGACATACGGCCCGCGGGGGACTGTCCACATCCTTCCGGCGAACGAGCTTGCGCTATGGACCGCGGCACTCAACGCGGCCGCGCGCGACGACTCGCGACGTCACGAGCTTCTCGGGCTGAAACGCGGAGACATAAGAGCGATCGTCGAGGCAATCGGAGACGCGCTCGATGGCGAGCAGCTCACGCGCGAGGAGCTCGGTGCCGAGGTCGCTCGCCGCGTCGGGCGGTGGGCGGTCGAGCGGAGGTTCCCGGCCTTCGGTGGCGAGTGGAGCGTGTGGCAGTCAGGCATCGGCGCCGCCGCCAGCGCCGGCCTGCTGTGCTTCGGCCCGAATGAGGGCTCGCGCGTCACGTTTGTCCGTCCCGAGAGATGGATCGGGCCGCAGAAGCGGATCGATCCGTCCGCGGCGCTCAAAGAGGTGGCGCGCCGCTACCTCTTCGCCTACGGACCGGCGACACACCGCGAGTTCGCGCAATGGCTGGGTGCCGACCCGACCCTCGCGCTGCAGACGCTCGGGTCCCTCGGCGATTCCATCGAGGAAGTGGACATCGAAGGGACACGAGCTTGGCAGATCGCGAGCGACCGTACGCCGGGCGCGATGGACGAATCCGTCCAGCTGCTCCCACGCTTCGACTGCTACGTCGTCGGTTCCCATCCGCGCGACGTCCTGATCCCGCCGCGGATCGTCGACCGCGCCGCCCGAACGCAGCTGTTCCCGCGCCGCCCGGGCTCCGTTCGCCCGAGCCTCGTCGGGCCCACGCCCCTGCTCGTGATCGACGGGATCGCGAGCGGCATCTGGGAGTCGCGACGGACCGGGCCGGCGCTCACGTTCCGGGTCCAGGCGTTCGTGCGATTGAGTACGCGGCAGCGCGAGGCCGTCGCCAGCGCAGCGGAGCGGGTCGCCGAGATCGTGGGGGCGCAAACGCGCCTATCTTTTGGCCGCGTGACTACCCGGCCGCACCTGTGAAAGCCGACCCGCAGCGTCATCCGGCGCTCGCATCGCAGCCGGTCTTCGTTCCGACGATCGGCTTCAGGCCGCTGGGGACGCGCACGTTGCGGGAGCCTGCCCAGACGGCTGAGGACGATGTCCGCTTGAGCGTGCTCGTCGTCGCGGCAGCGCCCGACCGGACCGACATCCTGGTCGAGTGGGAGTGGACGCCGAACGCCGCGACGTGCCCGCCGATCGTCGCCTCGCTCATGAGCCGAGAGCCGCTCGAGCGCACGCTGACCGCGGCGGTCATGATCGGCACGAGCACGATCGAACCCACGAGGTGGGGCCCGCGATCGTTGACGTCGCAGGGTTTCGCGAGGAGCACGTTGACATTCCCGCCGCTGCCTGGCGAGACCCCTGACGCGATGCTTCGCGTTGCCGACGGCGCGCGCGAATGGCGCGTGCCGTTCGTACTCGTTCCCGGTCAAGCTGCGGCGACCGCCCTCGCGGTGCACGCCGAGCGCGACGGGGTCGTCCTGCGTGCGACGGCGCTGGCTCACCACGCCGACGAGCTGACGGTTGGGCTCGAGGCCGAGGCAGCGTGGCAGATCCGACAGGTCGGCGCGCCGATCCCGACCGGCCCGAGCTTCTCTCGCGACAGCGCCGAGAGCCTCCGCAACAAGCGGCAAGAGTTCCGACGCCACTTTGCCGCGCGCGCGAGCCCCATCGTGCTCGAGGACGATCGGGGCGGCCGGCTCGAAGAGATCGGACGGCTGTTTTTACACGACCCCCAGCAGACGACCACGGGTGGGCCCTTCCAGAGTCGCTTCTCCGTGGTCTTCGACGCACCCAACGCGGACGCGGCGACCGCGACCCTCGTCGTGCCTTTCGTCGAGCTCAACGACCCCGAACATTCGGTCACGGCGGATCTCCGCGCCCTGCCGCGCGACCTTCGTTTGGGCGAGTACCGCTTCAGCGTCGTGAAAGCGGAGCCACACCGGGCCAACGAGACGCGTGTGTTCCTTCAGATCCCGCGGTCCGCGTCGTCTCCTCGGTTCGTGCAGCCACGGCAGATGCGGGGCGCCGGTCCCGATGACTTCGCGTGGCAGCGCGCCCCAGAAGGGGAGGAGCTCATCTCGATGACCACGACGGTGGGCGATCCGCCGACCGTGACGTTTGAAGGTGCCGTGCTGCGGGTGGACGGCCCGTTCCGACTCGCCATTCCGCTCCACTAGCGTTCGCTCGAGGCCGCTAGGCGGTCGGGCGGCAGAGCTCCGATGGACCCCCAAAGGGACCATTTGCGAACGCGCGGATGCGGTCGTCGGTCGCCGTAAACACCACCTTCGTCGCGGCCTGAGGGTTGATGCCGTTCGGGAAGCCGAGCGCGCGGAGCGTGTCGCTCGTCCGGCGCGCATAGGCGACGGCGACGACATGCGCGCCAGTGGACGGGTCCGGGTTTTCGTTGCGGACGCTTTCGAGGACCAGCTGGTCGTGATCCGCGGCGCGGTCGCGTAACCACTGCCGCGCCGCTTCAGCTCCGTTGGCCAGGGTGACGTGGACCGCGCGGTAGTCGCAGTCGCTGATGGCCACGTCATCCGTAAGGAACGCGAGGGCAACGTCGACCCGCCCGGAGTTGAACGCATCGAGGAGGGCGACGACCGTGGCCACCATGCGGGCCTGTTGCGCCGTCGTGACGAAGGTCAAGGGAGGCGACGTCGCCTTGGGCGGCTCGCTGACCGCTGGGGCCGTCGAGGCCGAAGGTGATGCTGAGCTCGCGAGCGCGGCTGGCGGCGTGCTTGCGCCGGGCGACGCGCCGATACACCCACTCAGCAGGACGAGGGTTAGAGCCGCGAGCGCGCGCATCCTCACTGACCCCTTTACAGGCTCGGGCGCGGGGAGGTTCCCCGGCCGATCTCTGGCGAGCGTCCCTACCGCGGTCGAGCGGCCTCGACGATGCGAAGCGCCTCGCCGACGCCGCCGGTCCACGGCGCGCCGTGTCCCGGGAGGACCAGGGCCGCTTCGACGCCGCGGAGCCGCGCGAGCGACGCGTAGGCGCCGGGAATGTCGGAGCCGAAGGCCGCGATCTGCGGGCCGGTCGCGCCGGAGAGCACATTCAAGGTGGCGATCGCGTCTCCGACGAAGAGGGCGTCACGCGCCGGTACATGGAGCGCCGCGCTTCCCTCGCTGTGGCCCGGCATGTGGATCACGCGTGGCGATCCCGGGACGTCGAGCGTCGCGCCGTCGCCGAACGTCGCGACTTCGAGGATCGGTGTCGCGCGCAGGAGGCCGTGCGTGACCGCGAAGGCGAGAAAGCGCAGGACCGGGAGCGGCCGCGGCCCCGCGAACGACTGGTTCTTCGGGGTCACCTCGCCACGGGCGAGCCGCGCGTCGAGCTCGTGCACGCGCACCGCGACGCCCCGTTCCCGGCGTAGGCGCTCGGCGAAGCCGACGTGATCGACGTGCGCGTGCGTCAGGAGGAGCGCGCGCACATCCGCCAGCGAACGGCCCATCGTCTCGAGCTCGCGCGGCAGATCGTCCCAGTAGCTCGGCGCGCCCGCGTCGACGATCGTGACCTCGCCACCCTCCTCGAGGAGGTACGCGTTCACCAGACCCACGCCGATGCGATGGATCCCCGGCGCGATCCTCAACGCGCGCGAGTCCTCTTCGCGGCGGCTTTTGCCGCGCTCGCCCGAACCGGCGGCTTTGCGGAGGTGCGGGCCCGCTTCGGCAGCGCGGTCGCGGCCACGGTTTCGTAGCTCTCGTCGATCCACGAGCGCAGAAGCTCGACTGGGACGGTCTCGCCCTTACCGAACCGAGCGATGACCCAGCCGGACTTGTCCATTCCGTAACCCATCTTCGTCACGAATGCCTGGGTGCGCGCGAAGAGGAGCGATCGCGGGAGCTTCACGCCGACCGAGACGTCCTGGCCCTCACCGCCGAGGAACGCGAAGATCTTTTTCCCGACCTTCGCCACGTGATCGCCAGGCCAGGGCTCGTCCGCCCAGGCGCCGAGATGGTTCAGAGCATGAGCGCGCAGCTGGTCGCGGACCGCCCTCCCGCTCGCCACGGGAATAAGCCTAGGCGGCATAGAGTTGTCGGTGCCGTGGTCTCCCCAGAGAAATTCCCGGATCCCGAGCTCGATTCCCCGGTGCCGGCCGCGAACGGCGAGGCCACCGCCGTCCTCGCCGGAGGGTGCTTCTGGTGCGTCGAGGCGGTCTACAAGCAGCTCGACGGGGTTTCGTCCGTCGTCTCCGGATACGCCGGCGGAACGGCGAACACCGCCGATTACCAGACGGTCTCGTCAGGTCGGACCGCGCACGCCGAGACGGTCGAGGTGCGTTTCGACCCCTCGCGCGTGACGTACGGCCAGCTCCTCAAGGTCTTCTTCTCGATCGCGCACGACCCGACGACGAAGGACCGGCAGGGCCCTGATGTCGGAAAGCAATATCGCTCGGTGATCTTCTACGCGAACGACGAGCAGAAGCGCGTGGCCGAGGCCTACATCAAGCAGCTCGATGCCGCGAAGGTCTTCGATCGCCCCATCGTCACGGAAGTCGTCCCGCTCGATCGCTTCTATCCGGGCGAGGACTACCACCAGGACTACGCCGAGCGGAATCCGCTCCAGCCGTACATCCTCTTCAACGCCCGTCCGAAGGTCGAGAAGGTCCGGAAATACTTCGCGGACCGCATCAAGGTCCGCTAACACGAGCGCGCTCAGCCGCAAGCTGCGGCTCGTCTCTCGACCGTCCCGGAGGATGCGCTCCTGAGGATCGGTCTCCAGATCAACAACTTCACGTGGCCGGGCGGTCCCAAGCGACTCGCGCACGACATCGCGGCGATTGCTCGGACCGCGGACGGAGGCGGGTTCGATCCGATCGGGGTCATGGACCATTTCTTCCAGATCGGATCGCTTGGCCCACCCGATCACGACATGCTCGAGTCCTACACGACGCTCGGGTATCTCGCCGCCCACACGCAGAAGGCGCGCCTCGTCACCGTGGTCACCGGCGTCGTGTACCGGTACCCGGCCGTCCTCGCAAAGGCGGTCACGACGCTCGACGTGCTCTCCGGCGGCCGGGCCATGCTCGGGATCGGCGCGGCGTGGAACCAGGAGGAAGCTCGCGCTCTCGGCATCCCGTTCCCGCCGCTCGCCGAGCGGTTCGAGTGGCTCGAGGACACGCTCGAGCTCTGCACGCGGATGTGGCGTGACGACCAGAGCCGCTTCGCGGGGAAGCGTTTCGTCTTCGAGCACCCGCTCAACCGTCCCCAGAGCCTCACGCGGCCCCGTCCGCCGATCATGATCGGCGGCATGGGCGAGAAGAAAACCCTCCGCCTCGTCGCGAAGTACGCGGACGCCTGCAATCTGTTCCCGACGCCGGAGGTGCCACGCAAGCTCGACGTCCTGAAGGCGCACTGCGACCGGGAGAAGCGCGATTACGACTCGATCGAAAAGACCTGCATGTTCCAGATGGACGTCGGCGACCGCGGCGAGAACGTCGGCAAGATCGTCGAGCAGCTGAAGTGGCTACGGAAGCTCGGCTTCACGACGGCCATCGGCGGCGTGAAGGACCTCTGGAAGATCGAGCCGCTCGAGATCGTCGCGCGCGACATCATCCCGGCGGTGAAGGACCTCTAGCGGAGCTGGTACGCGCCCGGGTCGATGTGCGCGGCGATGAGCACCGGACGATCACCCGGCGGCGAGGCGAAGGCCGTGTGACACTCACCCGGCGTCTCGACGTCGACGCCGGGTATCCCGAACGCGGACGCGAGCTTCGGGTAGTCGAGCCCACCGAAGGTCGTTCCGATCGCCGGATAGCCGCGGCGTTCCTGGCCGGCCTTGATCTGCGACAGGGCGTCATCGACGAGGACCACCACGGTAATTCCGAGCCGAAGACGTACCGCCGTTTCGAGCTCGGCCATCGACATCGCGAAGCCGCCGTCCCCGAGGACGCACGCGACCTGCCGCTCCGGATGGGCGAGCTTGAGCGCGATCGCGGCGGGCAGACCGTAGCCCATCGACGAGAGCCCGTTGGACACGAAGAAGGTCCGCGGCCGGTACGCCGGCCAGCATTGCGCCGAAACGGCTTTGTTGTATCCGACGTCACAGCTGACGAGCGCGTCCTCGGCACGAGCTCGACGAAGCTCGCCGAGTACCTGTTGCGCGGTGAGGCGGCCCGTCGCCGGGCTCACGCGGTCGCGGAACGCGTCGCGAAAGGCATGCACCTCGTCGAGTGACAGCTTCGGCTGCGGCGCCGCGGCGGCCACGACGCGCTCGAGGATCGCGTCGACCGGTCCGATGATCTCGACCTCGCTCCCGTAGTAGCGGTCATCGTTCGGCAGCGGGCCGACATGGATCACCCGCGCCCGGGCGGTCCAGTCGCGATCGAACTCGACCGGATCGAAGCCGATCATGAGGACGAGGTCGCACGTGTCGATGTAGTCGTAGAGATAGGCCGTCCCGAGGCCCTCGATCGTGCCGAGAAAGAGCGGGTGATCCTCGCGGAAGACTCCCTTGGCCTTCGGGCTCACGATCACCGGGATCGCCCACGCCTCCGCGAGACTGCGCAGCGGCCCGGCCACCGCGTCGGAGTTCGCGTCCATTCCGACGACGATCACTGGCCGGTCGCTTCCCCGTAGACGCGCGGCAGCGGTCCGTATCGCGTCCTCGTCGATCGCGGCGACGGACTCGGTGACGAAGCGCGGGAGCGCGACATCGACCGTCTCCTGTGCGGGCACGTCGCTCGGCACCTCGAGGAACACCGGCCCGCGTCGCGGCGTCGCGGCGACCCGGAGCGCACGCTCGATCACCGCCGGCGCGTTCAGCGGCGTGATGCGCGCATGCCACTTGGTTATCGGCGCGAAGAGCGCGCCGAGGTCGAGGCGCTGGTGCGTCGTGATCTCATAGCGGTCGGCCGGGAGCTGGCCGCTGAAGGCGAGGACGGCGCCCCGATCGAGGTACGCGTGCGCGACTCCGGTCACGAGGTTCGTCGCTCCCGGGCCGAGGGTGCCGACGCAGACGCCGACGCTGCCGCTCGTCGTCGCGGTCGTCTCGGCCATGAATGCCGCCGCGGTCTCGTGCTTGGTGAGCACGAACTCGAGCCCGGCCTGCCGGAAGCCCTCGATGAGCTCGATGACCTCGCCACCGGGATGTCCGAACACGTGGCGGACGCCGGCCGCGCGCAGCCGATCGCCGATCGCGCGGGCGACCGTGGGACTCATCGGAATAGGATGCCGCCGTTGTGGGAGGGTCGTCCGCCATGAAGATCGTGCGCCTTCTCGTCCTCTTCGTTTTCCTGACCTCCGCGTGTGCGCAGCAGGCGGCCTCGCCGACCGTGGTGCCGGCGTCCGCGTCATCGGCGCCCACCGTGCTCGTCACGGCATCGCCCGCGCCGACATCAGCGCTGCCGACGGTCCCGGCCGCGGTCGCGGTCGAGATCCCCGTGAAGGGGGCGGCGCTCCTCGTCCTGGACCTCACCACCGCGGTCTGCACCCCGCGCCCGACATGCCTCGCGTCGCTACCGAAGGTTGCCGCGCTGATCAAGAAGGCCCGTGACGCGAAAGTGCCGGTGATCTACTCGCTTACGCCGACCGCTGGATCGACCGTCCTTCCCGAGGTGGCACCGCAGACGGGCGAGCCGAGCGTGACCACGCGCGCCGACAAGTTCTTCAACACGAACCTGGACCAGCTCCTGAAAGATCGGGGCGTCACGAACGCCGTGATGGTGGGCACCGCTTCGAACGGCGCCGTCCTCTACACGGCCTTCGGCGCGAACCTGCGCGGGTACACGGTCGTCGTCGCCGAGGACGGCATCGCCGCGGACAACGACTTCGCGGTGCTCGTGAGCAAGTGGCAGCTCCTGAACCAGCCGGGATTCACGAATCCCGACAACACGCCGCTGAAGGCCACCGCGGTGACGATCAGCTCCTCGGAGAAGATCGTCTTCAAGTAGCGTCTAGGAGTGGCGCGTCGTGGTGAGCGGCGCGCCGGGCGACGTGCGGATGCCGGGGGCGAGCGTGGCTCTTGGCGCCCGCCCGTCACGGTTGGGCGCCGGCGTTGGCGCGGGGGTGGGACTCGCCGGCGCGATGGTCTGCGCGACCGGGGGTTGCAGCGGTGCGTCCGTGGTCTTCTGGTGGGTGGCTGCGTAGCCGAATCCGAAGAAGAAGACGTTGACCACGGCGGCGAGGCTCGTGAGCTTCAGCCCCCAAGAGGGAACGGTGCCGGATCGTGGGCGATCCGGCACCGTCTGAGCGGATGGGAGGTCTGTGGGGCTAGCGGCCAGGTCCGAACGGGAATCCACGACCGAAGCCGGGCCGATTCGAATCGACGAGCTGCGCGATCCGCGTGCTGAGATTGGTCTTGAGCTGTGTTGCCTGATCCGCGGTGATCGTGCCCGCCTTTTGGGCGGCGTCGATCTTCGCGGTGGAGTCGGCGACGATCGCGGCGACGAGACCGTCGCGGTTCTTCCCTGAAGTCGCGTTCGCGATTTGCGCGAGCGTCTGGCCCGCGCGGATTTTCGTGTCGAGGTCCGCCGTGGTGGTGCCGAGGTACGTGGCGGCCGCGGCGAGCGGATCCCCGGTGACTCGTGGACCGCCGGGCCCACGACCGATGCCCGGTCCGGCCGGGCGGGCGCCGATGCCCTTCTGGTCGACGAGGGTCGCGATGCTCTGCTGCTGCGCCGCGACGAGTGCCTGGATGAGACCGTCGCGGGTCTTGCCGTGCGCGACGGCGACGTCGGCGAGGCTCTTGTCCGTGCCGAGCTCGGTGCGAAGCTGCGCTTCGGTGATACCGATGTAGGTCGCAGCGGCGGTGAAGACCGAGCCCTTGTCGCCCGGGCCGTTCTCGAGCGACCGGCCGACGGTGCTGTCCCAGAGCTGGCTTAGCGCCGCGGGCGCGCTACCGCCGGGCAGCAATGCCGCCGCGGCGAAGCCGCCGGAAAGGCCGAGACCGATGACTGCCGCGATGAGGAGCGCTTTCGCTGGCTGGATCGCTTTCATGTGTGGCCCCCTTGGAGGTCGTGTGCTCACAAGGGAACGACCAGGCGGCCGCCGGTGCATGAGAGGAGGTTCAAAGTTCGCTAAGAGGCCGGTTTCTCAGGGGGTTCTTAGCGGTTCCGACCCTAAACTCGGTCTCGTGCGTGTCCTCATCATCGAGGACGAGCCCGCGGTACGGGACGCGGTCGAACGCGCGCTGCGTGGCGCGGGCCACAAGGCCGATCTCGCCAGAGAGGGCCCCGCGGGGCTCGAGATGGCGATGACCAACCCGTACGACGCGCTCGTGCTCGATCTCGGCCTTCCCGGCCTCGACGGAATCGAGGTCTGCCGCCGCTTGCGGGCGGCCGGCAACCACGTTCCCGTGCTCATGCTTACGGCGCGCGCCGCGGTGCGCGACCGGGTGGAGGGCCTCGACGCCGGAGCCGACGACTACCTGGTGAAGCCGTTCGCGCTCGACGAGCTGCTCGCGCGCATCCGTGCGCTCGGCCGGCGGAACGAGGACGGAGCACATGGCCGCGGCAGCCTCCGCTTCCTGGACATCACCCTCGACCGTGACGCGATGGAGTGCCGGCGCGGCGATCGGCTCATCCCGCTCACGCGCACGGAGTACTCGCTGCTCGAGCTCTTCATCGCGAACCCGCGGAAGGTGCTCCCGCGCGACGTCATCTTCGACCGCGTGTGGGGCTACGACTTTGGGCCAGACTCCAACTCGCTCGACGTGTACGTGGGCTATCTTCGCCGGAAGCTCGAGCAGGACGGCGGGTCGCGGGTCATCCAGACGGTGCGCGGCGTCGGCTACGTCATGAAAGAACCGTGAGCTTCAGGCTCCGGATCGCGCTCCTCACCGCCGCGGCGGTCGCGGTCGCCGCGATCGGCGCATCGGTCGCGATGTACGTCGTCGTCCAGGACCAGCTCCTCAAGCAGGTAGACGACACCTTGTCCAAGACGGCGCTCGTCGGGGGTCCCGGACGCGGCGGCCCCTTCGGGGATCGCGGGCCGCAGCTGGTGACCGGTCGCCAGGACGTCTTCGGCCAGATCGTCGATGCGAATGGGACCATCGTCCAGGCGGATCTCGGCGTGGCCGTCCCGGCGCTCGTCACCCAGGACGTGAAGGACGTTGCCGCCGGCAAACGCGACGGGTTCCTCGCCACAGCGGTCTCGCAGGAGTATCGCGTTCGCGTGCTGGTGCGGCCGATCTCGAACAGCCGCGCGCTCGAGGTCGCCAAGTCGCTCGAGGACATCGATGGTGCGCTCGCGCAGACCCGCGTCACGCTCGCCGAGTTCGCGCTCGGGGCGATCGTGCTCGCGGCGGCTCTCGGATTGCTCATCGCGCGCACCGCGCTGGCGCCGGTGAAGCGCCTGACCGCGACCGTCGAGGAGGTCACGCGTACCCGCGATCTCTCGCGCCGCGTCGCCGCCCACGGCCGCGACGAGCTGAGCCGCCTGGGGACGAGCTTCGATGCCATGCTTGGTCAGCTCGAGACGTCGCTGCGCTCGCAGCGGCAGCTCGTGTCCGATGCTGGTCACGAGCTGCGGACCCCGCTCACCAGCCTGCGGACGAATCTTGAACTCCTCGAACGAGGGCAGCCGAGCGATCCGGGCGAGCGGCAGCTCCTACTCGGGGACCTCGTGAGGCAGATGGAGCGCCTCACGGCGCTCGTCGGCGACCTCATCGAAGTGGCGCGCGACGAGGAAGCGCCGATGCCGTTCGAAGAGCTGCGCTTGGACGAGGTCGTCCACGAGGTCGTCGACGACGTCAGCTTCCGCTACCCCAAGGTCCAGTTCGTGGTGACGGCCACGCCCTCGACGGTTCGCGGTGTGAAGGTTCGCGTCGCCCGGGCGATCACCAATCTCCTCGACAACGCGGCGAAGTACAGCCCGACGGGCGCGATCGTCGAGATCACGGTCGCAGGCGGCGAAGTGGCCGTTCGCGATCACGGCCCCGGCGTCGCCGCGGAAGATGCCTCCCGCGTCTTCGACCGCTTCTGGAGATCCAACGACGTGCGCCAAACGCCGGGGTCCGGGCTCGGCCTGGCGATCGTGAAAGACGTCGCGGAGTCGCACGGTGGATCGGTCGTCCTCGAGACGCCGTCCGACGGCGGGGCGCGCTTCCGCCTCCGACTCGGCAGCGCCTAAGACCGATCCAGGCGTCTCAGGCGACTACGCGCGCCAGCGTGTAGAGGCCGAGGAGCAGCAGGAGCACGCCGACGACACGGCGGAAGACCCGTTCGGGCATACGCCTCAGCGTCCATTGCCCGGCGAGCGTGCCGATCGTCGCGCCGACCGACAGGATCAGGATGAGCGGCCCCAGACGCACCAGGTCCGCACCCTGCGTCACCAGGTAGACGGGGATGCGCGCGCCATCGACGATGAGCGCGACGGCGGTCGCGGTCGCGATGAACGCCTCGCGCTCGACATCGAAGCCGAGGAGAGCGGCCGCGCGTATCCCGCCCTGGTTCCCGACCAGCCCGCCCAGGAGTCCGGACGCGGCACCTCCGACGAGCGCGGCGCCCCGGCCGCGGAAACGCAGACGCTGCGACAGACCGGTGAGGCTGCTCATCCCCGCGAAGAGGAGCAGGGCCGCGAACACGATCGCGAGGACCGCGCTCTGCACGACTGCCTGCAGCGCCGCGCCGGCGAGCCCGCCGATCGCGCTCGCGAGACCGAAGCCGACGAGCACGTCGCGATCGATGTGCGTGCGGACGAGAAGAAAGCGCACGGCCGTTCCCACCAAATGGGGAAGCGACACCGCCGCGATCGCGAGGCGAACATCGACCTGCGTCGAGAGCACCGGGGTGAGGATGCTGCCGATCCCAAAGCCTGCGACCGCCGCGACCGCCCCCGCCGCGATCGCGGCCCCAAGAGCGACGGCGGTGAAGAGATCCATGCGCAAAGACTGAGGCGTGCGCGGCCGAAGCGCGCCGCCGGGCGGAGACACTACCCTCCTGAGCGATGAGCCTGCCGCGCGGCCCAGATCTCCTCCACGACCCGCGCCTCAACAAGTCGACCGCGTTCACCGAAGCCGAGCGCGAGAAGCTGGGTCTCCTCGGGCTCCTCCCTGAGGGAATCGACGATCTCGACGCGCAGATCCGTCGCGCGCAGGTGCAGCTCGACGCGAAGACGACGGACCTCGAGCGCTACATCTATCTCTCGCAGCTGCAGGACACCGACGAAACGCTCTTCTATCGCCTGCTCATGAGCGACCCGGCTCGCTTCATGCCGATCGTCTACACGCCGACTGTCGGCGAGGCCTGCCAGAAGTTCGGCCATCTCTTCCGGCGGCCGCGCGGGCTCTACCTCTCGGTCAAGCGGAAGGGTCGGGTCCGCGAGATCCTGCGGAACTGGCCCGAGCGCGATGTGCGCTTCATCGTCGTCACGAGCGGCGAACGGATCCTCGGCCTGGGCGACCTCGGCGCGAACGGCATGGGCATCCCCATCGGAAAGCTCGCGCTCTACACCGCCGCGGGTGGCGTGCCGCCGCAGTACACGCTGCCCGTGCTCGTCGACGAGGGGACGAACAACGAGCAGCTCCTCGCCGATCCGTTGTATCTCGGCCTCAGGCAGCCGCGCTCGTCGGACGAGGAGCTCGATGCGTTCGTGGACGAGTTCGTCGACGCGGTCCAGGAGGAGTTCCCACGGTGCTGCATCCAGTTCGAGGACTGGGCCGGGCCCGACGCGATCCGCCTTCTCGCGCGCTACCGCGACACGGTCTGCTGCTTCAACGACGACATCCAGGGGACCGCGGCGGTCGCGCTCGCCGGCCTCTTCGGCGCGCTCCGGATCACCGGCACGCCGCTCGCGGCGCAGCGGTTCCTCTTTCTCGGCGCGGGGTCAGCGGCGATCGGCGTCGCCGAGCTCCTCGTGACCGCGATGATGGGCGAGGGCCTCTCCCGGGAAGACGCTCGCTCGCGGATCGCGCTCTTCGACCGACAGGGCCTCATCACGACCGACCGCGGGGCGATGCACGATTACCAGCGCCAGTTCGCGCAGCGTCACGCGCCGATCGCGGACCTCACGGGCGCGATCGAGGCGCTGCGGCCGACCGGGCTCATCGGGCTTTCAACGGTCGGGGGCGCGTTCGACAAGCGCGTCATCGAGGCCATGGCGCGCGTGAACGAGCGGCCGATGATCTTTCCGTACTCGAATCCGACCTCGCGGTCGGAATGCACGGCCGAACAGGCGTACGCGTGGTCGGGCGGGCGCGCGGTCTTCGCGAGTGGCAGTCCGTTCCCGCCGGTCCGGTTCGGCGACAAGACCTTCGTCCCGGGCCAGGGGAACAACGTCTACATCTTCCCCGCGATCGGGATGGCGGTGTATGCGACCGGTGCGAGGCGCGTGACCGACGAGATGTTCATCGCCGCGGCCCGCGGCGTCGCCGAGCAGGTGACGCCCGCGGATATCGCGGTCGGGCTGATCTATCCGCCCGTCTCGGCGATCCTCGCGACCGAGCTGCACGCTGCCGCGCGCGTCGCGGAGGTCGCGTTTGCGCGCGGTCTGGCGAGCGTGGAGCGGGCGAAGGACCTCGAGCGCTACATCGCGTCGCGCGCGTACGTCCCGAGCTACCGCAGCCTCCTCTAGGCGCGAGGGTACAGTCGCCCGATGCCGGACACCGCCCAGCCGATGATCGTCGCGGGCCGCGAGGTCAAGGTCACGAATCTCGAGAAGGTCTTCTTCCCGAAGCCGGGTCTCACGAAGGGCGACCTCATCCGCTACTACGTGGACGTCGCCGGTGCCGTCCTGCATCACGTCGCGCGGCGCCCCATGCAGATGAAGCGGCACCCCAATGGCGTGGACGGCGAGTTCTTCTACCAAAAGCGCGTCCCGAATCCGCACCCCGAGTGGCTCGAGACGGTCCACATCAGCTATCCGTCCGGAAACGAAGCTGACTTCCCGGTCGTCACCGATCCCGCCGGGCTTGCCTGGATCGCGAATCTCGGCTGCATCGAGCTCCACACCTGGCACTCGCGCGTCGCGGACATCAATCGGCCCGATTACCTGCTCATCGACCTCGATCCCTCTGAGGGGAATCCCTGGTCGCACGTCCGCGAGATCGCCATGGCCGCAAAACGCGTCATGGACGATCTTCACCTCCCGAGCTACCCGAAGACGAGTGGCGTCACCGGGCTGCACATCCTTGTGCCGATCGTCGTCGAGCTCGAGTTCCCGCTCGTGCGCGAGATCGCACGCGCGATGGCGAAGGAAATCGTGAAGCTCGTCCCGACGATCGCGACGACGCAGTGGAAGGTCGCCGGCCGGCCGGGCGTGTTCGTGGACTACGGACAGAACGCGTTCGATCGGACGATCGCGTCGGCGTACTCGATCCGCCCCGTCGAGGACGCCCGCGCGTCGGCGCCACTGCGCTGGGACGAGGTCCCCGACGTCGAGCCGGGCGACTACACGATGCGGACGATGCGCGATCGGATCGCCGCGGTCGGCGACCTCACCGCGGGAATGTGGGAGCGCGCCGTGAGCCTCGATCCGCTCTTCGACGTGCTCAAGGTGAAGCGGACGGCTCCGAAACGGCGGTCGCGCCCGGGACCCCCACGAGATTGGCGCGCCGAGTACTTCGGGCGCGAAGCCGGAAAGCAGCGCGGCCCGAGCCACCGGTAGATGGCTCGGGCCGCTTGGAGTAGGGGTGCGTGGCTAGCGGTGCTTCCAGAACTCTCCGGCGCTCATGCGTGACTCGTAGACCGCCTTGCGGCAGACGGCCGCGATCTTCTCGGCCTTCGTGGCCAGGTCCCTGGCCGACATGGCATTCACCGAGGAGCGGAGCGAGAAGCATTCGCGCATGTTCGGGGTCGTGGTGGTGTACGTCTCGGCGGGCTTGACGGCGCACGGGTCGTTGCCTTCGTTGTTGCTCGCGCTCGCGCATTCAGCGACTTTCTTCGTGCAAGGATCGCCGCCATCGTGATTGCTCGCGCTGACGCAGCCGAACTTCGCCGCGAGCTTTGCCTTGAAGTCGTCGGCGGAGAGGCCGCTCGCCTCCTGCGCCTGCTGGCACTGGTCGCTCGAGAGGTCCTTCGTCTCCACGCAGGCCTTCATGAGCGTCCAGAGGTCAGTCGTGGTCTTGGGCTTGGGCTCGGGCTTCGGCTCGGGCTTCGGCTCGGGCTTCACCGGATGATTCGCGACGTTGGTCGCGAGCTGCGCGAAGAAATCCGCGCCGACCGGGCTCACTTCCAGCGCGGAGAGGCATTCGTCGCTGTTGGGATCGCGCGAGTCAAAGCACGCGGCGATCCGCTCGTTGAAGCCGTCGTTGTGCGCGTAGGCCGCCGTCGCCACCATGGCCATCGCGGAAGCCGCTGCCACCGTGGCCACGAGGGCGTAACGCAGAGTCGATCGCGAAAACATACTCGTTCGCTCCTTCCCACCGGGACCCATGGTCCTTCGCTCCGAGAACGGGCTTTCGGGTGCGGCGTGTCATAGGACCCGGGTACTAGAGGAACCGGCGGTCGGGATCATCAATTTGACCTAGACCGTGTGCGTGATTCCTCCGCGAGTGGTCCATGGACTCTTCATCGGTCCTTCATCGAACCACCCGAGCCTTCGCGTCAGCCGAGGACGACGCCTGACCCTGTATGCGATCGCGTTGTTCGGCAGTGGTGCGTTCCGGCTTCTCGGCGGGAGCCACGAGATCCCGAACTTCATTCCGTGCGCGACGAAGGGCCAGCGCATCAAGGCCTAGGGCCATCGGGGCCGAACGAGAGCCGCAGCTCAGTGACTGGGACTAGGCACTTCCCGCCAGCAGATCGGCGAGGCTTGGATCGCCAACGCGTTTCGAAACGTCGAGCTGTGACCACGTGCATTGCTTGGGGTCCTTGTCCGGTCGGAAGCGGATGAACCGCGTGCCGTGACGGAAGCGCTCGCCCTCGAGCTTGTCGAAGCGGATCTCGCACACGATCTCGGGTCGCACTTCGTGCCACGGCAGATCGCGGCCCTGCGACCAACGCGACCCGCCGCCTGGGATCCGTCCTTCGATCTCGCCGGCGAATTGCTTGGCGAAGGTCCCCTCTTCTTCGAGAAGCGGAGGGAGAAGCTTTTGCAGCTGCGGCTCGAGGTCGGCACCGATCCCCGAAGTGTGGCCGACGAAGTCGAGCGTGCCATCGTCGCGATACAGACCGAGCAAGAGACTCGCGATCTTCTTGCCACTCGTGCGGTAGCCGACGATGACGCAGTCGATCGTTCGGTGGTGCTTGACCTTCTGCACAGCGTCGCGTGAGCCGGGCATGTACGGAAGATCGGCACGCTTCGCCACGATGCCGTCGAGGCCAAGCACCTCGAGCCGTTCGAGCCACATCTTTGCCTTATCGACATCGCGCGTGATCTCCGAGAGCTCGAAGCCCTTGACGTTCTGTTCGAGGAATGCGCGACGCTCCGCCAACGGCTTTTGATGAAGAGGCACGCCGTTCCAGAGCAGCACGTCGAAGGCGATGAACCGCGCCGGGATCTCACCGGACAGTTTGCGGATCCGTGACTCGGCCGGGTGCAAGCGCATCTGCATCAGGTCGAACTCCAGCCGCCCCTCCTGCTCGATGACGATCTCTCCATCGAGTGCCGAGTGCGGCGGCATTCTTTCGCCGAGCGGTCGGAGCTCGGGGAAGTAGCGGAGGAGCGGTCGGCCGTTACGGCTCCAAAGACCGAGCGCGCCGCCGTCGTTCTCCAATACACCGCGGAAGCCGTCCCATTTCGGCTCGTACCAGATGTTCGCGCCGACAGGAATCTTCTCGACGAGCAAGGCCTCCTGCGGCGGGAACGGAACGTCCGGTCCCGCGGGCGACACGATCTGGTCCGGCGCCAACCGACCCGCCGATGGATAACGGTTCGCAGATCTCGTGACGGTCACCGCTCCACGTTATCGGAGAACCCGCGACGGACGAGAGCGAGGCCCACCGCCCCTCCGCGATGAGCCCCGCTCCGGATGAGTGCTACGTGAGCGTCGCCCCTACTTGGTGCGTTTCGCGAGAACAGAGTCCTTCGCCTGCTTGGCGATGCGGAACTTGAGCACGCGCTTCGCGGGGATCGAGATCGGCTGGCCGGTCGCCGGGTTGCGCCCCATCCGCGCCTTGCGGTCGACGACGACAAGCTTCCCGACCCCGGGGATGGTGAACCCGTTCCGCGCTTCCTTGTACGCGAGCCCCGCGAGCTCATCCAGAAATTGCCCCACCTGCTTCTTGGTGAGGCCGGTCTTCTCAGACAGCCGATTCATGGTCTCCGACTTCGAGATCCCAGCCAACGTATCCCTCCAGAGCGGCCTACGGCCTTGTTAGTTCGCGCCGCATTCTGCACGAACGCACAAGAGCGCATGATGCGACGGTGACCCTTCGGGTCGTCGACGACCCGCCGGACAGACCCGATTGGCTGCGCGAGACGATCCGTCTTCTGGTCGACGCGACCGCCGCCGGCCGCCGCGAGCTCCTCGACCGGGTGGCCGCCGCCTCCGACGCCGACCTCACCGCGGGCACCGACGACGACTGGGGGCTCGGTCAGGTGGCGACCCACCTCCTGATCGTCGAGCGTGGCAGCGTCCTGATCGGATTGCGCCTCGCGCAAGGCGCCCTTCCCGGTCCGACCGGCCAGCCCCGCCCGGCGGCCGCCGCGGTGACCCGGACCGGGATCGCCGGCCTCGCCGAGAAGACCGCCGCCGCGGCAGGCCGGCTGGTCGCCGAGTTCCCCGCCCAGCCGGACGTGGCGAGGACCGCGCGCCACCCGTACTACGGCGATTTGAATTGTTTCGGCTGGCTCCTCATGCTGCCGAATCACTACAAGGCTCATCTCGAAGCGCTCGACCACGGGAGGCCGAGCGCCCTCTAGGGGAGGACGCAGGATGGCCACCGGGGCGAAATCGGCGACCGCTCTCGAGACCTTTGCCCGAGAGGATCGGACCTTTCCGCCGCCCAAGGCGTTCGCCGCGCAGGCGAACGTTAAGGATCCGTCCATCTACGAGCGGGCCGAGAAGGACTTCGAGGGATTCTGGGCCGAGCAGGCAAGGACGCTCACGTGGCGCAAGCCCTTCGGCAAGGTCCTCGACTGGGACGTGCCGTACGCCAAGTGGTTCGCGGGTGGTGAGCTCAACATCTCGGAGAACTGCCTCGACCGCCACGTAAAGGCGGGCAACGGCACGAAGGTCGCCTACTACTGGGAGGGCGAGCCCGGCGACGCGCGCGTCCTCACCTACCAGGACCTCCTCGACCTGGTGAGCCGGGCCGCCAACGCCCTCAAGGAGCTCGGCGTTCGCAAGGGGGACCGGGTCGCGATCTACATGCCGATGATCCCGGAGCTCCCCGCGGCGATGCTCGCCTGCGCGCGGATCGGCGCTCCCTTCACCGTCGTCTTCGGGGGCTTCTCGGCGGAGGCCCTCGCCGGGCGCATCAACGACGCCGAAGCGAAAGTGCTCGTCACCGCCGACGGTGGCTACCGCAAGGGCGCTGTCGTGCCGCTGAAGAAGAACGCGGACGACGCGGTCGCGCAGACGAAGACGATCGAGAAGGTCCTCGTCGTGCGCCGCACCAAGCAGGACGTCCCGTGGACCCCGGGTCGCGACCTCTGGTGGCACGAGGTCGTGGATCGGCAGAAGCCGGAGTGCCCTGCCGAGTCGCTCGAGAGCGAGCACATGCTCTACCTGCTTTACACCTCGGGCACGACCGCGAGGCCGAAGGGCATCGTGCACACGACGGCCGGGTACCTGACCGGGGTCGCGGCCACGCACAAGATGATCTTCGACGTCAAGGACGACGACGTGTACTGGTGCGCCGCGGACATCGGCTGGGTCACCGGGCACAGCTACATCGTCTTCGGCCCGCTGGCGAACGGGACGACCGGCGTCATGTACGAGGGCACGCCCGATTTCCCGGACAAGGATCGCTGGTGGTCGATCATCGAGAAATACAAGGTCTCGATCCTGTACTGCGCGCCGACCGCGATCCGGACGTTCATGAAGTGGGGAGCGGAGCTTCCGCAGAAGCACGACATGCGCTCGCTACGGCTGCTCGGCTCGGTCGGCGAGCCGATCAACCCGGAGGCCTGGCTCTGGTACCACGAGGTGATCGGCGGGTCGCGCTGCCCGATCGTCGACACCTGGTGGATGACCGAGACGGGCATGATCCTCATCACGCCGCTTCCCGGGATCACGACGTGCAAACCGGGGAGCGCGACGTTCCCATTCCCGGGCGTGAAGGCGGACGTCGTCGACGAGGAAGGCAAATCCGTACCGCTCGGCGGTGCGGGCTATCTCGTGATCTCGCGTCCCTGGCCGGCGATGCTCCGCGGCATCTACAAAGACGACAAGCGCTACCGGGAGACGTACTGGAGCCGCTACCCCGGCAGGTACTTCGCGGGCGACGGCGCCCGCCGCGACAAGGACGGCTACTTCTGGCTGATGGGACGCGTGGACGACGTCATGAAGATCTCGGGCCACCGCATCTCCACGACGGAGGTCGAGTCGGCGCTCGTCTCACATCCGAAGGTCGCCGAATCGGCGGTCATCGGACGCGAGGACCCGGTCACCGGCCAGGCGATCTTCGCGTTCGTAACGCTCCGCAGCGGGAACCAGGGCAGCGAGGAGCTGTCGAAGGAGCTCCGCGAGCACGTCGTGAAGGCGATCGGCTCCATCGCCCGCCCGAAGACGGTGATGTTCGCTCCGGAGCTGCCGAAGACGCGCTCTGGAAAGATCATGCGAAGGCTGTTGCGGGACATCGCCAACGGCCAGCCGCTCGGAGACACCACCACCCTCGCCGACGCGACCGTCGTCGATGCGATCCGGACCGCCTCCGCTTCGGGCAAAGACGACTGAGCGTCGTGCCACAGGGCGGAAAGGCAAATTGACGATGCCCAAAGAAAGCCCTAGACAACTGCCTTCAAAGGGGTGGCTCGCGCTTTCGCCGGGGAGGTGACCGACCAAGCAATCTCGACTACCACGTCATGCACCTTTCGTTGCGTCAACTAAGGAGGGGCAAGTTGGCAACGCGAACGGCAACCGCGGCCACGGCGACGAGACCGACGTACGGGCTTCCGTTCGTCATCACGGCCGCTTCCGCGGGAACCATCATCGAGTGGTACGACTTCTATCTCTACGCGACGCTCACGCCATTCCTCGCGCCTATCTTCTTCCCGAGCGACAACCCCACGGCCTCCGCGCTCGCGGCATTCGCCGCGTACGCCGCGGGATTCCTCGTGCGGCCGTTCGGCGCCGTGTTCTTCGGAGCGCTCGGGGACATCATCGGCCGCAAGTACACATTCCTCGTGACGATCACAGTGATGGGGCTCGCGACGGTGCTCGTCGGCGTGCTGCCGACGCACGCGCAAATCGGCATCGCCGCAGGAATCATCCTCGTGATCCTCCGGCTCGCGCAAGGTCTCGCGCTCGGTGGCGAGTACGGCGGCGCAGCGATCTACGTCGCCGAGCACGCGCCCGACAACAAGCGCGGCCTCTATACCGCGTGGATCCAGACCACCGCGACGGTCGGGTTCTTCCTCGCGCTCGCGATCATCCTGTTCTTCCGCACGAACATGGCCCCCGCGGACTTCGCCTCACAAGGATGGCGCTATCCGTTCTGGATCTCGGCGGTCCTCGTCGTCCTCGCGTTGTACATCCGTATTCGGCTTCAAGAGACGCCGCTCTTCGCACGTCTGAAGGACGCGAAGCAGTCGGTGACCGGTGCCGGCAACTGGGCCAGCGAGGCCTTCAGCGGCCGCAAGGTCGGCACTATCGCGCTCGTGCTCCTCGGGCTCACCGCTGGTCAGGGCGTCGTGTGGTACCAGGGACAGTTCCAGGCGAACTTCTTCATGACGACGTACCTGAAGCTGAGCTTCACGCAGTCGTACACGATCATGCTGTGGGCGGTCGCCCTCGGCACGCCGTTCTTCCTTTTCTTCGGCTGGCTATCCGACCGCATCGGCCGCAAGGTGATCATCCTGGCGGGCTGCCTCATCGCCGCGATCACCTACCTCCCGATCTATCACGCGATGACCGACGCGGCGAACGTGAAGCGCGACGCGACCGGCCTCATCACCGGGGCGGATCCGAACACACCGGTCCTGATCGCTCTGGTCTGGATCCAGGTCATCTACGTGACGATGGTGTACGGCCCGATCGCGGCCTTCCTCGTCGAGTACTTCCGCGCGAAGGTGCGCTACACGTCGCTCTCCATCCCGTACCACTTCGGCAACGGGTGGTTCGGCGGCCTGCTGCCGCTGCTCTTCACCGCACTCGTCGGTGCCACCTACCCGGAGGGCAGCAAGCTGTACGTGCCCTTCGGCAAGAACTTCATGGGTCTGCCGATCGAGTCGACCCTCAGCCTTCGCAATTTCAACTCGACCAACGATCCCAACGGCAACCCGTATCTCGGGCTCGCGTACGTGATGACCGTCGCGCTCATGACGGTGGTCATCGGGACGCTATTCCTGCGCGAGCCGCGCGGCGCCAAGATCTGGAGCGAGGTCGGTGGCGAAGAGCCCGGCCTCATGACAGAGGCCACACCGGCGGACTGACACTCGTCGCGACGCCAAAGGAGGGAGGCGCGGATGCCTCCCTCCTTTCTATTTCGACCGAAGCTTGTGGAGACGCTCCTGGTCAGCTCGCTCGCGGTCGAGCCCGGTCCGCGCCGACCAGGACTCCCATCCTTCCCAGTTCGCCATGAAGAACGTGTAGCAGACGAGGTAGCTCGCGCCGAGGATACAGATCGTGCCCGCCAGGACGAGGAATGACCCGATTGGATCGCCGGTACCCATCGCCGCGAGCCTACCGCGAGCGCCGTGCCAGAAGGGTCAGGCCAGCTTCTTCTCCAGCTGCACGTGCGCGGGGAGCATCTGGTAGCCGAGACGCGCGTTGATGCCCCGCATCGCTTTGTTCGGCTCGTCGTTCGTCGTCAGCATCGCGCGAAGGCCTCTTTGCTTCGCGCGCGTCAGCGCCTCCACCTTGAGCGCCGTCGCGATGCCGCGCCCGCGGTGCGAACGAGCCGTGCCGGTCATCCAGGTGTAGGCGTCCTTGTCCTGCCGCTTCGCGGTCTGGGTGAAGCCGGCGATCGTGTCGCCGTCGTAGGCGAGCACCGAAGTGTCGGGCATCAGCTGTCCGCTTTCGAAGGCGAGCTGACGGAAGCGCTCGTACGGCCAGGGCTCCGTCGGCGTGGCGAAAGGGATGTCCTCCCACATCGGACCCTGCGCATCGAAGACCGCGCGATAGAACGATTCGCGGCCGAGGTCGTCGAGTCCGTCCATCGCCTCGGCGAACGTGCGGAACGCGATGCCCGAGCTCTTCACCGCGCGCAGCTTTTCGCTCCAAGCGCCCGGATCGAACGACGCGAGCTCGACGTAGGACTCGATCCGCCGTCCGATCTCACGGAAGCCGCGGCGGTCGGCCCACGCCAGGGAATCAGGATGCGCAGCGTTCGCGTAGCCGAGCAGGCGTGGCGCTTTCCGGCGCCGCGCCTCCTCCTCGATCTCGGCGAGCAGCGCCGAGCCAATGCCTCTGCCGCGGGCGGCGCGCGCGACGTTCACGTTGCCGCTCTGCGCCCCATCCAGGTGACGCATCATCCCGCCGGCGCTCAGGTTCGCGAAGCCGGCGATCCATCCCTCGCCATCTTCGACGACGATGCGGTACAGGCTCTTGTCGGGAGCGAGCTGCTCCCACATCCGCCACTCGCCGGCGTCCTGCCGCTCCATCTCATGGAGCCACGTGTTCCGCTCGGCCACGAGCGGCTCCCGGTCCGCGTCGGCGAACGGCCGTGCGCGGTAGCCCTTTGGGAGGGTCGCCGAGATCCGATCGGTGTCGAGAGCGATCATGCGCCGCGCAAGATTAGGCACACGGCCGAAACGGTCAAATGTCTGTCCGTCACACATCCGTCACTGCTGCGACATCGACCAGGCGGGCAGGCGATCGTGGCACCGGTCTTGCGGCCCTTTTTCGCCGGTTCCCTGTGGGACCAAGGAGGCAACGAAAGAGATATGGACGACAAGATCGAAGGCAAGTGGGACCAGGGCAAAGGCAAGGTCAAGGAGGAGGCCGGCAAGCTCGGCGGCGACAAGTCGACCGAGATCGGCGGCAAGGTCGATCAGGGCAAGGGCAAGCTGAAGGAAGGTCTCGGCAACGTGAAGGACGCCCTTCATGAAGACGAGCCCGTCGATCGCTAGAGCCTGATCTAGACACCGTCCGAACGGACGAAGCCCGGGCGCACAATGTGATCGTGCGCTCGGGCTTTTGCGTGCTTGTGGCGTTCCTCCTCACGGTCGCCGCGTGCGGACCCGTCGCGCGAACCGCCGCACGGGACATCCCGGCGCCACAGCTGGTCGCCGCGAGCGGTGACCTGCTCACGGTCAACGTCATCGAGCTCTTCTGCCAGACCTGCGCCGAGCAGATCCAGGCGGGCTGCCGCGCGATCACCGGCGTGACCTCCGTCCACATCGACCGGCACGAAAAGCTCATCAGCCTGCAGTTCGACCCCAACGTCACGACCGCGGAACGCGTGCTCTCCGCGGTCGACGACGTCGTCGCCGCGATCCCCTGAGCTTCTCCCGGCTCGTCGCGCATCACGCCGATCCGATCGGTCATCTGTTTGGGCTCCTGTCGGGAGCGGTCCCGCGCCGTCGCGACGGCTGCTACCTCTACGTGAGTGATCGGGGGCTCGCACATCTGGTGCTCACCAGGCGCGGGTTCGGCGCGATCACCTTCGGTCACGTGATCGTGTCGGCCACGGAGCCAAGCAACACGGTCTGGCGTCACGAGCTCCGGCACGTTGCCCAGTACGAACGACTCGGGCTCGCGTTCCTGCCGCTCTACCTCTGGTATCGCGCGAGGTACGGATACGTCGACCATCCGCTGGAGCGTGACGCGTCCGAAGACCCTAGGCTCTTTCCATAGGGAGACGAGCGACGAGCGATTTACTCGCGAGGAGGGAGACCGCCAGCTCTGGGCGTGTCTCCGGCCGCATGGCCGGAGATTGATCTAGTGGCCACGTACGACATCGCGATCCTCGGCGGCGGGCCCGGCGGGTACGTGGCGGCCCTCCACGCGGGTGTGAAAGGCGCGAAGGTCGCCCTCGTCGAGCGCGACCGAGTCGGCGGGATCTGCGTGACGGTGGGATGCATCCCGTCGAAGACACTTCTGGATTCGAGCCATGCGTATTGGCTCACGACGCATGGTGAGGACTACGGGATCCATGTCGAAGGCGCGCGCTTCGATCTCGCGAAGGCCGTGGCGCGGAAAGATCGCATCGTGGCGCAGCTCGTCGCCGGAACGGAGATGCTTCTGAAAGGACGCAAGGTCGATCTCATCAAGGCCGAGGGGACCCTCGTCTCGCCCACGCAGATCCGCGCTGGCTCAGAGACGGTCGAGGCGAAGGCGGTGATCGTCGCGACGGGCTCGAAGGTGGGAGTTCCACCGATAAAAGGACTCGCCGACGCCAAGCCCCTCGACAACGTCGGCGCTCTCGCGCTGACGGAGGCACCGAAGCGTCTGGTGGTGATCGGTGCCGGCGCGATCGGTCTCGAGCTCGGCACGTTCTTCGCGGAGATCGGCAGCGAGGTCACGATCCTCGAGATGCTCCCGCAGCCGATCGCCTACGCCGAGGCCGACGTGGTTCGCGTCCTCGTGCGCACCCTCGAGCAGCGTGGCATCAAGGTGCGCACGAGCGCGAAGGTCACCGAGGTGCAGCGAAAAGGCTCCGCCGTCACGGTCACCGCGGAGATCGATGGCAAACAGGAAACCTTCGAGGGCGACCAGGTGCTGCTCGGTGCGGGGCGAGTCGCGAATCTCTCCGGCGTCGAGCAGGCCGGCCTCGCGACGAACCGCCTAGGGATCACGGTCGACGAGCGGATGCGGACGAACGTTCCCGGCGTCTGGGCGATCGGGGACTGCATCGGTGACCCGCGTTCGCCCAAGCTCGCGCACGTGGCGTTCACGCAGGCGGAGGTGGCCGTCGATACGATCCTCGGCGAGGATGCCGTGATGGACTACGACGTCGTCCCGAACGTCGTGTATACGCACCCGGAGGTCGCGCAGGTCGGCCTGACCGAGGCGCAGGCGAAGGAGAAGTACGGCGCCGACGTGAAAGTGGCGCGCTTCAACTTCCGCGCGAGCGCGCGCGCCCTCGCGCTCGGCGAGTCCGAGGGCCAGACGAAGATCGTCACGGCGGGAAAGGATCAGCGCATCGTCGGCGTGCACATCGTGGGGCCGCAGGCTTCCGAGCTGATCGCCGAGGCGACGCTCGCGATGCGGCTCGAAGCGACGGTCGAGGATGTCGCCGCGACGATCCATGCGCACCCCACGCTCGCGGAGACGTTCCGCGAGGCGTCGCTCTCAGCTCTCGGAAGGCCGGTCCACTCGGCGCGATAGATCCCGCCAGGCAAGGCGCCAGCTCAGGCGGCTCTGTGGACCGCCGCGGACCTCGACCGGAACGGTGCCACGCTCACGAAGGCGCGCGAAGCGTGCCTGCGTCGCCGCCACATCAGGGGTCGTGACGAGCACGCCGAGCACCCCCATGAAGCCGTTCGGATGCCGTATCTCCCCACCGCCGGGCACGCGCAGCTCGCGTGACGTGATGTCCTGGATGAGGAAGGGGAGCGGTGCGGCGAGCAGGGCAGTCCGCCATTCGATCCGTACGCCGTCTGGCCGGACGCGGCCACCCGCCTCCGGTCCGCGCGTAACGAGATCGCCGAGCGCGACGACGTCGGCGTCGAGGTCGTCGGAGAGCAGGGCGAAGTCGGCGGGTCCACCCTCTTCGGTCGCGACCTTCCACCAGCGGTGGTCCTTCCCGCGCTCCGGGTCGCGGAAGCCGACGAGCTCGATGTACGTGCCGTTGGATCCGATGACCAGCGCGTTGTGCGTCACGCCGTCGGCGTGGACGCCGCCGGCAACGACGTTGAAGCCGCGCCAGGGCGAATCGGACCGTGCGAGCTCGGCGTCGAGGTCGCGGTAGACCTGGACGACGTGGTCGAGCATCCGCAGCACGCGTTCAGGTCTAGCACCGCGCTATCGTCCGCCCGTGGGGCGACGGGCGGTCGACCTGCTGGGTGCCGAGCTCGACGCGGCGTACGCGTTCATCCGCGGCCGCGTCGAAGGGCTCACCGACGATGAGTTCTTCTGGGAGCCGGTCGCCGGATGCTGGACCGTCCGGCAGGACGCGCGCGGGCACTGGTCCGCCGACTATCCCGACTTTCCGCACCCCGACCCGCCGCCGTTCACCACGATCGCCTGGCGTCTCGTCCACGTCTCCGAGTGCAAGCTCATGTATCACGAGTACGCATTCGGTCCGGCGAAGCTGACGTTCCCCGATATCAACTCCGCGCACACGACGAAGGATGCGATCGCGCAGCTCGAGCAGGGCCACGCGCTGCTGCAACACGACCTTCTGGATCTCGATGACGCGAGGCTCGATCGTGAAGTCCTCACGAACTGGGGCGAGAAGTGGCCGGCCTGGCGGATCTTCTGGGCGATGATCGAGCACGATCTCCACCACGGCGGCGAGATCGGAGCGCTCCGAGACCTGTATCGCGAACAGTGGGCCGTGCGAGATTTGAACTCGCGACCGCCCGCTTAGAAGGCGGGCGCTCTATCCACTGAGCTAACGGCCCATCACGAGCGAACGTGTCCACATGCCAGATACACGCGAGGCTTCGTGAAATCGATTATCCCACGCAACTTGCGGAGGTAGGCGCCTCGCTCGAGTAGCGTCTTTCGCCGATGACAGTTCGCACATCTGATCTCGCATTTCTGGATCTCAGCCAGGATTTCATTCCAGACGAAGCCATCGAGGATCATTTTTGAGACCTCGCGGCGCTTGTCGCGAAGATGGTCGAACTCCAAGACGAGCGGATCCCTCTCGCCGCAGTCGACGCACATCTTTCCGGCGAGGTATTCCCAGAGCCGAATTCGGTTTTCTGTACGACGACGTTCGCGGCCGGCTTTCACGCGAGCGAGCTGATGTTCTCTATTGCGGAGGTACCAGTCCCGCTTATACGCGGACGCGCAGCTCTTGCAATTCCATTGACGAATGCCGCGTTCCTTGAATCGAAAGTCGAATTCCGAGAGCGGCTTCAGGACACCGCATTTGCCGCATTCTCGAAGCGTCTCCATGTGAACAGACGTTCTATCACGAGAGCGATGAGCACGCAAGAGAGGTCCCATCGGGGAGCATGCCGATCACGCACCTCAAGAGACATCAACTTCCCGTCAGTGGGAACGCTCACGTGCCCGTCCGATATTTCCGGAGTGCGCGGCGTAGTCGATCACTGCGTCGGCCATGTGGAAACTCAAGCGTCCTTCTTCCTCGCACAAAGAAGCTCGCCGCCGCTCGTTCGTCCGCGTCGCGAGCGTAGCCGGCGATACGCAGAGCCCGTCTCCCGCCGCGCGTACAGTGGACCGCGGTGGCGAACGAAGCTTTCATTGACGAGCTCTGGCGGATGGCGCGAGAGCTCTTCATGCCAGACCACCCCTGGTTCAAGGGGATCGTGGAGCACCGCTGGACGCGCGAGCAGATCGTCCTCGGAGAGATCCAGCATTACCTTCGCGTGCGCACGAATCCGATCTTCTTCGGTTACATCGTCACGAATGTCGCGAGCGAGCGGAACTACGCGCTCATGGACATCGTGATGGAGAACTTCATGGAGGAGCTTGGCGGCGAGAAGACCCACGTCGACATCATGTTGCAGATGCTCGACGAAGCCGGGATCTCGCGGGAGGCGGCCGACGCCGCGGACCCCGCGCCGGGGACGCTCGCCGCGATCGAGATGATCCGCTCCGGCTGCCAGAACCGCTCAGCCCTTGAAGGGGTCTCGCTCCTCTCATTCGTCGAAGCGATGCACGGCGGTCCGGACGGCGCCGCGGCGCGCGTGTACAAGGAGCTCACCGGCCACTACGGCTTCTCACGCCGCGCCGCCGCGACGTACGAGCTCCACGCGGAACAGGACACCGGGCACGGCGACCGTCAGATCGAGGCCATCCGTAGGTACGCGACGGACGACGGGACCCGGGAGCGGTGCCGCCGCGCGGTCCGCCTCGGCCTCGAGGCCTTCAACTTCGAGTGGGATGGTCACGTGCAGGCGATGACCGGCGAGCGGAACGCGTACTGGACCGGCAAGAGCGGGAAGATCCAGCTGCGCCACCCCGAGGTCCGTCTCCCCGCGAGCGTCTAGCCGACCCGACCCCTAGAAGGGCCAGTCCTTCGGCAGTCCGGCCCGAAGCTTCCTGAATTCGGCATCATCGGCGTACTTCTTCTTGAACGACTTCAGGCGCCTAACGAGGTCGCCGCGGTCTATCTCGAGCACGTTGGAGACCATACCCGTGGTCTCTTCGAAGCCGAGGCTTCAGTTGCCGCGTCAGCCCTTCATCCGCTGCATGACGTAGCGGTCGTTCTCGTTCACCCGACCAGACTAGTCGTCCCAGAGGGTGATCTCGGCCCGCTCGGCACCGTGGGCGGCGCGGAGCGACGCCGGCCGGTGGCGAACCCAGATGCGCTCCACCTCGATCGCGTCCCAGCCTTCCGGAAGGATCACCGGACGGCGTGCCCACGAGCAAGGGTCCTCTGGACCGAGCTCGACGCCCGGCAGGCCGTAGAGGCATGCGCTCAGGAAACCTCCGATGTTCGCCTGGAACGGGCCGACGCGAGGCTTCTCCGGAAAGCGCGTGCGGCTGAACTCGTCGGTCTCGGTGAAGGGTTCGAGACTGAAATCGGCGAAACCCCGCTCGAAGAGCTCGCGCGAGCGCGTTCGGTCGCCGAGCCACGCCGCGTACACGCCGAGGAGCGCCGAGAGCATCGGGTATCCCACGAATTCACCGACCCGTCCGAGATAGAACTCGATCGTCGCGCGCTCGATCTCCGGCGTGGTGCGATACCCGACCGGAAAAAGTCCGGCGAGGACTTCGGGTGTCGCGCCGGTGACGCCACCCTCCTCAGGTGTGAAGCGGTCGTGGTTCAGGATGACGCCGTTCGCCCACGGGATGAAGAGGCGGTCGGCGACCATCTCCCAGCTCTCGGGATCACCGCGGCCCAGTCGGCGCGCGGCAGCCGCCGCCTCCTGCAGGACCTTCCTCGCCGCCATGTTCACGTACCCGGCGTTGTCGATCGGCTCCTCGCGCTGCTCGGCGATTCCGATGATCCGCTTGATCTCGTAGCCGCGGTCGGTGCGCTCGACGCGTGAGCTGATCCACTGCGCGACGCCTTGCAGAATGGGCCACGCGCGGTCGCGGAGGAAGTCCAGGTCGCCGCTCGCATGGACATAGCGGGCGAACGCGAGCGCGACCGAAAGCCCGATGTGCTGCTCGAGTGCGATGAGCGGCGCCGAAACGCGGATCATCTCCTCGCCGTGGCGCGGGCCGCTCGCCCAGGGGAACTGCAGCCCGCGGTACCCGTTCAGGGCCGCGTTCCGCCGCGCCGCGTGGATCCGGTCACTGCGGTAATGGAGAAGCGCGTCGGCTGCTCGCGGATCTGTGAGCAACATTGGCGGAAACACGAACGACTCGATGTCCCACATGACCTGGCCGCGGTAGTAGTGGTAGTTCGGCCAGTAGGCGAGACCGAACATCGACGTGCTGAACAGAGACGAAGAGTGCGCGGACGCGTGCAGGTAGTAGAAGGCGGCATCCGCCAGCGACTGCCACCGGTGCCCCGCACCGACGAGGTTGATGCGACCGCGCCAGAGGTCGTTCCACGCCTCGCGATTCTCCTGACGGAGCCGATCGAATCCGAGGTTGGCGCCGATGGCGGCAAGGCGCGTCGCCTGGCGGCTCGGCTCGCTGTGGCTCTGGCTTGGGACAAGCGACGCGATCATCCGCAGCACGTGCGTGGATCCCGCATGGGCGCGAAGGCTGTACGTCGTCCGCAGCGGCGCGACCTCGTTGTGCTCCTCGCGGGTCTTCGTGACGTCCGCGCCGCCTTCGAACCGTGTCACGTACGCGGCGCCGCAGCTGCTGAGCGCGCCGTACGACTCCCACAGGAGTGAGCCGTCGACCGACGGCTTGGCCGTGCCGGGCGTCGCTGTTTCGCGCTTGAGCCAGCGACCGGGGATCCGGGTCGGATCGATCGAGCCGACGATCGCGAGCGAGCAGTCGGCGTTCACGCTGACGCGCAGCTCGTGAAGCACAAGGGTCGGCTGGGTGCGACTGCAGAACACGAGAAGCTCGGCGTCCGCGCGCACGCCTTCGAGCTCGAACGCGAACCGCGCGGTCAGCTCGCCGGCGGAGAAGTCGTAGCGCTGTTCCACGAACCGTCCGCGCTCCGGATGCTCGCTCAGCTTGACCCCGTTCACGATGATGTCGCCTGCTACCGGATAGGGGGCCTGCGAGAATCCCTCGACCTCGTCCGCCGGATGAACGGCGGCAAGGCCGTTCACGATCGCGAGACCCTCGATGAGCGGGATGCGCCCGAGGCGAAGCCCGATGAGCCCGTTCGAGAGGTACGCCGCGATGTACTCAGGACGGTAGTCCCTGACGACCGGTGGACTGATCGGCGCGCTCACACCCTCGTAAATGCACCGCCGGTGCCAGCTCAGTCGTCTCCGACACGGTCGACGCTGAGGGCGACCGAGTCACCCGCCATCGGCTCGCCGTCGTGACCCGCGGTCACGCGGACCCGCGCGAGGACCCGCCACTCGGTGTCGCGCTCGCGGACGCGCACGATGAGGAAGGGGTTCTCCACGACGGTCCCGGGCGGCTCGCTGAAGCGCACCGGCAGCGCCAGCTCGGCCCTGCCGCCGGGCGGGAGCTCGGGCCCGATGTCGACCTCTTCGGTGTGGAAACGGGCGTGCGGCTGCAGCGCGCTGACCAGCCGAAGCGGTCTCTGGCCGTCGTTGCGCAGCCGCCATCGGACCATCCATCCCGCGGCGGTGCCTTCGGTCGTGAACGGCTCGACGCGAAGTCGCGGCTGGTCGCTAATAGCCGACGCTTTGCGATGGCTTGTTGTCGCCGCTCCCGCCGTAGCCGCAGGACGCTCCGCCCGCGCCGACGAGAGCGACGAGCAAGAACATGGCGATGACCAGATTGCGCATCAGTTGCTCTCCTTTTCAGATGTGCTCACGCAAAACGCGGCATGATCGTGGCAGCGAACGCTTCGAGCGCTTCCCAGTCGTACGGGCCCTCGCGAAGAGCGATGTTCATCCGGTACGCGCCGGCGCCGGCGAACGCGGCGACCGTCTCCGTCGCCTCGGCGGGCGTGCCGCGGAGAAATCCGGTCATGCCGCGCGGGTCGTTCGCCCAGTGCTTTTGGTACAGCTCCTCATGTCGCCGCGCGCCGCGCTCGTCCGCGCCCATGTAGAAGCCGACGTTGATCGTCCGCGCGATCGCCGCCGGATCACGGTCTGCCTTCGCGCACCAGCCGTCCAGGACGGCGCTCTTCCGGCGCCACTCGTCCGGGGAAAGATACGGAGCGTTCCAGCCATCCGCGAAGCGCGCGACCGTGCGGAGGGTACGTTTCTCGCCCGAGCCGCCGATCCAGAGCGGGAGCCGTGCCTGCCGCGGCTTGGGATTGTTCGGCGCGTTCACGAGGCGATAGTGCGCGCCGGTGAAATCGGCACGGTGGCGATCGAAGAGAAGCCGAAGGACCTCCGCGTATTCCTCGAGCTGGTCTTCGCGCTCCCTAATGGGCGGGAAGCGCAGCCCATATGAGGCGAACTCGACCTCGTCCCATCCTGCGCCGATCCCGCAGTCGGCGCGCCCGTCCGAGATGTGGTCGATCGTCGTGACCGCCTTCGCGAGGACACCGGGATGGCGATACCCCACGCAGAAGACCAGACACCCGACGCGAACGCGGGTCGTCTCCGCGGCGACCGTGGCCATCGTGGAGACGGACTCGAAGCAGGCGCCGTCGCCGCCCTGCGGCGGCGTCTCCTGAAAGTGATCGGAGACAGAGAACCAGTCGAAGCCGCGCTCGTCCGCGAAGCGCCAGAGCTTCCGCATCTCGTCGAGCGGGCCGCCGAGATGACCGAGATGGATCCCGAACCTAATAGCCGGTGTCCGAGTACGGGTCGCCGCTCGCGGCGGGCTTGTTCGTGCCGAGCGCCGGGGCGGTCGTCGGCGTCGCGCCGGTGTTGCCGCCGGAACCCGCGCCACCGCACGCCATGGTCAGCACGCCCGCCGCGATCGCCGCCGCGAACGCGATCGTCCGAACCGTCTGCATGTCCCGACCTCCTGATACCGTGAGTACGGACGGGAGGCCGCGGCGGATATGGGCAGCTTCGCGCTCATCTTCATCGTCGTGCTCGTCCTCATTCTCGCGCTTGCCGGGCTTGCCTTCGCGGTCGCGGTCATGCGCGCGGTGAACCGCCCTCGTCCGGCGCTGCCGGCGAACTGTGGCGACTGCGTCTATATGATCCCGCGCGCGAAGGTGTATCGCCGCGAGACGCTCGAGGACGTCGATGGGATCGTCCACTACCTCTGTCAGCAGCGGTGGATCGAGGTCACGCCGGTGTCGCCGCGCTGCGAGCTCGGCAAGAGCAAGACCCGCACGACGACCGTTCCCACTTAGCGAGACCGCGCACCGCACGGCCGCGATCGGCTCGTGCGCGGTAGCCTCTACCGCTTGATGGGTGGCTTCACCGAGTTCGATGACTACGTGCGCGCGCGCGTTCCGCAGTATCTCGACGAGCTGAAGGCGCTCATCCGACAGCCGACGGTCTCCGCTCAGGGCATCGGGATCGCGGACACCGCGCGGATCGTCCTCGACCGCGCGCGGCGGGCCGGCATCGACGCGTCGGCGCGGAGCGTCAACGGTGGGCCGCCGACGATCGTGGGGGAGACCGGCCGCGGCGAACGGACCCTGCTCGTCTACAACCACTACGACGTCCAGCCTCCCGACCCGCTCGACGAGTGGGAGACACCCCCATTCGAGCCGACCGAGCGCGACGGCCACCTCTTTGGTCGCGGCGTCTCCGACAACAAGGGAAACCTGATGGCGCGGTTGCAGGCGATCGAGGCGTACCGCGCGACGATCGGCGAGCTGCCACTCCGTGTGCGCGTCCTGTACGAGGGCGAGGAAGAGAGCGGCTCGCCGCATCTCGCGGCGTTCGTCGACGCGAACGCCGATCGACTGCGGGCGGACGGCTGCATCTGGGAGGCCGGATACAAGGACGCGGCCGGACGGCCGACGATCTCGTGCGGGCTGAAGGGCATCGCGTACGTCGAGCTGCGCGTCCGTGGCGCCGCCAAGGACGCGCACTCGTCGGTCGCGACGATCATCCCGAACCCAGCGTGGCGTCTCGTCTGGGCCCTCGCGACGCTGAAGAACGACCGCGACGAGATCACGGTCGATGGCTTCGCCCAAGAGGTCCGGCAGCCGACTCCCGCGGAGCTCGGGCTCCTCGAGCGCCTGCCGTTCGACGAGACCGCGATGCTCCGCATCCACGGGATTTCGCGATTCGTCGGTGGGCTCAGTGGACTCGCGCTGAAGCGAAAGCACTTCTACGAGCCGACCTGCACGATCTGCGGGATCGTCTCCGGCTACACCGGCGCCGGGTCGAAAACCGTCCTTCCCGCGATCGCGAGCGCGAAGATCGATTTCCGCCTCGTGCCCGACCTCACCCCCGAGAAGGTGGCGACCCTCCTTCGCGCGCACCTCGATCGACGCGGGTTCAGCGACGTCGAGATCGTTCCGAGCCACGGCGAGCGGCCTTCGCGATGGCCGACCGATTCGCTCCCCGCGCGGGCCGCGGCAGTGGCGTGCCGCGCGACCTACGGCGTCGACCCGGTCGTGTATCCGCTCATGGCCGGCTCGGGACCGATGGCCCAGGTCTGCGACCGTCTCGGGATACCGGTGACCGGGTTCGGCTCGGGGAACGCGGCCTCGGCAAACCACGCCCCGAACGAGAACATCGCGATCGCCGATTACGTCGACCACATCCGCGCGTTCGGCCGTTTCCTGGATACGTTCGCCGGCCGTCCCCTTTGAGCCCGCGCGACCGCCGCACGCTCGTCCTGGTCCTGGGTCTTCTCACCTTCGCATCGGTCTACGCGAGCGTGGTCATGGCGCCCGTGCTCACGCAGATCGCGGGCGAGTTCGGCATCTCCACCGGTGCCGCGGGCCTGGTCGTCGCCGCGTACGGCGCACCGGGCATCGTCGTGGCGGTCGCCGCGGGACCGTACTCGGACCGGTTCGGCCGCAAGCGCTTCCTGGTGGCGGGCGCCGCGGTAATGGGCGTGTTCACCCTCCTCGCTTCATTCGCCACGACCTTTCCGGTCCTGGTAGGGACGCGCATGATCGCGGGGGTCGGCGGATCGGTGATCTTCCCGAACGCGAACGCCACGCTCGCCGACCACTTCCCTTATTCCGAGCGAGCCCGCGCCATCGCGACTGTCATTGGGATGAACACGATGGCGTCGATCGTTGGCATCCCGATCGCGGGTATCGTCGCGGAGGCCACGAGCTGGCGGGTCTCCGTCGCGATCGTCGGCGTCCTCTGCCTCGCCGCCTCGATCGTCCTCTTTTTTCGGCTCCGTCCGGTGCAGACACCGCTCAATGCGTCGAAGGTCCGCGAGCTGTATCGCTCGATCGTCACCAACCGTTCGGCCATCGGCGCGGTTGGGTCGAGCCTTCTCGGCGCGCTTTACTGGTTCAGCTGGTCGACGTACATCGTCGTGTTCTTCGAGCAGGTCTTTGGTCTGTCGCAGGGTCTCGCGTCATCGCTCGCGCTGACCCAGGGGCTCGGCGTTCTCGTCGGCAGCCAGCTCGGCGGCAGGCTCGGCACGCGCATCGGCCACAAGCCCGTCGTCGCCGCGTCCGTGGCCATCTCCGGCGCGATCTTGCTCTATCAAACGAACCTCACGCCACCCCTCGCGATCACCGCGGTCCTCAATCTCGCGCTGTCTGCGGTCATTGGGGCGCGCTTCGCATCGAACACGACGCTCTTGACCGAGCAGGTTCCCGAGGCTCGGGGGACGATGCTTGCGCTCTCGGCGTCGGTGACCAGCGCGAGCATCGTCGCCGGCGCGTCGATCGGCGGGATCCTCATCGACGTGTTCGGGTTCGGGTCCCTCGGGGTGTTCTGCTTCGCGGTCGCGCTGATTGCCGCGCTCGTGGTCGCGCTGTTCGTGCGGGAGGAGCCGATCGACCTCGAGATCTCCCCGGCCGCGTAGCCATCGCCGCCTTCGGGCGGATCTTGCCGTGCGCCTCGGCCCAGGCGTGCCATTCGGGCACGGGCTGCCGCACGACGTAGAGGAAGTGATAGACGCCGCTGTCGCCGACGAATTTGAAGCGCCGCTTGAGATCGGTGGCGACGCTCTCGTAGTCCCCGAAAGACGCCAGATGGCGCTTGAACCCGCCGGCGCGCTCGAGATCGAGGATCGTGCGTGCGTTGTGGACGACCGCCGCGATCTTCGGCCGGCTGCGGATCACCCGCTCGTCGTTCGCGACGTCGTCGATCTCGCGGTCGCTCATCCGCGCGACCCGTTCCACCTTGAAGCGGTGGAACGCTTTGGTGATGCCAGGCCACTTCGCGTCGACGACGCGCCAGCTGATGCCGGCCTGAAAGACACCCTTGCTGAGCTGCTCGAGATAGTCGTCGATGCTCTTCGGGATGATCTGTTTCGGTGCTTCCACGGTTCGGCACAGTACGCGGAAGTAAACGTGGACCCATTTACGGGAGCATCGTTGCGCAACTGTTACCCCTACGGGCCGTCCAGCCGCCTGCTCGGCATGGCACCTGCCCGTATGTGGGTCGCTCATCTCGCGCAAAAGGAGCAGGCCATGGCACGGAAAGCAGGAGGCGGCATGACCGTCGCCGAGGCCGGTCGAATGGGTGGCCGGTTGGTGAGTGAGAAGTACGGCCCCGAGTTCTACGAGAAGATCGGAAAGAAGGGCGGGTCGAGCACCGCCACGAAGTACGGGCCGGAGTTCTTCGGCCGGATCGGGAAGAAGGGCGGCCGTGCGGTGACGGCGAAGTATGGCGCGGGGCACTTCGAGCGCATCGGCCGCAAGGGCGGTCAGAAGGTGGCGGACCTCATCGAACGCGCGAAGACTCTCGAGACACCGACCCACACGACGACGGAAGAGCGAAAAGAGACTCCCGCCGCCGGCTGACGCCGAGCGGCGTACCTTTGGCCCCTTGATGGACCGGAGGGAGCTGGGAGCGGGCACGCGCGTCGTGCGGGCCGCCCGCTCGCTCCCCCCGGGCGACGGAAGACCTGTCGTACCTCCACTCGTGCAGAGCGTCGCGTTCGCCTACGACTCCGCCTCCGAGCAGGACGCGGTCTTCGGCAACGAGCGGGCCGGTTATGTCTATGGGCGGTACGGCACGCCCACGACCGCGGCGCTCGAGGCCGCCCTCGCTGAGCTCGAAGGAGCCGAGGCGACGACGTGTTTCGTGAGCGGCATGGCCGCGATCGCCGCGGCCGTCGACGCGTGCGCGCTCGCCGCGGGCGGGCGCGTCGTCGCACAGGAGGATTGCTACGGGCAGACCCGAGCGCTCTTCGAACGATGGTCGCGCGAGCGCGGGGCGGACATCGTCTTCGTCGACACGACCGACCAGGCCGCGGTCGAACGGGCGCTGCGCGCGAGACCAACACGGCTTCTGTATGCGGAGGCGATCGCGAACCCGTTGCTTCGGGTGAACGACGTCGTCGCCCTGGCGGCACTCGCCGGACGGCACGGAGCGGCGCTGGCGATCGACGCGACGTTCGCGACACCGGTGCTCCTCCGGCCGGCGAAGCTTGGCGCGGCCATCGTCATCCAGTCGCTCACCAAGTACCTGAACGGGCACGGGGATGTGATGGGGGGCGCCGTGTCCGGATCAAAGGATCTCGCGCGCGCGATGCGCGAACGGACGATCCTCGACGGTGGCTACCTCCCCCCACACGAGGCATGGCTCGTCATCCGCGGCATGCGCACGCTCGCCCTCCGTGTCGAGCGGCAGTGCGTGACGGCACTCGAGGTCGCGCGCCATCTGTCGGGGCATCCCAAGATTGGCGCCGTGCGCTACCCCGGCCTGCCCGACCATCCGCAGCACGATCTCGCCACTCGTCAGTTCGGCGGCCGCTACGGCGGGGTCGTCTCCTTCCAGCTCCGCGACGACACCAAGGAGGCGGCATTCCGGTTCCTCGACTCGCTCGACCTCGCCGCCTCGGCCACGACCATCGGCGACCTCTTCACCGAGGTGCTCTACCCGCCGATATCGTCCCACCGGCGCCTGCCCGCTGACGAGCGGCGGCGGCTTGGGATCACCGACGGGTTCCTCCGGCTCTCGGTCGGTATCGAGGATCCCGAGGACATCCTCGCCGACATCGATCGCGCTCTTGAGCGCGTCTAGCACGACCCCGCGCGCCCTCGTCTTCAACTGCCACATCACGGGGCTCGCGGTGGCGCGGTCGCTCGCGGCGCGTGGCGTCGAGGTCATCGCGCTCGATCCCGACCCGCGCGGTCTCGGGCAGGCCTCGCGCGCCGTGATCGAACGCCACCGCTGTCCGAACCCGCTCGAGGACGAAAAGGCCTTCGTCGAGTACATGCTCGACAACGCGAGCCATTTCGGCGAGGGCGCGGTGCTCTTCCCGACGAACGACGAGTGGGTGATGGCCGTCGCGCGCTATCGCTCGCGTCTCGAAACCTGCTACCGCATCCCGTTCAGCGAGCTCTCGGTGATCGAGGCGGTCCTCGACAAGCGACGCCTCTACCGGGACGCGCACCATCTCGGGATTCCCATCCCGCGTACCTACACGCTCGACGATCCGAAGGCGACGGCGAAGGCGATCCGCTACCCGGCGATCGTGAAGCCGGCTGAGCAGCGGCGCTTCTACGACCGTTTCGGCGTGAAGGTGTTCCGCGCGGAGAACGCCACGGAGCTGCTGCGGTTCGCGCGCGAGGCCGCGGGGCACGCGTGCGTGGCGCAGGAGATCGTCGACGTCCCGCCAGGTGGTTTCTATTCGTTCTGCTCGTACGTGGCGGCGGATGGCGAGGTCCGCGGCGGCTTCGTGGGACGGAAGCTCGAGCAGTACCCCGAAGGATTCGGCACCGGATGTCTGGTCGTGGGGGAGCAGGTCCAGGAGATCGCCGAGCGGGGGACCGCGATCCTCAAGGCGTACGGCTATCACGGCATCAGCGAGGTCGAGTTCATCTGGGATCCCGACCGCAAGGAGCACCTGCTTCTCGACGTGAACCCGCGGGTGTGGAAGTGGATCGGCCTTCCGATCGCGAGCGGTGTGGACCTGCCCTGGCTCGCGTACGCCGACGCGCTGGGGCGCGGCGAGCGCGCGCGTCCGGTCCGCGACGGCCTCCGTTGGATCTACGAGCGGGACTACGCCCTGCTCGCGCGCTCCCGCGAGCCGTTCGCGACGACCGGTGAGGTGGTCAACGCGGTCTGGGACCCGGACGATCCCGGTCCCTTCGCGCAGCTGATCCTGAACGAGGGCCCCGCGGGAGCGTATTACTGCGCGTGCTAGCGGAGCTGCACGCGCAGCTGCTTCGGCGCGAAGCGCCGTGAGGCAGACCGGAGCTGCGCCGAGCGAGGCCGGCGGTCAGCCGGTAGCCTCACGCGATGCGCTTCGGTTTCTGGATGCCGGTGTTCGGTGGGTGGCTGCGGAACGTCGAGGACGAGCGAATGGCCGCGACGTTCGCATACCAGCGGGAACTCGCGGAGCGCGCCGAGGCCACCGGGTGGGATGTGACCCTCATCGCCGAGCTCAACTTGAACGACATCAAGGGGCCCGAGGCCGACTGTCTCGAGGCCTGGACGACCGCCGCTGCGCTGGCGCCGCTGACCAAGCGTCTCGAGCTCATGACCGCGGTCCGGCCCAACTTCCGGCTTCCGGCCCTGGTCGCGAAGGAAGCCGCCACCATCGATCACATCTCGAGCGGCCGCTTCACCCTCAACGTGGTGAGCGCCTGGTGGCAGCAGGAGAGCGACCAGTACGGCGGCGCATGGGTGGAACACGACGAGCGGTACGCGAGAACGGCTGAGTTCATCGGCATCCTGAAGGGGATGTGGACGCGATCCGAGTACACGCTCGCCGGCCGCTACTACGAGATCAAGAACGCCCGCCTCCACCCCAAGCCGGTCCAACAGCCGTGGCCAACGCTTTACGCAGGCGGTGAGTCGCCGGCGGCGAAGGACCTCATCGCTCGCGAGTGCGACGCCTATCTCATGCATGGCGACCCGGCTGAGGTCCTCGCGTCGAAGATCGAGGACATGCGCGCGCGCCGCGCGACGCATCCCGAGCTCCCCCCGCTCCGGTTCGGCGTCGCCGCGTACTCGATCGTTCGACCGACCGACCCGGAGGTGAAGCGGGAGCTTGCCCGCATCACCGACGTGCGCGCGAGCGCGCGCGGGTACGCGAGCTACCAGGATTTCGTGAAGGGATCGCAGCTCGAGACGAAGGTCTCGCTCGAGGACTACAGCGTGTCCAACCGCGGCCTGCGCACCGGGCTCGTCGGGACGCCGGAGGTGATCGCCGAGCGACTCCGCGAGCTCGAGCGCATCGGCGTCGATCTCGTCCTCCTCCAGTGCAGCCCGCAGCGTGAAGAGATGGACCGGTTCGCCGCCGAGGTGTTTCCCCTCGTACGGGATTAGCATCTCGCGCGGCCAACAAACCGTGGGGAGGATATCGATGCGCCGTTGGTTGATCCCGCTCGCCGCGGCTCTCATGCTCGCGTCCGCTCAACCGGTGCTCGCCGCGCAGGTGAAGCCAGGCGTCGTACGGACGATCGCCGACACCGACAACCCCTCGTGTCACAACCCGGAAGGCATCGCCGCCTCGCCCGATGGCCTGCTGTACGCGGCCGGCCTCTCGGGGAACATCTGCGTCTACACGCGCACCGGCGACCGGGTTCGCGTCATCCCGGTGGCCGCGGGGCACGCGCTCCTCGGTGAGCTCTACGTGGCCGGTCAGATCTACGTCGCCGACAACAACGGGGACTTCAGCGGCGCACGCATCGACCGCGTCGATGCGGCAAGCGGCGCGGTGACGATCCTGCCCGCGACATTCGCGAACACGAACGCGTTCGCGATGGATCGTCGCGGGCGTCTCTTCGTCTCGGATTCGTTCACGGGCGCCGTTTACGTCGTGAACACGGCCACCGGCGCGGCGGTCCTCTGGAAGCAGGCGGAGGCCCTCCGGTCCCACGGATTCCCGGGGTTCGGCGCGAATGGGCTCGCCTTCGACGCCGCCGGGCGCTTCCTCTATGTCGCGAACACCGGCGACGACACGATCTTCCGTATCGCGGTGAATGCCAACGGCTCCGCGGGCGATCTCTTCGTCTTCGCCGACGGCGCCGCGATCAACGCGCAGCTGGGCACGACCCACGCGCTCGACGGCGCGGACGGGATCGCCTTCGACACCGAGGGCAACCTCTGGGTGTGCGCAAACCAGGCCAACGAGATCCAGGTCCTCTCGCCGTCCGCGCAGCTGACCGCGCGCTTCAGCGGAAACGGCGCGAACGCGCTGGACTTTCCGGCAAGCCCGGTCTTCTACGGACAAGCGCTCTACATCGCGAACCTCGCGTTCGCGACCGCGCCGCGTGGCGGGAGGATCTCGGTCCTCGGCACCTCCGTAGAGGGCGCGCCACTCGTGCCGGGCCGCGACAACGGGAAGGACGACTAAGCGGAGCGGGCGGGGCGGCGCGGGCCGCCCCGCTCCTTACTCGGGCTGCTCCTCGTAGATCCGGCGCACGACATCCTCGATCTCCGGCTCCTCGACGGTCAGATCGCGAAGCGGCGCCTGTGCCGCGACCGCCCCGGTGAGCTCGGCGGCGCTCGTGCGGTCGCCATCGAACGCGATCCACTGACGTGGTCCCTCGACCCTTACGACTCGGGCGCCAGCGAGCCTGAGCGGAGGAGCGGTCTCCTCGAGGTCGACGACGAGCACGCGTTCCTTGCCGAAACGCGACTTCAGCGAAGGCACGTCGCCGTCGTAGATGAGGCGCCCGCGATCGAGGATCAGGACCCGCGAGCAGAGGCGCTCGATGTCGGCCAGGTCGTGGGTCGTGAGCAGCACGGTCACGCCGCGATCGCGGTTGGCCTGAAGCAGGAACTCGCGCACGCGCTGCTTCGCGATCACGTCGAGGCCGATGGTCGGTTCGTCGAGGAAGACGATCTCCGGATCGTGGAGCATCGCCGCGGTCAGCTCGCCGCGGATGCGCTGCCCGAGCGAGAGCTGACGTACGGGTGTGTTGAGGAATGGGTCGAGCTCCAGCAGGTCGCGGAACCGCAGGAGGTTCTCGCGGTGCCGATCCGCGGGGACGCGGTAGACGTGCCGCAGGAGGTCGAATGACTCCACGAGCGGCAGATCCCACCACAGCTGAACGCGCTGTCCGAACATGACGCCGATCTTCCCTGCGAGGCGCATGCGTTGCCTCGTCGGCACCAGTCCGGCGACGGAGATCCGCCCTCGCGTCGGGACGAGGATGCCGGTCAGCATCTTCACCGTGGTCGACTTCCCTGCGCCGTTCGGTCCGATGTAGCCGACGATGCTCGCCCGCTCGATCGCGAACGTGAGGTCGACGACCGCTCGGACGCGTACGCGCTCGCGCCGAAGGCGGCCGAGCGGCCGACGGACCGTGAACTCCTTCTCGACGTGCTCGACCTCGATGATCGGCATCCCTAACCGCCGGCGCTCTGGTAGTGCCGGACGCCGATCGCCCAGACCCGGCCCGCCACGACCAGCGCGAGCGCGGCGACCAGGGGCGACATGAAGCGGAGCCAGTCCGGAAGCCCGAGCGGATCGGGCTTCGCCAGGATGTACAGCGCGGGGAAGTACGCGACGAACGCTACCGGGAAGAGATACGCAAGGAAGCGCCGAAGCCAGGTGTCGTAGATGTTGATGGGAAACTGCGCGAGGAACTGGCCGCCGTAGCTGAACGCGTTCGACGCCTCGCGGCCTTCCACCGCCCAGAACGCGACGCAGATGGTCGCGATCCACACGGAAGCAAAGATGGCGGTCGCGGCGGGTATCGCCAGAACGAGCACGATCACCCGGCCGGGATCCCAGGCGACGTTCAGCTGCGAGAAGGCGTAGGCCAGGACGATGAGGCCGCCGGTGGCCTTGCCGAGCCGGCGGAGCTGGAAGTCGCCGGTGAGGATCTGGAAGAGCGTTCCGCGCGGCCGGACGAGCAGGAGATCGAAGTTGCCGTCGCGAACGAGGCGAGGAAAGTCGTCGAGGTGTCCGAGGATCAGATCCGTGATCGCGAACGCGAGGCCGCTGATGCCGTAGAGCAAGGCCACTTCGGGCATCGACCACGATCCGAGCTGGGGAACGTTGGCGAAGATCACGAGGATGGCGACGAAATCGATGAACGAGACGAGGAGCGTGCCGAACGTCTCCATGGCGAAGGACGCGCGGTACTGCAGCTGCGCGCGGATCCGTGCCGCAACCAGCCGCACGTAGAGCTCCGGGAGGTCGCGAACGTCACCCACCCTGGATTACCAGCCGCCGTGTGCCCCGCGCGAAGAGACCGTACGAGAGCCCGAGCAAAGCGGCGGCCCAGGCGAGCTGGGCGACCAGGGCTCCGACCAGGCTCGATCCGCTCAGCGCCCCGATCCAGACGTCGACGGGGGTCTGGATCATCGAGGGAAACGGTGTCGCGCTCGCGATGGCCGCGAGCCACGGCGGAAAGAACTGGATCGGGATCGTGAAGCCCGAGAAGACGCTCATGACGACGAGCGCGAGGATCATCGCGCCGCGGTGATCGGTGGTCCAGAACGCGGCCACGTTGTAGACAAAACGGAACCCGAGGCTCACCGCGATCGCGAGCGTCAGGCTCACCGCGAACGCGAGCCACGCCACCGGGCTCGGCGGGAGGCTCGTCCGGAAGATGACGATCCCGACGAGAATCGGCGGCACCGCTCTCACCAGGAGCTGGTAGGCCGCGCGACCGTAGTCGGCCGCGAGCGCGGCGCGAAGCGGGTGGATCGGCCTGATGAGGTCGGTGGCGATGTCGCCGGTCCGCACCCGGATCGCGAGGTCCTGCCAGCCCCACATCGCGACGACGTTCAGCAGACCCTGCGTGAGCCATACATACGTGAGCGTCGCGCTCGCATCGTATGCGCCGATGCGCTCGCGCTGCGCGAAGAGCGCGAGGAGGATCGAGCCGCGCATCAGCCCGAACACGACGTTGGTGAATATGCCGGCCGCGCTCGCGATCGGGTACGCCGCGTAGCGTCCGAAGCCCACACGCGCCATCGCGAGGTCCAGGCTCAATGATTCCGCCAGGGGCACCGCGAGAGCCTAGGTCCTAACGCTCCCGCCGCAGGTAATCGAGGAGCTCGGCCATGACCCGGCAGTCGACCTCGTTGTAGCGCGCGATCTCGCTCATCACCGGAGACTCGCGCAGGCTGCGCCCGCGCGCGCGCGCGTCGGCGGCGGCGGCCCACGCGCCGGCCATCGCGCCGGCGCCGTCCGCCAGACCGTCGGCCCATTCGGTCTGGATCAGCCCGTGGCTCTTCATTGCTCGGGCGACCGCCTTCAGGCCGAAGGAGAACGCGCCGCGGACGACGATCGGCTCCGCGCGGAACACGCGGCTGAGGAGGTCGTACCACTGCAGCGCCGGCCACGCCCGATCCGGATGGCGCGAGCGCGCCGACTCGTATGCGCGCTCGAAGTTCGACTCCTCGGCGATGGACCAGTGCACCACTCTCACGTCGCTCACCGAAGCAACGCCCGCCTCGCGCGCGATCTCCGCGAGCTGACCGAGCCAGTCGTCGACCATTCGCGCTTCGGCTTCGACGCTCAGAGCATCGACGGTGAATTGCCGGAAGGACCAGCGGCGATCGCGATACGTCCCGCTCCCGATCTGGAAGATCAGCGCCTGCCCGCCTTTCTGCGGGAACGCCGAGAAGTCGTCGTCCATGTCGTGAACGAACTCGAAGTCGACGTACGCCTCGGCAGGCGGGGCCACCCGCCAGGTCGATTCGTCCGCGCCGACACGACGCGGGCGTACCGGATCGCCGTCGTCGCGGTTGACCGAGATCACCGCGTCGAGCGTCCGCGCGTTGTCTCCGTCGATGCCGAGGAGCGCGGCCGAGACGCGTGGGTCGTCCCAGCGGGTGATCCCCGCCGAGTGCGCCGCGGCACGCCGGTCACGATTCACACGCGGCAGGAGGGTGAGCTCGGCGAGCTGCTTCGCGATCTCGGTCTTCGCCACGTGCCACGGGAAGTCCTGGTCGGCCTTCATGTTCGGCCAGAGCTCGGGCACCGAGGGGATTGGCAGGACGCGCCATTCCGCCCCCTCGGTGCGGAGCCGGCGGATCCAAGCCATACCGCGCGCGACCACGCTCGCGAGGTCTTCCTCCCAAGAGCGGACGTAGGTCTCTCGCGCGATGCGCGCGAGCTTCTCCCAGCAGCGGTCGCCGCGGGCCTGCCCCTGCCGCCAGCCGCGGCCGGCGACGTAGGCCGCGGGCGGGGTGTAGCCCTGCAGCCGGCCGAGGGCCTCGTTGTAGGTCCACGCCTGCGCCATGACCGCGACGCCGTCGGCGCCCAGACCGCCGTCTTTCAAGAGCTTGAGCGTGGAGAACTTGATGTCGACGACGCGGTAATGCCGGCCATGGCGAAGCGCCACCACCGGAAGCTCGAGCTGATCGCCGATGAACGCGTCCGGACACAGCTCCCCGAGCACGTCGGAGCGCACCAGGAGGTCCGCGATGCCGTACGCGCGCCGCTCCGGATCGCGCAGCACCGCGGACGCGATGAGCGGCGCGCCACCCTTCATCGCCTCCCACGTCGCCTCGGCCGCTTGGAGCGAGCGGGCCTCGTCGGGCCGCGTGGCGATGCGCTGGACCGGCCAGCGCGTTTGCAGATCCACGATGACCGCCTGCTCGAACCGCCGGCCTTGGTCCATGAGGTACCGCGCGAGATCGAAGACCGGGTCGTATCCGGAGAGCTGGTCGTCGCGGCGGAAGCCATGACGCTCGCCGTACTCGTCGAGCCAGTCCGCGAGGAGATCATCGGAGCACCAGTTGCGGACGGCGCCGGCGGCGACCCACTCGAGCCAGTCGGCGTCGGTACGCGGGTCGGCGAGCGAGCCGTCGTCGCGCTGGGTGATCGCGGCGCGGCCGATCATCAAACTCCCACCGTTTCCAGAAGGGCGCGGAAGTCGGGCTCCTCGCGAAGCGCCTGACCGTCGCTCGGCGCAGGGGCGCCGCCCCGATTCGCCCAATACACGTCCATGCCCACCCGCGCCGCGCCGCCGACGTCGTGCGCCGATCCGGCGACGAAGAGGACCTCCGCCGGATCGAGCGCAAGGCGGTCGAGGGCCATGCGGTAGGGAAGCGGATCGGGCTTGTACGCGCCGGCCTCCTCCGCGGTGACGACGAGATCGAAGGATCCGGCCCGGAACGCCGCGAGGCGCCCAAGCTTGCGCGAGCAGTTCGTGACGATGAAGCGCTTCGTGCCATCGAGCTTCGCGAGCACCGGGGGAACGTCGGGCCACGGCTCGAACTCGCCCCATCGGCGGAGAAGCGCGTCGGCGCCCGCGCGCGGCACGCCCACCTGGCTCGCGGCCTCGCGCACGACGTCGTCGAACGGCCGATAACGCTTGCCGCGCAGGAGCTCCTGCGCCGCCGCGTGCCACCGCATGCCGAGCGGGCGGCCGCCGGCGACATCGGACCAGAGGGACCACGTGTCGAGGAGGGCGGTGAGAAGATCGAACCCGATGGCCGCGTACCGCATTGGAGTTAGCCTAGGGCCGCCGCGCGGTACCGCGCAGCATTCCGAGGAGGATCCGCCCGATGGCTCGCTACATCACCCTCATCAGCTTCACCGAGCAGGGCATCAAGACCATCAAGGACTGGGATAAGCGCGTGGCCACGACGCGCGAGCGGCTCGATCGCGTGGGCGGGAAGCTCATCGACGTCTATCTCACCTTCGGCGAGTTCGACGCGGTCGCGATCCTCGATGCGCCCAACGACGACGCCGCGCTCCGCACCGCGCTCGAGTACGGCCTCTCGGGGAACGGACGCAGCCGGACGATGCGCGCGTTCGGCCAGGATGAGGCCACGAGGATCACGAAGCAGCTGAGCTAGCGGTGGCGACGAAGAGCGAGTGGCGCTTCACCCGGACCGAGGCAGCCGCTCCGAACGCCATGGTCACGGCCGATCCGCTCCCGGCCGAGGCGGGGCTCGAGATCCTGCAGGCCGGCGGGAACGCCCTCGACGCCGCGCTCGCAACCGCGTTCGCGCTCGGGGTCGTCGCGCCGATCGGGAGCGGGCTCGGGGGAATCGCCGGGATCCTGATCTGGCGTGATGGGGCCGCAACGTGCTTCGACGGGTCGACGCGCGCTCCGCTCGCGGCGCGTCCGGAGATGTTCGAGCTCACGGGTGGTGAGGTCCGCTCGGGAATGTACGGGTGGCCGGCCGTGAAGGGCGACCACAACGTCGAGGGTCCGCTCTCGGCGAGCGTGCCCGGTGCCGTCGCCGCGTACGAGATGGCGCATCGCCGTTTTGGAAAGCTCCCTTGGGCCCGGATCTTCGAGCCGGCGATCCGCCTCGCCCGCGATGGCTTCGTGATGGACTGGTACGGCACGCTGGTCTTCGGCGCGTACGCGGCGCGCCTGCATCGCAGCGCCGAAGCGAAACGCGTGTACTTCCGCGAGGGCGGCGCGCCGTATCGGCCGCCGACCGGCTTCGAGCCGGCCGAGCGTCTTCGCCAGCCGGACCTCGCGCGCTCGCTCGAGGCGATCGCCCGAGGCGGTGCGAAGGCGCTCTATCAGGGGGAGCTCGGCGCGGCGATCGCGGACGACGTCCGCGCGCAGGGCGGCATCCTGACGCGCGAGGATTTCCGCGCTTTCGAGGCCGTGGAGCGCGAGCCACTCTGCGTCGACTATCGCGGCCACGAGGTGCTCACGCTTCCCGGACTCACCGGCGGTCCAACGGTCGCGCGGTCGCTCGAGCATCTCGCGCGCGAAGACCTGCGGCGGCACGAGCAGCTCGGAGCGGAAAGCCTTCATCGGATCGCTGTCGCTTTGCGCGCCGCCTTTGGCGAGCGGCTCACCACCATGGCGGACCTTCCGAACACGACGCACCTCAACGTCGTGGATCGCGGGCGGATGTGCGTGTCGCTCACGGCGACGCTCGGCGGCGGCTTCGGTTCTGCGTTCATGGCGAAGGGAACCGGTGTCCTGATCACCAACGGGATGTACTGGTTCGATCCGCGCCCGGGCCGGGCGAACTCGATCGCGCCGGGCAAGCGCGTGCTCTGGGCGGGAGCGCCCACGATCGCGCTGCGAGACCGTCGGCCGGTCCTCGTCTGCGGGGCGCCGGGAGGCCGCAAGATCATGAGCGCGGTCGTGCAGACGCTCACCAACGCGATCGACTACGGAGATGGTCCGCAGGACGCGACGAGTCGGCCACGGGTGCACGACGAAGGCGAGATGCTGCTGGTCGACTCGCGCATCCCCGAGAGCGTCCGCGCCGCGCTCGCCGCGAAAGGACACGAGATCGACGTGAAGGTCGACGACGTGCTCGCCACGAACTTCGCGCGGCCATCCGCGATCGCGATCGACGAGAACGGGTTACGCGGCGGCGTCGAGGGAACGAAGATCGGGATCGCGGTCGGTTACTGACGTCGCCAAGCCGCCGGGTCCTCCAAATGACGTAGACCGCCTCCGCAACGGAGCCCCCGTACCTCCTTCCTCCTCCGTTCGGGCGAGGGGATAGAGCGCACGCGGCAGTTAGACCTCACGCAGACGATCTCGCGTGGAGGTAAGAGGGAAATGCTCGATCTTGCGATCGTGGTCACCGCGACGCTCCTGGCCCTGCTGACCGTGACGGTCCGATCCTACGGCCGCGCGCTCGCGGTCCGTCGCGCCGAGATAGACCCCCGCTAGAAAGCGACAGCGGGCCGACGACGGCCCGCTGTCTTGCGACCTGGCGAAGGATCAGGCTCAGCCGCCGTACACGTTGATGTTGCCGTTCTGCAGGGTGAAGTTCCCATCGGTGATGCTCGCGTGACTATCGCAGTTGCTGTTCGGGGGAACCGGTGGGGCGTTCAGCTGATCTCTGACCGACGAAGGGTTGCCTACGTCCACGAACTGCGAGTGAACCGCAGATGCGGGGCTCTCCGAGAGGCCGGAGATGACCGTGAAGGTGAAGCCGAAGACGTGCGTGACGTACGTGGTTGTGAGCGCCGTGCTCCCGCTCACGAAGAGGCAGCTCGCGGGCATTGGCTTCGAGTCGAAATGGCTGGGGCCGAGCGGGATTGGTCCGTTCACGTCGGCGATGTTCGGGCAGGACTGATTCTCCGGGATCGTCTCGTTGATCGAGCCCTCGAGCACGCCCTGGCCGTTGAGGTGGACGTTCGCGCCGATGTTCACCCAGATGCACCCGTTTGCCAGATCCTCGTCGCATGGCGTGGACCCCGATGCGAGGGGCGCGGGCAGAAGCATCGCGAACGTCGGCCGGTTCGCCCCGGAGGCGACGGTTCCCGGGGGTACGGAGGTTGTGAATCCTCCGGTTTTGGCCACCTCGGTGCAGGTGACGAGCCACCGGCCGCCGGCGACGACCATCTTGTTCGGGTTGGTCGCGAGGGCAACGTGCCCGAACAACGTTAGGAGCGGGACCTGGATCAGCGTGCAGTTGAGACCCGCCGGATAGTCGACCATCCCTTGGACCGAGGCGACAAGACCGGTCAGGGTGTCGGCGTCGACCACGATCGTGAAGCTCGTCCCGTCGGTGCAGTTAAGCGTGACCTGGGTCATACCGAGTGCGGCCGCGGGCGGACGCTGGAACAGGCCGGTGAGGATGACCGCCGCGGCGACGGCAAGCGCGATCGTGGCACGTCTCATCTTGGCTCCTCCGCATCATTGACGCGCCCGCCAGGCAGGCAGCCGCGCCGGTGAGGGGTGGGCTTGCAGGGGCTGTGCCACTCGCGTGACGCCAAATCGACCGCCGACCAGACCGCCCGCCCTGAGACGAGACGTGAGTCCGTTCGCTTGGCCGTCCTTGGTCGGGTCCTAGAACAATCCTCGACCGTAGAGTCCGGGTCACCATTGATTAGCCGGAAGTACCAGCAGCCTCGGCTTCGTGGTCGGCCATCCTTCGCTTCACCATGGCGCGGGAGGGCACGGATCGTGGGCAGGCGCTCATTGAGTTCGCCATCGTCCTCCCGATCTTTCTCCTCCTGATCTTTGGTCTGGTCGAGTTCGGGGTCCTTCTCAATGCCGCGAGCACCGTCAACTTCGTGAGCCGCGCCGCGGCGCTCCTCGCCGCCGAAGGGGGGAAGACCGAAGGAACCGATTGCCAGGTCCTTCGCGCGATCGAGCGGGACCTCACACCGCCGACGACGCCTTCCCGGGTGGCGCGCGTCGAGATCTACTGGTCGGACTCGAACGGAAACCAGATCGGCTCGAACGTGCAGAGTTACGACCGCACCGGCTCGCTGACCTGCTCCTACGGTGGCGGCGCGTCGGTCACGATCCCGTACACCCTTACGACCGCCGACTACCCGGAAAGCGATCGGTGTGACGCCCTGGACGGCTGCGATGTGGCGCACACGACCGTGGACACCATCGGCGTCCGCATCACCTACACGCACCAGTGGGTGACGACGTTCGGGAAGTTCATCGCCGGTTCGATCACGTTCCAGCGAAGCACGGCGGTCCGCGAGGAGCCGACGCTGTGAGGCGCGACGAAAGCGCTCAGGCCACCACCGAGCTCGCGCTCCTCGTTCCGCTGCTCCTCGTCCTCGTCTTCGGCGTGATCGAGCTCGCCAACGCGATCAACCAGGCGATGACCATCGCGGCGGCCACGCGCGAGGGGGCGCGCGTCGCGGGCGCCCTGGTGAACGGCGGCGGTGCGCTCGGCTGCGCCGCGGGCAACTCCCCGAACGCCTCGACCGTCGATCCACTCGTCATCGCCGCGGTCGAGCGCGTCCTCACCGCCTCCGGTGCTCAGGTGTCGACGGCGAGCGTGACCGACATTCACATCTACAAAGCGACGACGACGGGCGGTGAGACACCCGGCGCGGTGAACGTCTGGATCTTCTCGGCCGCCGGAGGGCCGGTCGTCGCGGGAGAGCCTCTCGATTTCGCGCAGCAGTCGAGCGGCTGGCCCGCGTGCTCACGGAACAACGTCACTCCGGCGGATTCGGTCGGCATCACGGTGCGTTACGTGTACCGGGCGTACACGCCGCTTCGCCTGGTCGCCGCGGGGCTCGCGACCATAAACCTGAGCGACACCGCGGTCATGCCTCTCAATGCGACTCGTTAAAGACGAGCACGGTCAAACGATCGTCGTCGCGGCCTTGCTTCTCACGTTGCTCATCGCCCTCGTCGGACTCGGCGTCGACGTCAGCTGGTTCTCCTTCAACCTCGTCCGCATGCAACGGGCCGCGGACGCCGCCGCGCTCGCGGGTGTGGTCTACCTCCCCGGAGACCCGACGGGGGCCAACACCGCGGCGCTCGCCGAGGCCACGAAGAATGGCTACACCAACGGCGTCGGCGGTGTCTCGGTCACTCCGGTGCAGGACTCGCTCAACAACCGCGCGCTCGCGGTCACGATCCGCGCACCCGTCCAGAGCTACTTCGCGAAGATCGTCGGCGTCGCGACGTTCCCGGGAGAGCGGAACTCGCGCGCCGAGTTCGTGCTTCCCCTGCCCATGGGCAGCCCGCAGGATTACTACGGTGTCGCGACGCTCTGTCGCAACACCGACCCGTACAACGCGTGCCCGGCCGTTCCGTCGGCGACCGGGATCGGCACCGACGCCTCGCAAGGCTTCTGGGGCGCGGTGATCGCGAAGGGCGGAGACCGTTCCAATGGAGACGCGTACTCGACCTACTACAACCCGGCACCGACCCTGAACACGCAGTACGACGCGAACGGCTACTCGTACATCGTCGAGTTCCCCGCCGGCACGCTCGGAGGCGCGGTCTGGATCTTCGATCCGATCTTCTGCCCGACAGGCCGCCGGACCTCAACGCCGTTCCAACACCTCGGCATGGGCGAGGCCTGGTACAGCATCGCCGGCACGCGACAGGTCACCACCGAGTTCAAGCTCTGGAACATGGAGGGAACCCCCTACTCAACGGCGGACGACGTGCTCATGGCGACGGACGGCGGCCTGTTCGCGAACATGGACTACGTGGACAAGAGCGTCGACTACGGCGGCGACCACAACTACGGCGCGTTCTACACCGGACTCAGCTCACCGGACTGCGCGACGAACCCGTACCACAACCACTGGTGGCAGCTCGCCTCTGGACTCGGCGAGGGAAGCTATCGGCTCCAGGTCACGACGAGCCAGGGCGCCACAGCCCAGAGCGGCCTCAACAATTTCGGGATCCAGGTGACGACCATGTCGGGCAGCGCGGCGCGGGTCTACGGGCAAAGTCGTATGTGCGCCTATGTGAACATCGCGAACACGACCGCGCTCTTCTATCTCGCGCAGGTCGACGCGGTGTACGCGGGGAAGACCCTCGAAATCAGGCTCTTCGACCCGGGAGACGTCACGAACACGACGCTCCGCATCGAGCAGCCAACGGCAACCGGTTACGTCGACGCGAGCTTCCGATTCACGGCCACGGGCAGCTCCGGGGGCGCGCCAACGAGCGGTGGCCCACAGACTTCACTCGCGACGTCCAACGCTTTTACGACCTACTACAACAACCAGTGGGTCACCATCACCGTGCCCCTGCCGACGAGCTACGACGCGCCCACGCCGCCCGGCGAGACGCAACCGGGCTGGTGGAAGATCCAGTACAACGTCGGGACCTCCGGCCAGGATGTGACGACCTGGGAGGTGAACATCCGCGGCAACCCTGTGCACCTCGTGATCCCGTAGCCCAGAAACGAACGTCGGGATCGCGCTCGGCCACTACCTCGCGCGATCCCGATCGATCGAGCTCAGGGGACGGTCGGGACCTGGCCCGCGTTCTCCTGCGCTTCGCGTTGCGCGCTCTCGGTCGCCTCGTGGGCCGGATCCTCGTTCGGCTTGAAGACGCCGGGTGACGCGGCCGGGGTGTCCATGCGGAACCCGGAACCAGTCGCGGTGCCCGTCGCCGCGAACGCGCTGAGCGAACCGGCTCCGAACGAGATCGCGCCGATCGCCGCGCCGGCGAGGACCGACCCTCCGACGATCGCGGCGAGGACGTGCTTTCGGATGTTCATCGCGTGTCTCCTTCGTTTCGTGATGCCCGCGATACCGCGAGCTCGTCTCCCACCGTGCGGGAGTGGACGCACCGCCGCATGAGAGGGACCTCAACGCCACCTGAGAAGATGCGATGACTACGCGGCTGTCTGCTTGTGGCAGTCCCTAGCATCCTTCGCATGCGTTGGAGACGTCTGTTCGTGGTCGCGGCACTCCTGTTCGCCGCGTGTGGCGCAGAGACCGCGACCGCGTCACCGAGCCCGACGCCAATACCCAGCCCGACCCCATCGCCGACGCCGTCGCCGTCGCCGACCAGGAGCCCACTCCCGACGGGTTGGACGACGATCACACGCGCCGCGGATGGGTTCAGCATGGGGATCCCGCCGACGTGGCGCGCGATCGACATGGATCCGCAAACGATGAACGCGGCCTTCAAGACGATGGTCGACCAGAATCCAACGTTCGGTCAGGCGTACTCGCTCGAGCAGCTTCAGACACTGATCCAGCAAGGCATCAAGGTCATCGCCTTCGACTTTGGTACCCCCGGCCGCGGGCTGCTGACGAACCTGAACGTCCTCCACCAGGCGCTGCCGTCGGAGATGACCGCTGACGTATTCGCGCAGCTGGCCTCGTCCCAGGTCGAGGTGCAGCTGAAGACGAACGCTCCCAAGGTCGAGTCCGCACGGATCGGTGATCTCGATGGCCGCCGCATCCGCTACGAGTTCCCGATCCAGACGGCCAACGGGCAGCTCAACGCGTCGTTCTTCCAGTACGTCGCCCTGAAGGGGAAGGACGCGTTCGTCATCACCTTCACGACACGGACCGAGGACGCCGAGACCTACCGGTCGACGTTCGACCAGATCGCCGCCAACTTCAGCCTCCAGCCGTAGCGAGCCGCTACCCTTTCGCGCGATGGCACGCTTCGTCGTCGAGGGCGGGACGCCGCTGCGCGGAGAGATCACTCCGGCCGGCAACAAGAACGAAGCGCTTCCGCTGATCGCGGCCAGCCTCCTCACCGACGAACCGGTGACGCTGCGCAACCTCCCGCACATCCGCGACGTGCGCAACATGCTCGAGATCGCCAGCACGCTGGGCGCGAGCGTCGTCGATGTCGACCGTCACACCGTGCGCATCACCGCGAAGGAGCTCCGGACCGACGAGCTGCCCGCGGCCCTCGCCCGCGAGATCCGTCCGTCGCTCCTCTTCGCCGCGCCGCTGCTCGCCCGTCGCGGGCGCGCGGTGCTCGGCCAGCCGGGCGGCGACGTGATCGGTCGGCGCCGCGTCGACAGCCATTTCCTGGCGCTCGGCGAGCTCGGCGTCGCGCTCGATCCATCGCAAGGGCTCACGGTCACCACCACCGGACTGAAGGGCGCGGACGTCATCTTGGACGAGGCGTCGGTCACCGCGACCGAGAACGCGGTGCTGGCCGCGAGCGTCGCGAAGGGACACACGACGCTGCGGAACGCGGCGAGCGAGCCGCACGTACAGCAGCTCTGCAAGGCGCTCGTCGCGATGGGCGCGAAGATCACCGGGATCGGCACGAACACGCTCGTCATCGACGGTGTGGAACGACTGCGCGGGACCGATCACACCGTGCTCAGCGATCACATGGAGATCGGCTCGCTCATGGCCACGGCGGCGATGACGCACGGCGAGGTCACCATCCGGAAGGCCGTGCCCGAGCACCTGCGCATGACGCGCTTCGTCTTCGGCCGCCTCGGCATCGCGAGCGAGGTGCGCGGTGAAGACCTATTCGTTCCCGCGCGCGAGCGCTACCAGATCCAGACCGAGATCGGCGACGCGATCCTCGAGGTCAAGCCGAACATCTGGCCTGGATTCCCGACCGACCTCACGAGCATGGCCGTTGCCTACGCCACGCAGGCCGAGGGTGTCGTGATCATCCACGAGTGGATGTTCGACGGACGTCTCTACTTCGTGGACACGCTGACACGCGAGTTCGGAGCGCGCATCGTGCTCGCGGATCCCTATCGCGCGGTGGTGATGGGTGCATCGAAACTGCGCGGCGCCGAGGTGCGCAGCCCCGACATCCGCGCCGGCATGGCCATGCTTGCCGCGGCGCTCTCCGCCAAAGGCAGGAGCGTGATCAACAACATCGAGCAGATCGATCGCGGCTACGAGGAGCTGGACACGCGCCTCCGGGCGCTGGGCGCGAAGATCGAACGCGCCGCGTGAGCGGCTTCGCGACCCATCTGGAGTGCTCCCGATGTGGCGAGGACTTCACGCTCGAGCAGCTCGCGCAGGTGTGCAAGAACGATGGCGGCCCGCTTCTTGTCCGCTATGACCTCGTGCGCGCGCGAGAGACGCTTCGCCGCGAAGCCTTTGCCGCTCGGCCCTGGACGTTGTGGCGGTACCAGGAGCTCCTTCCGATGCGCGGCGACGATCGCGTCTCGCTCGGCGAGCCGATCACTCCGCTCGACGACGTTCCGCGCCTCGGGCACGCGCTCGGTATCGAGAAGCTGCGCGTCAAGGACGAGGGCCTGCTCCCGACAGGGACGTTCAAGGCGCGCGGCGCGGCGGTCGGGGTCACGCGCGCGGTCGAGCTCGGCGTCCGCACGCTCGCGCTCCCGACCGCCGGCAACGCCGGCGCGGCCTGGGCGGCGTACGGCGCCCGCGCGGGGATCCGCGTGATCGTGGTCATGCCCGAGACCACTCCTGGGGTCATCGTGCAAGAGACCACCGCGTACGGCGCGGAGGTCTACCTCGTGCCCGGCTCGATCGCGGACGCGGGCGCGGTCGTGCGTCGGGCATGCGAGCGGTCCGGCTGGTACGACGCGTCGACCCTGCGGGAGCCGTACCGCATCGAAGGAAAGAAGACGATGGGCTTTGAGCTCGCCGAGCAGCTCGGCTGGCGTGTCCCGGACGTGATTGTCTACCCGACCGGGGGCGGCGTCGGACTCATCGGGATGTGGAAGGCGTTCTCCGAGCTGGGCGGGATCGGCTGGCTCGATGGCAAGCGGCCGCGCTTCGTCGCGGCACAGGCCGAGGGCTGCGCGCCCATCGTGCGCGCGTTCGCCGAGGGCCGCGACGAATCGGACCCTTGGCCGGACCCGCGGACCTTCGCGGCCGGGATCCGCGTCCCGAAGGCCCTCGGTGACTTCATCGTGCTGCGCGCGCTTCGCGAGACGAACGGGACCGCGGTCGCGGTCACCGACGCGGACATCGCGCGCGCGATGCGCGTCGCCGGAGAGCGCGAGGGGATGCTCGTGTGTCCCGAGGGTGCGGCCGCGCTCGCGGCCGCCGGGAAGCTCCGCGGGGACGGCTGGATCGGGGCGGACGACGAGGTCGTCGTCTTCAACACCGGCACCGGCCTGCTCTACGGAGAATCGCTGCAGGGCGAAGCGCCGCGCAGCCTCGCGGCGGGCGAGCTTCCCGGCGAGCGAAGGAGCGGCCGCTAGACTCGCGGCTCTGAAGCGCCCGGTCGCTCCGGCCCGACGCGGCATCCTCGGGGGCGCCGTCCTCCTCGCGATCGGCGCGGGCTTCCTGCTCCAGGCCGCGGGCCGCGCCGACGCCGGCTATGACCTCTTCCTCTTCCTCGGGATCGCATTCGGCGCGGCGTGGTGGGTCGGCGCGCGGCAATACGTGTATCTGGTGCCGGCGGCCGTCCTCATCGGCTTCGCGGCCGGTCTGCTCATTCCGTTCTGGCTCTCGCTCCCCGACGAGACGCGCTTTCCGATCTTTCTTGGGACGCTCGCCCTCAGCCTCCTCGTCGTCTTCGCCGCCGCGCGCGAGCGCTGGGTGCCCCTCGTCCTCGCGGCCGTGCTTGCGCTCGTCGCGCTCGTGGACGTCGTCGCTCCCGACACACTCGCGAACGGGGCGGGTCTCGTCCCGTACGTTGTCCCGCTGGTGCTGATGGCGGTTGGCCTGTACCTGCTCGCGGAGCGGCGCAGCGGATAGCCGCGCCTAGACTCGACCGCGTGACGATCGCACCGGACGTGCTCGCGCTCGTCGGCCACACGCCGCTCGTGCGTCTGGGACGGATCGCCGCCGGCCTCCGGCCGACGATCGTCGCGAAGCTCGAGCACCTGAATCCGGGCGGCTCGGTGAAGGACCGCATCGGGGCGCTCATGATCGAGGACGCCGAGCGGCGCGGCCTTCTCCGCAAGGGCGGCACGATCGTGGAGCCCACGAGCGGGAACACCGGCGTCGGCCTCGCCATGGCCGCGGCGATCAAAGGCTACCGGCTGATCTGCACGATGGCCGACAAGCAGAGCCAGGAGAAGCGTGATCTCCTGCGCGCGTACGGGGCCGAGGTGGTGGTCTGCCCGAGCGCCGTGCCACCGGAGTCGCCCGAGTCGTACTACAAGGTCGCCGACCGGCTCACGCGCGACATCCCCGGCGCGTTCCAGCCGAACCAGTACTACAACGCGATGAACCCCGAGGCGCACTACCGCACGACCGGCCCCGAGATCTGGGAACAGACCGAGGGACGCGTCACCCACCTCGTCGCCGGCGTCGGGACCGGCGGCACCGTGACCGGGGCGGGGAAGTACCTGAAGGAGCGGAACGGCGGTGTCGTGATCGTCGGCGCCGATCCTCAGGGCTCGATCTACACGGGGGACATCCACCCGTACAAGACCGAGGGGATCGGCGAGGACTTCTACCCCGGGACGTTCGATCCCGCGATGGTCGATCGTTGGGTCCGGGTCTCGGACCGCGACGCCTTCCTCACCGCGCGCCGGCTGACGCGCGAAGAGGGCATCCTCGTCGGCGGCTCGTCAGGTACGGCGATGTTCGCGGCGCTCGAGATCGCCAAGGATCTCGACGCGAGCGCGCTCGTCGTCGTCCTCTTCGCCGACTCCGGTCGCAGCTATCTCTCGAAGATCTTCAACGACGAGTGGATGCGCCAGAACGGGTTCCTCGGGTTCGTCGTCCCGTCGACCGTGGGCGACGTGGTGAAGGATCGCTCGGGAACCCCGGAGCTCATCTGCGTCTCCAAGACCGAGACCGTCCGGAGCGCGATCGACACCATGCAGCGCTACGGGATATCGCAGATCCCGGTCACCTCCGACGGCGCGGCCGGCAAAGTGACCGACATCGTGGGCAGCGTCCAGGAAAAGACGATGCTCGACCGAGTCTTCCGCGAGCCCGCGCTGGTGGACGAGCGCGTCGAGCGGGTCATGGAGGCGCCGTTCCCGGTCGTCCAGGCGACCGACGACATCGAGCGCCTCTACCAGGAGCTGTCGGGCGGAGCGCCGGCCCTTCTCGCGGCGCGAGATGACCGTCCCGTGTCGATCATCACGAAAGCCGACCTCCTCGAGTTCGTCGCGCACCAGCGGCGCGCGACGCGCTAGAGAGAAGCGGCTGGGAGCCGTCCTTCAGGCGCCGCACGACCGCCCGCATGTCGCTCAGGCGCACCCCGCCCGTCGGCTGCCACTCGTGCTCGTCCGCTCGCGAGTCTTGCGGGCAGTAGGCCCACTGCCCGTCGTGGATCGTGAGGTGGTCCGGCGGCGCTTTGCCGTTGTGGTGCGCGGACCTCACGCACACGAAGGCGATCAGCCCACGGTCGCTCTCGGTCCCCACGGCCGTCGGTTCTCGACGATGACGCGCCATCATCCAAGTGCACGGTGGTCGTACGCCGCCCGGTGAGGCCATCTGAGCCTCGATATGTACGAAAGGCTATAGACTTTCGGCGCATGGCCAAGGACCGCCCGCTCACGCCTCGGCAGCACCAGATCGTGCGCATGGTCGCGCGCGGCGCGACGAACAAGGAGGTCGCGGCGGAGCTGGGCATCTCGGAGCAGGGGGTCAAGGCGCACATCTCCCGCCTGCTCGAGCGATACGGCGCCGAAAACCGTGTTGAGCTCGTGAATCTCACACGCGCCTGGGCCGACGCCGATCAGCGCGGCTACGCGGCTCTTTCAGCGGACATCGCGGGCCTCCGCCGGCAGCTCAGCGGCCACGTCCGCAGCATCGACGGTCCCTCGCTCGAGATCGCCGCGCAGGCGGGGCTCTCGCCCCAGGCGCCGCCGGAGCTCTCCGAATCACTTGTCTCGCTGCGCGAGGTGCTGCGCGAGCTCGACGTCGCGGTCAAGCTCGCCGCCGAGCTGCCCACCGATGCGACCATGGGCCCGCTGCTCGACGCCGTCCGGGCACGCACGCGCGCAGCGCTCGAGTACAGCGAGCGGGTCGAAGCGCTCGTCGAGGAGCAGCGGGCGACCGTGCGCGACCACGACAAGATCGCGAACTAGCCGCCCGCCATACTCGTCCGCGTGGTGAGGTCGGCTGGCCGCAAAGCCGGATTCGAGACGCTCGCGATCCACGCGGGCCAGGAACCCGAGGTCACGACCGGCGCGGTCGTCGTCCCGATCTTTCAGACCTCCACCTTCGCGCAGGTCGCCGTCGGCAAGAACAAGGGCTTCGAGTACGGGCGGACGGGCAACCCTACGCGGACCGCGCTCGAAACGTGTCTTGCCTCGCTCGAAGGGGCACGGTGGGCGCTCGCGTTCGCATCGGGCATGGCCGCGAGCGACGCTGTCGCGCACCTCCTCGAGGAGGGCGATCACGTCGTCATGGGGGACGACGTGTACGGCGGGACCTACCGGCTCTTCGCGCGGGTATTCGACCGCGCCGGCATCTCGCTCACCGCCGTCGACATGAGGCGTCCCGCGGCGGTCCGCCGGGCCATCCGCCGCAAGACGAAGCTCATGTGGATCGAGACGCCGTCGAACCCGCTCCTCAAGGTTCTCGACGTCGCCGCGCTCGCGGAGATCGCGCATCGCGCGCGCGCGCTCGCGATCGCGGACAACACCTTCGCGAGCCCGTATCTGCAGCAGCCACTCAAGCTCGGCGTGGACCTCGTGCTGCACTCGACGACGAAGTACCTCGGCGGCCATTCCGACGTCGTCGGCGGCGCCCTCGCCGGGAACGACCCCCTTCTCCGGACGCGGCTCGCCTTCATCCAGAACGCCGCGGGCGGGGTCCCCGGCCCCTTCGACGCATGGCTCGTCCTCCGCGGGACGAAGACGCTCGCGGTGCGCATGGAGCGGCACGCGGCGAACGCGCAGGCGATCGCGGAGTGGCTCGCCGGCAATCCAAAGGTGACGCGGGTGAACTATCCGGGCTTGCGCACCCATCCACAGCACGAGCTCGCGAAGCGCCAGATGCGCCTGTTCGGCGGGATGCTCTCGTTCGAGCTGCGCGGAGGCGAGGCCGCCGCGCGCCGCATGGCCGCGAGGACGCGCATCTTCGCGCTCGGCGAATCCCTGGGCGGTGTGGAATCGCTCATCGAGGTCCCGCTCGCCATGACTCACGGCTCGGTGCGAGGCACGAAGCTCGCGCCACCCGCCGGTCTCGTCCGACTCTCGGTCGGGATCGAGACCATCGCGGATCTCATCGCCGACCTCGCGCAAGCGATCGGCTAGGGTGCCGCTCCCGCTCGAGACCGAACGCCTCGTGATCCGCCCGTACCGCGAGGATGACGCCCTCGCTCTGCATGACGTCTTCGGGTCGGCCGAGGTGATGAAGTGGACGCCGAGCCCGCCGTCCAAGGATGTGGCCGAGACCACGCAGCGGCTCAGCCGCACGATGGCGTTCACCGCGCGGCAACCGCCCGGCCTCGGGCTATGGGCGCTGGACGCGCGCGCGAGCGGCGAGTTCCTCGGACAGGTCGGCCTCTTCCCGGTCGAAGGAAAAGGACCGGAGGTCGAGGTCGCGTACGAGCTCGCCCCGCGCGCGTGGGGCCGGGGCTACGGCACCGAGGCGGCACGCGCGCTCCTGGACTACGGCTTCGGCGAGCTCGCGCTCGGGCGCATCGTCGCCCTCATCCTCCCGGACAACGTCCGTTCGCGACGGGTCGCCGAGAAGTGCGCGATGACGCTCGAAGGGCCGGCGCGCTTCTACGGTCTCGAGCTTCTCCGCTACGCGAGGGAGCGCTCCGAGTGAACATCGCCATCGCGTTCGGCGCGGGGATGCTCTCGTTCCTCTCGCCATGCGTGCTTCCGCTCGTGCCCGCATTCCTTGTCGACATGGCCGGCGAGGCGGCGCTCGCGGGGACGCAGCGGGCACGCACGATCGCGCACGCGCTCGCCTTCGTCGTCGGGTTCTCGGCCGTGTTCACGCTCCTGTGGGTCGCGGTCGCGCTCGTCGGCGCGCTCGCCGGCGAGATGGTCGTCTGGCTCCAGCGCATCGGCGGACTCTTGCTCGTCGTCCTCGGGATGCAGATGCTCGGGCTCATCCGCATCCCATTCCTCGCGCAGGGGCTCGACCTGCGCCTCGAGGGAGGCACGACCGGCTTCGCGCGAAGCTTTCTCATCGGGATCGCCTTCGGCATCGGCTTCACACCGTGCGTCGGCCCCTACCTGGCCCTCATCCTCGACCTCCTGCTCAACTCCGATCTCGCATCCGGCGCGGCGCTCCTCCTCGCGTACGCTCTCGGGCTCGGCGTCCCGTTCCTGCTGCTCGCCGGTGGCCTCGGAGCCGCGCGGCGCGTCGCGCGCGCGCTCGCGGCGCATGTCCGTCTGGTGAACGCCGTGGGCGGTACGCTCGTCATCGTGATGGGTCTGGTCCTCGTGTCCGGGCAGTTCGCGCGGCTCGCGCAGCTGTTCAACTTCCTGCCGCTCCTCGGATGAGCAGCGCGGAAGTGACGCAGCGCCCGACGGCGCTGCCGCGGTGGCTCGCGGCGATCATCATCGGCGCGATCGCCCTCGCGTCGCTCGCCGCCCTCGTGTGGCCGGCGCTGCCCTTCAACCAGCCCTTCACCGGACCGACGAACGTCGGGGTGATCCGCGCGCAGATCGAGGGTGAAGGGATGGCCGGCCGGATCGGCGCGTACGCGCCGGACTTCGAGTACAACGTCCCGACCGGGCAGACCCTCCGCCTCTCGGCCTCCCGGGGGAAAGTCGTCGTCGTGAACTTCTGGGCGACGTGGTGCCAGCCGTGCCGCCAGGAGATGCCGGCGCTACAGCGTGTCGCTGGGACCGAGCCGGACATCGTCTTCCTGGAGATCGACCTTCAGGAGCCCGGCGACAAGGTCCGCTCGTTCATGGACCAGCTCGCGCTCGACCGGCTCCAGCCCATCTTGGACACGGATGGAGCGACCACCCGTCGCTTCGGCGTGCTCAGCCTCCCGAGCACGTTCTTCATCGACCGCACCGGCGTCATCCGCCACCTCGAGCTCGGCGGCCCGCTCACCGAAGAGCAGATCAAGACGGGGATAGCGAAGGCCCGCTAGAACGCATCACGTGACACGTTCGCTCCGTGTCGTGCGCGGTCGAGTCGCGGCGAGAGAGAGCGCACCCTACCGCCATGACCTGGGAGGAGGAATCGCTCGTGGAACGGCTCATCGGTCTTCTGCGTGCGCTCACACACCCGGCCCAGACCTCTGCCGCGGCTCGCAGGCGCAGCGACCGGATCCGGTACTTCCTGGTGGCCTGGGGCGCCAGGCACTGGGCGGAGCGGCTCTAACTAGAATCGGCCCTCTCGAAAGAACCGCGGAGGGAATGGCATGGCTGTCGAGCTCACGGTGAAGCTACCCAATCGCGCGGGACAGCTCGGCGCTCTCGCGGGCGCGCTTGGCGAGGCGGGCGTGAACATGCGCAGCATCGCGGCGACAACCGGCGGCGGGCAGGGGATCATCCACATCGTCGTCGACGACAAGGACGCCGGAAAGGCGCGGCGCGCGCTCAAGCGCGGCAAGTTCCGGATCGCTTCCGATCGCAAGCTCGTCGAGGTGCGCCTCGCGGACAAGCCGGGCACCTTCGCACGGGCCGCGAAGCGGCTCGGCAAGGCGAAGGTGAACATCGAGTCGGCCTACATGGTCGGCCAATCGAAGAAGAGCACGACGCTCGGCGTCGGCGTGAAGGACGCGCGCGCGGCGAACAAGGCGCTCGGCCGCCGCTGATCGGCACGGCCGGTACTCCGGTACCGGCCGATCTGACCATCGCAGGGAACGCGCTTCGCTGAGAGCTTTCCCGCATCAGCGCGGGGGAGTTGTCTCATGCGTGTGCTGCGCCGGTTCGTTTCGCGGTCCGAGGGTCTCGCGACGATCGAATACATCATCGGCGCGGCCGTCGTCCTGGGGACCCTTGTCATCGGGGTGTCCGCCTGGAACAACGGCCTCGTCGCGCGGCTCACCGCGCTCGTCTCCCAGATGCAGGCGGTCCGGTGAGAAGGGCGCAACGCGATTCGGGGGGCCTCGCGACGCTCGAGGCGACGCTCATGATCGCCATCCTCGTCCCGATCCTTTTCGCGATCCTCGAATTCGGATCCGCCCTCGAGCGCTGGCTCGCGCAGGACGCGGCGACCGTACAGGCGGCGCGGCTCGCCGGCGAGGTCGGCGGCGACCTGCCAGAGGTCCATCAGCTGCTTGCCGATCAGCTACGAGGATCGGGGATCGACCCGGACAGGGTCGTCGTTGAGGTGGTCCCGGCCCGGGTCGGCTGGCGCGAGCCCGTTCGCGTGAGCGTCACGAGCGAGCATCCCGTCGCGATCCCGTTTCTCTTCTCCGTCACGCTGCCGCTGCGGTCGAGCGCGATCTCGCGCGGCGAGGTCAACCGTTGATTGCTCGCGACGAGGGCGGAATGGCCGCGGTCACGACGATCGCGCTGCTGCCGCTGCTCCTCGTCGTCCTCGCGGGGGTTTTGCAGCTTGGCGCGCTCCGCGTCTCGGCCGCGCGCGTTCGGTCCGCGGCCGACCTCGCGGTGCTCGTCGCGGTCAACGATCAGGACGACGCTGAGCTGGCAAGCACCGGACGGCTTCGCTTGGCGAGCGACGCGGCGACCGTCGCGCGTGAGTACTTTGCCCGGGAGCTCGAGATGTCCACGTCCCTGCTCGCGTCGCCCGCGGAGGAGGTCGCCGCCGCGGCCGATGTCGCCGCCTACCCGATAGCGCCGGCGGTCGATGCCCGCACTGGCGCTCGGTACGACAGCCCCGCCGTGCGCATCCTCGCCGACGTGCCGCTGCGGACGCCGATCTTCGGCGCGCTCGCCTTTCGCCCGGTCACCGTCGTGAGCGTCCTGGCGATCGGGTCCCCGCGATGATCGCTCGTGCCGGCCTGCTCGCGGTCCTTGTGACCCTCGCCTGCGCGAGCCCCGCCTTCGCCTGGGACCCGGATCGTGAACGCTGGAGCGCGCCGACGCCACGGGGCCCAACACTCGAGCCCGCGTCGGACCTGGCGGCCCCACCGGGGATCTATTACGTCACCGACACGTACGTCGCCGACGTCACCACGAGGAACGGCCTGCTCACGACGTACAGCACGACGACCGTGCACGAGTCGACTGGAAGCTACGCGCGCGTCCTCGACACGGTGGTGACCGGCGCCGAGAGCAGCTTCGACGGCGCCGCGTTCAACGGCCGAGCGTCGCTCGGTGACGGACGACCGGTCGCCGGGACCTACTACGAGAACTACGTCCTGACCTCAGATGGGTTCGTGCCGGTGAGCGTGGTCTTCTTCCAGGACGACTCCGAGCTCGCGAGACTCGCGGGCGATCGCGAGGTGGCCGCTGACAAGCCCGGCCCGACGATCATCGGCCCGACCGCGTCGGCGACGATCGAGACCGGGACCGTACCCTGCTGCCCGATCGCCCCGGCAGCGTGGGCTCCGCGGGAGCAGCCCGATCGACCGCAGGCTCCCGGGCCTGAGCTCCGTCCCGGCCGGTTGGATACCCCGGTCAGCGGTCAGCTCCTGCACGTCGAGGTGCTGCGCGGAAGACCCGTGACCATCCGACTGCGGGCGTTCGCCGGACCTCGGGAGATCCCCGTGCGGAGCTGGACACTCGTCGCGGGGGACCGCGGAGACGCTCTCGCCGTCGCCGGCCCGGGAAGCGTCCCCTTCAGATCCGCCTGGCGCCGGCTGCCGCCGCCAGGCGAGACGTACCAGCTGCGCTTCATGCTTCTTGTCGACACGCCGTCGGGTCAGCAAGGCTCCATCGAGGCCACGATCGCGGTGACGGTGCGCTCGCCCGCGCTCGCTGAATGATCGGCCAGCGCGCGCTGCTCGCCCTCGCCCTCACGGCCGGCGCGCTCGCCGGCGTCCTCTATTACGTCGGCGCGCAGCGGACGGGGATCGTCGTCGCGGCGCGCGACCTTGACGCGACGCACGCGCTGCAAAGCGACGATCTCAGCTTCGCCGCGCTCCCGCCCGATGCCATCCCCGCCGGCGCCCTCACGGACCCATCCCGGGCGGTCGGGCGCGTGCCGCGCGCCCCGCTGTGGAAGGGGCAGATCCTGCTCGGCGACGCGCTCGGCGACGAGGCGGCCTCGTTTCGGACGGGAATCGCGGTGCCGCCGGGGATGCGGGCCGTCGCGCTGCCGGTGAGCGCCGCGCAGTCAGTCGGCGGCGCGCTGGTCCCGGGCGCGCTCGTGGACGTGCTCGCGGTCCCGATCGGAGGCCGGGCGCCCGCCGGGCGCGTGACCGAGATCGTCGCACCGGCGGCGCTCGTTCTCGATGTCCGGACGGAGACCGGCGCGCCCTACGGAGCCCTCGTCCCGAAGGGTGGCATCGCGGCCGTCACGGAACGGATCGGCAGCGTGGTGATCGCCATCGAACGAGCCGACGAGGTCCGCTTCGCGGATCGCATCGCCACGAGCACGTTCATCCTGACGCTCGCCGGGTCGCGCTGATGAGCGTCCTCCGCTGCGAGCGCATCGCCGCGGGCGACTTCGACGGCGCCGTCGCGCGGATCGGCGGCCTGACCCTGGCGCGTACGCCCGAGGGCCGTTTCGTCGAGATCGCCGATGAGGAGACCGAGCGCGTCGTTCAAGCGCTCGCGTTCGCGGGCGTCCGCGCGAGCAGCGCGCTGCAGGCACTCGCGCCACGACCCGGCTCGCGCGCGGCCCTCGGGCGAGACCTCACACCGCTGCCGCTCGATGCGCTCGTGCTCGACCTCGTCCATGTCCGTCCGCTCTCCCTCGCCGCCGAGACGCGGCGCCTTCTGCGTCCATCGCCGTTCCGGCCCGCCCCCACCTCGCGACGAGCGCTTTGCCGGGATCTCCTCCGCGGGTCCGATGCCCTCATCGGGTGGCGACGTCGCGCGTGGTCGACCCGTGAGGTCCTGCGGTCGCTGGTCGCACGCCGCGCGCTGCGGGCGGTGGTCTTCGACGCGGGCGCGGTCGGACGGCCGCCGGAGCATCGCGCGCTCACGCGGGACGGCGCGCTTGGCGCATGGCTGTTCGCGTGAGCAGGCTGCGCGCGCTGCTCGACGCGTCTCCCGTGGCCGCCGTCGCGCTCGCGCTGATGCGCGAGGCCACCGGACGGACCGAGCCGCTCGCGCCCATCGTGCCGACGCGAGCTTCGGCGCTGCGACGTGGGCGGCGCGTCGGCTTCTGGTCGCTCTCTGCCGGTGCTGGGACGAGCACGGTCGCGGCACTCGTCGCGCACCGATCGGCGGCGGGTGGCGAAGCGCCGCTCCTTGTCGACCTCGACCGCTGGACGCCGGCGCTCGCGATCCGCGCGGGTCTCTCGGCCGCGACCATCGCCGACGCGTTCCTGCAGCCGGGCCGCGAGCGAGACCTCGTCTCGCGTTGGTCCGCGGTCCCGTTCCTTCCAGGGGCGGCGACCCTTCACGCGACGTTCGACGCCGACCGGGTGATCGAGATCACCATGGCATGCGCGGCCGACCGCGCGGTCGTGCTCGATCTCGGTGCCGGCGCGGATGCCCTCGACCCGGCGGTCCTGGCATCGCTCGATCGGCTCTGCGTCGTGACCGGAGCTCGGTCGGCGCAGCTCCAGGCGGCATTCTGCGCGGTGCCGCTTCTCCACCGGGTACCGTGCGCCGTCGGGCTCGTCGTGGTCGCGGCGGAGGCGCAGGACGCGGCTCGCATCGCAGAGCGCGTCGGCTTCCCGCTCCTCGCGCCCATCCCACACGATCCGTATCTCGCTGACGATTCGTTCGCGGCCAGGGCACCGACCCTGCGCGCCGTGGATGCGCTCCTTCGCGCGCTCGCGTGATCGATCCGGCGCTCGTCGCGCGCGTCAGATCGGAGGTCGCCGCCGGGATCGATCCGTCGACGCTGCTCACGCTCTACGCGGATCCGCGGCGCCGCACGCTCCTTCGCGAACGCGTCCGCTCGGTCGCCCGCGACGGCGTGACCGAGACGCAGCTCGATGCGCTCTGCGCCGAGCTTTTCGGCTTCGGTCCTTTGCAACCGCTGCTGGACGACCCCGACGTCACCGATGTGCTGGTCAACGGTCCCGCCGACGTGTACGTCGAGCGCGCCGGACGGCTTGCGCGCGCGGAGGTCGCCTTCCGTACGATCGAAGAGGTCGCCGATCTCGCCCACCGCATCGCCGCGAGCGTCGGGCGCGAGCTCACGCTCGAGCGGCCATTCGTCGACGCGCGGATGCGGGACGGCAGCCGCGCCAACGCGGTCATCGCGCCGATCGGCGGCCCGAGCCTCTCGATCCGCAAGTTCCGCCGGTTCAGCATCCCGCTCTCGGGTCCGGCGCCTTCGTGGACGGCGAGCGGACTGCATCCGGACGCCGCCGAACTGCTCCTCGCGTGTGTCCGCGCCCGCGCGACGATCGTCGTGAGCGGCGCGACCGGATCGGGCAAGAGCACGCTGCTGCGGTCGCTCGCGGCGGCCGTGCCCGAGGACGAGCGCCTCGTCGTCATCGAGGACACCAATGAGCTCGTCCTTCCGCATTCGCACGCCGTGCACCTCGAGTGCGTACCGGGCCGTGACGGCAACGCCGTGGGCGTGGCCGACCTCGTCGCGAACGCGCTACGGATGCGGCCGGATCGGATCCTCGTCGGTGAGGTGCGCACGCCGCGCGAGGCGTCGGCCTTGCTCGAGGCGCTCAGCACGGGTCACGAGGGCTCACTCACGACCCTGCACGCGGGCTCCGCGGCCGGCGCGCTGGATCGGCTCGCCCTTCTTCTGGCGAGGAGCGGCGAGCTCGGCGAAGCAGCCATCGCGCGCCATGTCGCGCTCTCGGTCGAGCTCGTCGCGCACGTGGCCCGCGACCGCGCCGGCGAACGCGCGATCCGCGAGATCGCGGCGGTGGAAGAGCGCGGCGTCGTCTCGCTCTGGCGCGCCGGCGAGCGTGAGGTGCGCATGCCCGTGCGGCTCATGCGCAAGCTCCGTTGAGCTCGCCGGTCGCGGGCGCGTTCGCCATGTGGCTCGCGGTGACCGCGCTGCTTCTCGCGCCGCACCTGCGGACCGCTCTCGTGCCGACCACCGGCTCGCACCCGGACGGTCGCGTGCTCGCCGATCTCGGATGGCCGCGACCGCTCTGGCAGTGGGAGCTTCTGCGCGGCGCAGCGGTGATCGCCGCCCTCGCGGTGGGTCGCGCGATCGGGCTCCCCGAACCGATCGCGATCATCGCCGGGGTGGTTGCGCCGTCGGTCGCCGCGCGCCTCCGCGCGGAGACGGCCTCGCGGCGGTCGCGCGTCGCCATGACCCGCCTGCTGCGTGGGGCCGAGGCGACGCTGCGCATCGGCGGCGCGCTCCCCGAGGCGCTCCGCCGCGCGGTCGACGCGAGCGCCGACGACATCGCACGTCGACCGTTCGCCGAGGCGCTGCGCACGTTCGACCTCGGGTCGGCGCTCGACGACGCGCTGCGCCGCGCGGCTGCCCGTTCACGCGACGACCGCGCGCGGATCGCGCTGGAGACGCTCGCCATCGGGGTCACCTCGCGTCTCGCAGGCGACCGGGCCGCGGTCCTCCTGGCGGCGGTCGCCGATCGTCTCGCGTTCGAGGAGCGCGTCGACGAGGAGGTCCGTGCGCGGACCGGCGGTCTGCGCGTTCAGGTCGTCCTGCTCGCCGCGCTCGTTCCGGCGATGGCGCTCTACCTCGCCATCACGGTGCCATCGCTCGGTCAGACGCTCTCGTCTCCGATCGGCCGTCTCGTCCTGATCCCGGCCGCGGCCGCGCTCGAGGTCGCGGGGCTGGTCGCGAGCCGCGGCGCGGTGAATGCGGTCGGACGGTGACCGTCCTTGGCGCGCTCCTCGCGGCGAGCGCGGTGGCCTGCGTCGCCCTCGCGGTGCGCCCGCGATCGCGAGTGCTTGCGCGCCTCGCGTGGCTCGATCCACATTCGGAGCGGCCGCGGCGCATCCGGATCCTCGTCGCCGGGAAATCCCTGCTCCAGAGCGGCCTCGGCTGGAGCGAGACGCAGCTCCTCGCGGCAAAGACGGTCACCGGGATCGCGTGCGTCGCGATCGCGGCGGCGGCCGCCCTGGTCCTGCCGATCCCTCTGGCGCTCATCGCGCTCGCAGGCTACGGCGGCTTCGTCGCGCCAACGCTGCACGTCGAGAGGATCGCGAGGCGAGCTCGCGCGCGTGCGGAGCGCGCCGTCGTCACCTTCGTCGAATGGACGATGGTCCTCGTCGAGTCCGGACGGCCGGTCGAGACCGCGACGATCGCGATCGCCGAGTGCGGGCTCGGCTCGGCGCTCGTGGACGGGATCCTTGGCTCGGCCGCGCGCGCCTACGCCCTCGGCGCGCCGCTCTATCCGGCGCTCGCGCGCGAGGCCGAAGCCCTGGGGATCTCGTCGCTCGCGTCTCTCGCGACCGAGCTTGATCGTTCACGTGGTCTCGGCCGCGGCGCGTTGACGGTGCTGCGCGACGAGCGAGAGCGACTCCGGGCCGACGAGCGCGCACGCTCGCTCGATGCCGCGGGTCGGGTCGAAGGGCACCTCATGTTGATCCTGGTGCTCTGCTATCTGCCCGCGCTCATGCTCCTCGTCGTCATCCCGCTCTTCCTCGGTCTGCTCGACGGCCTCTTCGTCTGAACGATGGGTAGACTGTGAGAAGACAAGAGCGCGCCGTGGGCGCGCGCGAGGGAGAACGACAATGCCGAACATCGGCGGACCGGAGCTCCTCCTCATCCTGGCGGTCGTGCTGATCGTCTTCGGTGCCGGAAGACTTCCGGACGTGCTCGGCCAGCTCGGGAAGGGCGTGCGCAGCTTCCGCGACGAGGCGAACAGCGACAAGGCCGCGGCAGCTCCGGCGGCATCTTCCACCGCGACGGCGCCGGCGCCCGGGACGACGGTCTACTGCCGCAACTGCGGCCGCCCGAACGGGACCGACGCGAAGTTCTGCTCGAACTGCGGCCAGGCGCTCTAGCAACACACGGACTCTTTCAGCCAGCTCGCCCACGATTTCATTCACGGGCGGTACGCGCTCGAGCCGGTCGCGGCGACCGTCGCGGGGATCCACGATCACGACGCGCGTCTTGGTGACTTCAGCGCCCAGGGCTTCGCCGAGCGCGACCGCTTCGTCGACGAGTGGCTTGGGAAGCTTGAACCCCTCGTCGAGAGCGAGCTCTTTCCGTCGGAGCGCGTCGACCGCGCGCTGATCCTCTCGGAGCTTCGGGGCGATCGCGCGCTCCGCGACTTCGCCCGCTGGCGGCGGCAGCCGACGCTCTATTCGGACGCCGTTACCCGCGGTGCGTACTACGCGTTCCTCCGCGAACACGCTCCGCTGGCCGAACGCGTCGCGACGCTCGCGGAGCGGCTCGCCGAAGCGCCCGGGGTCATCGGCGACGCGAAGCGCAACCTCGACCCCGACCTGGTCCCTCGCGAATGGATCGACGTGGCGCTCCGCTCGGTGCCCGCCGGTGCCGTGTTCCTCAGGGAGACCGCGCCGACGCTGCTCGTCCCGACGACGTCGCTCGAGCGCGCCGCCGCGCGCGGGTTCGGCCCAGCGGCCGAGGCCGCGGCGCGTGCGCTCGACGAGTACGCGGCCTGGCTCCGTGACGACCTTCAGCCGAAAGCGCGGGGGACCTTCGCGATCGGATCCGACGCGGTCGACGCGTGGCTACGCGAGAAGGAGCTCGTCGACCACGACGCCGCCTCATTGCGAGCCTGGGGCGACGAGCTCGTGCGCGAGACCGAGTCCGCGCTCGCGGAAGCAGCGCTCGAGCTCGGCTTCCAGGACTGGCGCACCGCGGTCGCGGGAATGCGCGAGGATCATCCCGCCGAGGACGACCTCGTCGCGGTCTATCGGCAGGAGATGGAGCGCTCGCGCCTCGCCGTGGCGACCGCGCAGATCGCGACGATCCCGTACGGCGAAGACCTCGTCGTCGAGGAGATGCCCGCGTTCCAGCGGCCGACGTACCCGTACGCCGCGTACGTGGGCGCCGCGCCCTTCGAGTCGCAGCGGAAGGGCCGCTTCTGGGTGAACCGCCCGGCCGCCGACGAGGACGAGAAAACCCGGCGCGAGCGGCTCGAGGGCCATCCCCGGGCGGGGATCTCGGTCATCGCCTGCCACGAGGGCTACCCCGGTCACCACCTGCAGCTCACCGTCGCCGCCGACAATCCGTCGCTCGCGCGCAAGGCCCTTCGCTCGAACCTGATGGTCGAAGGCTGGGGCCTGTACGTCGAGGAGCTCATGACCGATCTCGGCTACCTCGACGCGCCGACCACGCGGCTCCTCCGCCTCAAGGACCTCCTCTGGCGCGCCGCGCGGGTGATCGTCGACGTCGGGCTCTCGACGGGCGAGATGAGCTTCGACGAGGCGGTCGCGTACATGGTCGAGCGGCCGAAGCTCGAGCCGACGAACGCTCTCGGCGAGGTGCGCCGCTACACGCTGAACCCGCTGCAGCCCTCAAGCTACGCGCTCGGCCGCGCGGCGATCCTCGGCCTCCGGGACAGGGCGAAGGCCGCGGGTTGGGGGATGCGCGTCTTCCACGACCGGCTCCTCGCCGCGGGCTCGCTCCCGCCCAAGCTCCTCGCGCGGGAGCTCGGGCTCGACGCCGCGTAGAAAAAGAAGAAGGGTCGCGACGGAGGCGACCCTTTCTTCGGAACGCGAGCGGTGTTGTCGGGCTATTCGGCGAGTCGCGGCAGGATGGGCTGGGCGGTCGTCGTCGGGTCGTAGTTGATCGTGAGGTTGCCGTTCTCCAGGTCGACCTGGTTCGCGATGAGCTGGCTACCGATGAGCGTCGCGTTGTTGCCGTTGAAGCGGAACGTGGCGCTCGGGACGTAGAAGGAGCCGGTGCCCGTGAAGGAGCCGTTTCCCTCGATGGCCACTTCGTCGGCGCAGTGATTGTCCTGGTAGACGAGCAGGTTCTTCCACGTGCCCGTCGTCATGGCGGAGAGCGCCGTCGAGGCGTTGCCCGAGAGCTCCACCTGCCCGCAGGTCCCGAGCACTCCCGGCAAAAGGGGCGTCGGATAGATCGAGTAGGTGTTGTAGATGAACACGCCCGTTCCGGTGACGTTCGCGTTGCCGGCGGTGTCCATGCCCGCCTTCAGGATGTAGATGCCCGGGTTGAGGACCATGTTGTTGTTGCCTGCGCCACCCAGGTTCGTCGTATAGACACCGGGGATCTGGTTGCCGGCGCCGTCCTGGCATGCGGCGAGCGAGTTGCAGGTCGGGAGGCCGGCCTGCGGAGGGGTGATGAAGTTTCCGAACGGATCGGGCATCTGGTTGTGGCCGGCCGTGTACGGGATGCCATCGCCGACCCATGAGCCGCTCACGCCGCCGGCTACGTCCAGCCCGTACGGGTTCTGGACGGTGAAACGTCCGGAGTTGTTCTGATCGTTCTCCGCCGCGTTCGCGGCGATCGAGTTCACCAGGATCCCACCGCCGTTCAGGTGCACATCGGCGTTGGACTGTGCCCAGAACGACTTGGTCGTATTGCCGCGGTCGAGCGCCATGACGGCGTAGCCGCTGTTCACGTTCTCAGCGCCGGCGACCCCGCGCGCGCGGACCGGGTTGAACGCGGCCTCGGCTGGCACGAGCGATGTCTTCACCTGTCGGGTGATGATGACTTCGACGTGGTCGAGTCGTGCCATGAACGAACCGGAAGTGGGTGGCCAGTTGACCGTCACGCAGGTCTGCCCGCTTGTGAACGTGCAGTCATCGGTGGTGTAGCCGTTCGTGGTCGCGTCCGCGGTCGCCGCGTCGATCGCCTGCGCGCCCGTGCCGCCCTGGTAGAGGATGACAGCGCCGGCGAACGCGGCCGAGTCGGCGGCTTCCTGCTCCATCCGCTTGTTCGAGTAGAGCTGGCCCGCGTCGATCGCGAGACCGATCAAGAAGAGGAGCGCGAGCATCAGGATCGCGAAGACGATGAGCGCCTGCCCGGCGTCCTCCTCGGCCGTGAAAAATCGTCGAAGAGTATTCATCGCTGGATCACCAACTGGGAACCTCCACGGAGCGTGATCTGGTACGCCCCGCCAAGCAGGTACTGCGAGGGAAGCGGAACGAACGGGGCGGTTGCGTCGACGGAGATGCGACAGTTGCGGTCGGCGCAGTGGATCGTCGGGTTGCTGGGGTACGTGTCTGGGTATGTCACGGTCACGGTCACGTTGTAGACGCCGATCGCGGCCTGCCGCACCGTCGCCGGGATGTTCACGCAGATCACCGGGTCGAGTGGCGGGGTGACGCAGTTCGGGACGCTCGGATCGTTGGGGTCGGCGGCTGGGACGCCGTACGAGCCGTGCACGATCGCGTAGCGGGTCCCTTCACGCGCGGCGTATGCGAGGGTGTTCTCCTGCCAGACCGCGCGTCCCACGTCGATCAGGCCCGTGATGATGAGGAGCATGACCGGAAGCAGCAGCGCGAACTCGATGAGCGACTGGCCGCCCTCGTTCGATCCGGTCAAGAAGCCGCGGAGCCGCTTCATTAGTAGAAGAGCCTCATGACCGTCGCGCGGTCGAAGTTCGCCTGGTTGGGGACGATCGGCCACGCGACGAGCGTGTTGAACTGGTACCGGACGCGGACGGTGACGAAGCAGGGGTCGGCGACGGTCGGCGGCGTGACGACGCAGCTCGTGCCGTCGGCCTGCGCCACGGTCAGGTTGATCGTCGCATTCGCCGAGTTCAGCCCGGGCGTCTGGCTCATCTCCGTACGCGCACGCGTGATCGCCTGGGCCTGGTTCTTGGCGTAGTCGATCGCGTACGCCTCGGCGCCGGCCCGCGCGCCGTTCTGCACGGCGAGCTGGAGGGCGTACGCCCGGGCGAGATCCGCCGCGCCGATCAGCCCGAACACCATGACGGGCAGGAGCAGCGCGAGCTCGACCATCGACTGCCCCGCCTCACGGCGAAGGAAGCGCAATGGACGGATCAAGCGTGAATAGAGGCTGAATCGCGAGGTCATTGCTTCGGCAGTTTAACGAGCGAGCACGCGCCAACCACCCCTGAAAACTCACCCGTTGGTACCACCCCGATACAGCAGCGGGTACTGCGCAAAATGAATTAGGCGGTTTTTCCTAGTCGGCGGCGGCGACGGGTGTGCGCGCGCGGGACAGCACCGCATCGACGATCGCGAGCGCATCGTCGATGTCGGATCGTTCGATGCCGTAGTGCGTCACGGCGCGCAATCTCGGCGAATTTCCCAGATAACGAGAGAGTCGGAGGCCTCGCTCCGCGCATGCCTTCGTGAACGCGCCCGTGTCCATCCAGTCCGGCGCGATCTCGAACGAGACGATGTTCGTCACGACCCGCTCCGCGTCGATGCGGACTCCACCGACGCCCGCGAGGCCCTGCGCGAGCGTTTTCGCGTTGCGGTGATCTTCGGCGAGGCGGTCGCGCATCTCCTCGAGGCCGACGAGCGCCGCCGCGGCGATCACGCCGGCCTGCCGCATCGCGCCGCCGAGCAGCTTGCGCACGCGCCGCGCCTTCGCGACCGTCTCGGCTGTCCCGCACAGGATCGAGCCGACCGGGGCAGAGAGACCCTTGGAGAAGCAGAACTGGACCGTGTCCACCGGCGCGCAGAGCTCCTTCGCGTCGACGCCGAGCGCCACCGCGGCGTTGAAGATGCGCGCGCCGTCGAGATGTACACGGAGTCCCCGGCGGTGCGCGAGCTCGGCGACGGCCCTGGTCTGCGCGACCGTGAGGACCGACCCGCCGCAGTTGTTGTGCGAGTTCTCCAGACACACGACCGACGTCCGGGGGAACATGCCCTGCGGACGGATCGCCGCCTCGACGTCCTCGAGCGTGGGGCAGCCGTCACGGTTCGGGACGAGGCGGGGCTGTATCGAGCCGAGGACGAACGACGCGCCCATCTCGTTCTGGTAGATGTGCGCGAGGTCGCCGAGAATGACCTCGTCCCCCCGCTCGGTCTGTGAGAGGACGCCGCAGAGGTTGCCGAGCATGCCGCTCGCGACGTAGACGCCCGCCTCCTTGCCGACGATCTCCGCGGCGCGCTTCTCGAGCCGGTTGACGGTCGGATCCTCGCCGTACTGGTCGTCGCCCACCTCGGCGTCGGCCATGGCGCGCCGCATCGCCGGGGTCGGCATCGTGAACGTATCGCTGCGGAGCTCGATCGTCCTCATAGCGCGAGTGCCTCCCTGATCCGTTCGACCGCGGCGACGAGCAGCGGCGAGACGAGGATCGCCGGCAAGAAGTCCGCGACCTTCACGTCGCGTATCGCGAGAAGTTTGAGACCCACGCCGAGGATGAGCAACCCGCCGACGGCGCTCATCTCGCGAAGCTGCAGCTCTGAAAGAAGCGAGCTGAAGAGTGACGCGCCGAGTGCGAGGCCGCCCTGGTACACGAGGATGAGCGGGATCGTGAGCAGGACTCCCCAGCCGAGCGTCGCGGCGAGCGCGACCGACGTGAAGCCGTCGAGGACGCTCTTCACCGTGAGCAGGCTCGCGTCGCCGGTGAGACCGTTGCGGATCGAGCCGAGGAACGTCAGCGGGCCGACGCAGAAGATGATCGCCGCGGTGACGAAGGCCTCTGCGACGGTGCTCGTCCGGCCTGCCGCGAACCGCCGCTGAAGAGCCGCTCCAAGAGCGGTGAGACGATCGTCCACCCCGACGAGCGTGCCGACGATCCCGCCGAGGAGCATCGCGCCGAGCATGAACAGGAGGTTCGACGTGTCGATCGCGAACTTCGCGCCCATCGCGAGCGTGAAGAGGCCCACGCCGCGGACCACGTTCTCGCGTAGCCGTGCCGGCAGGCGGTCGCCGAGGGCGGTGCCGATGACGCCGCCGACGAGGACCGTCACAGCGTTAAGCAGCGTTCCGGAGAGAGCGAACATGGAAGGTCCGTAGTATGCGGACGCGATGCTTCCGTCCGAGCAGCTGCGTTTCTGGGCGCACGAGCTCGCCGCGATGGCGACGACCGGCCTCGAGTTCGCGAGCAACGACTACGACCGCGACCGCTTTCAGCGGATGAGCGCGATCGCCCGGGATCTCGCGGCGATGACGATCGACGCGCGATTCACACCGGAGCGCCCCTATCTGCCGGATCTCGGCGTGGTCAGTCCCAAGGTGGGCTGCTCCGTGGCCGCGTTCGACGAGGGCGGGCGGGTCGTCCTGATCAAGCGCGCCGACAACGGGCGCTGGGCGCTGCCCGGCGGGTACGCCGAAGTCGGCAGCCCGCCGTCTGCAAACGCCTTGCGGGAACTGCACGAGGAGACCGGCTTCGCCGCGGCACTCGAGCGTCTGGTCGGCGTCTACGACAACCGCGCTTTCGCGTCGACGGCCGCGTACCAGTTCTACATCTGCGTCTTTCGCGCGCGCATCACCGGTGGCGCGGCGCGACCGTCCGTCGAGACACCCGAGGTCGTCCTCGTCGAGCCCGACGCTCCGCCCGAGAACATGTCGGCGCTCCAGCGCGCGATGCTTCGCGACGCCGCCGCTGACCGATGTGAGGCCGTGTACCAGTGACCAACATCGTCGTGTGGTCGGCCTTCCGGAACACGCCGGAGACGGTCGCGGCCCGCTTCCCGGACGACCGGATCATCCGCATCGCGGACGAGGCGCATCTCGGCGACGCCCAGGACGCCGAGGTCGCCTTCAGCGGGAACAATCCGCAGCGCGTCCGTCAGCTCCTCGACGCGACGCTTCACCGCTACCGCGACAACCAGTCACGGCACGAATGGCGGAGCCATCCCCAGCAGGAGCTGCGCGACGCGACCGTCGTCGTGTACGGCATGGGCAGCATCGGCGGGGAGGTCGCGCGGCTCGCGTCCGGAGTGGGCATGCGGGTCGTCGGCCTTCGTCGTTCGGCCGGGCCGACTCTCGCTGAGGCGGTCGGCGAGGCGGATTTTCTGGCGATCACCGCTCCGCTCACCCCCGCCACCCGCGGCGCCGTCTCGCGCGACATCATCGGGCGGATGAAACCGACGGCGTGGATCGTGAACATCGCGCGGGGCGCCATCGTCGACGAGGCCGCGATGATCGATGCCCTCCGCGAGAAACGGCTCGGCGGCGCGGCGCTCGACGTCTTCGCGAAGGAGCCGCTGCCCGCGGAGAGTCCGCTCTGGTCGTTCGACAACGTGATCCTGACCCCACACACCTCCGGCGATTCGCCGCGCGTCGCGGAGCGGACGCTCACGCTCTTCGCCGAGAACCTTCGACGCTACAAGGCGGGGGAGCCGCTCCTGAACCGCGTCGACTTCGCGGCGGGTTATTGATGCGCGCCGCGCGATCGCCCCTTGCCGCCCGAACCGTGGGTTTCACCGAGTCGGTCATCCGCGAGATGACCCGACTGAACGCGGTGCACGGCGGCATCAACCTCGCGCAGGGCTTCCCCAACTTCGCCGCGCCCACGGAGGTGAAGGAGGCGGCGAAGCGCGCGATCGACGCCGACCTCAACCAGTACGCGATCACCTGGGGCAGCAAGTCCCTCCGCGACGCGCTCGCCCGGACGTACCGCGACCTCTACACGATGGCGGTCGATCCGGAGACGATGCTCACGGTCACCTGCGGATCGACGGAAGCGATGGTCTCGACGCTGCTCGCGATCGTCGACCCCGGTGACGAGGTCGTCGTCCTCGAGCCGTTCTATGAGAATTACGGCCCTGACGCCGCCATCTGCGGGGCGACGCCGGTCTTCGTTCCGCTCCGCCCGCCGAGCTTCACGTTCGACCCGGACGAGCTGCGGCGCGCGTTCACCTCGCGAACCCGGGCGATCATCGTGAACACCCCGAACAACCCGACGGGACGCGTCTTCTCGCGCGCCGAGCTCGAGCTCATCGCGGGTCTCTGCCGCGATCACGACGCGATCTGCGTGACCGACGAGATCTACGAGCACATCAAGTACGCCGGCGCCCACATCCCGATCGCGACCCTGGAGGGGATGGCCGAGCGGACCGTCACGATCTCCGGCGCGAGCAAGACGTTCTCGGTCACCGGCTGGCGCGTCGGATGGATCGTCGCGGCGCCGGAGCTCACCGCGGGCATCCGCAAGGTGCACGACTTCGTCACGGTCGGGGCGCCCGCGCCACTCCAGGAGGCCGTCGCCGTCGCGCTCGAGCTCGGACGCCCCTACTACGATCGCCTCGCGCGCGATTACCACGCTCGCCGCGACATCCTCGTCCGGGCGCTCGAGGCCGCCGGGTTCGCCCCGAACACTCCCGAGGGCGCGTACTACGTCCTCTGCGACATCCGCCCCTTCGGCTTCGCCGACGACGTCGCCTTCGCGCGGTGGCTCGTATCGGAGGTGGGCGTCGCCGGGGTACCGGGCTCGTCCTTCTTTTCGCGGCGCGAGCTCGGCCGGCACCTCATCCGCTTCACGTTCTGCAAGACCGAGGACCTCCTGAACGAAGCCGGCGCGCGACTCGCGCGGACCCACGAGCTCGCGTCGCGGTCGCGGGACCGGAGCAGGTCCGCGAGCTCCGCGTAACGGCCGGTTCAGGTGCCGTTAAGGCTTGGGACCGAGGATGGCCGCAGCTTGAAGCGAGGCGTAGAGGGGCAGATGGAGCAGACCGGCCCAGCGACGGCGCTCATCGTCGAGGATGATCCCGCGGTCTCCGCGATGGTGGCTCGCCACCTCATGCGTACGGGGTTCATCGTCCATGCCGCGACGGGCGAGGACGACGCGGTCCGACGAGCGGCGGAGACCTCTCCCGACCTCGTCGTGCTCGACCTCATGCTGAGCGACGGTACCGGCGCGGGCGTGTGCCGGCGGATCCGCGAGCTCCCGGCGATCGGCGACGTCCCGATCCTCGTCCTCACGGCGCGCGACGAGCTCTCCATGAAGGTCCGCATGTTCGACCTCGGGACAGACGACTACATCGTGAAGCCGTGCGAGCCCGAGGAGCTGGTGGCCCGTGCGCAGGCGCTGCTGCGGCGTCGCGGCGGGGGCCGACTCGTGAAACGCATCGCCGGGCTGCGGGTGGCGCTCGCGACCGGGGAAGCATGGCTCGGCGAGCGTCTCCTCGACCTCACCGCCGGGGAGCGCGCGATCCTCGCGAGCCTGGCGCGCGCGTACCCCGCGACGGCCCCGCGCCAAACGCTCGATCGCCTTCCGTGGCGGACCGCTCACGATGTCTCGTCGAACGTCACCGAGGTGCTCGTCGCGCGTCTCAGGCAGAAGCTGGCTGAGGCCGGCGGCGACGTCGAGATACGGACCGTCCGGCGGACCGGCTATCGCCTCGCGATCAAAGATCAGGAGGTCGGTGGGTGATGCTTCGCATTTCGTTCATCGCGTGCGCCACGCTCGCGCTTCTCATGCTGTCAGGGGGAGCGGCGCTCGCCGATCCGGAGTGGTGCGACTCGGGCAGCCCTCCGCCGAACGACTTCCGGCTCCGCCCCACCGGTCAGCCGAGCGTCGGCTCGTCGACCGGTTGGGTCGCGAGCGTCTCGGGAGGCGTGCTCGACCTCGCCGCCGGCGTCAATACGCTGAGCGGAGGTGTCGCCAGCGGCATGAGCGAGTCGCTCACCAACGCACGCCCGTACGACGCTCTGCCGTACACCGGGAACCGCGCCCCCTAGGAGATGATTGCGCGGGCCGCGACCGCGCCGCGCGCGGCCACGGCGTGGGTGCCGGCGCTGGCGATCGCGATCGCCAGCGGCGCGCTCGCCGTCGCGGCATCGCAGGATCGCGCCGACGTCTCGTCGCCGGCCCTCGCCGCGGCGATCGCTCTCCTGGCCCTCGCCACGCTGCTTCGCCCGATCGAGCCCGCGCCCGGCGAGAAACTGACGCTCGCCGGCGCGATCGGGTTCTTTGCCGCGCTCGTGCTCCCCGGGCTCGAGGCGGTGGCCGCGATCTTCGTCGCGACGCTGGCGAGCCGGGTCGTACGCCGGACATCGGCGATCAGCACCGTCGTCAACGTCGCGAAGGCGACGGCCGCGGTCTCGGCCGCCGTGCTCGTGGACGAGCCCGTCCGTGGCGCGTGGGCGATCTCACCCCAGATGCTCTGGCTCCTCGGCGCGGGTGTCGCCTACGTGATCGCGACGCTCGCGCCGATCGCCCTGATGATCCACTGGACGCGGGGCCCAGACGCGGCCGGAGGGTTCCTGGCGCGCGAGGCGATCCCGACCGTGTCGCTCGTGGCGGTCGGCGCCCTCGCCGCCGTGGTGTGGTCGGCCGTGCCGCCGGCGATCCTGCTGCTCGTGTTTCCGCTCGCGAGCGTCGAGCTCGCGGCGCGCGCCTCCGCGCGAGCGCGTGCCGCGCGAGACCAGCTGCGCCGATCGCTCGAGGCGCAGACGGTCTTCGCCGCTGACGCCGCCCACGAGCTGCGCAATCCGCTCGCGACGATCTCGGGGAACCTCGCCTACGTCGATCGCTCGCGTCTGGCGAGCGACGAAGCCGGCGCGGTCGGCGACGCGCTCTCCGAGACGCGACGGCTCTCCGGTCTGGTGGAACGCCTGCTCCTTCTCTCGCGTGCGGATGCGCTCGCGAACCGTGGGTCCCGCGCCGACCTCGCGGAGATCGTCCGGCGGGTCGCCGCGCGGACGACGCCGCGACCGGGGGTGCGCCTCTCGGTCAGCGTCCCCTCCACGCTCCTCGTCGCCGGCGTGGAGGAGCTCATCGACACGACCGTGAGCGACCTTCTCGCGAATGCGGCGTCATACACCGAGCGTGGCGAGATCGCGGTGAGCGCCGGCGTCCGGGACGGCACGGCCGAGCTCGTCGTACGCGACACCGGGATCGGCATCGGCGCCGCGGACCTCGAGCGGATCTTCGACCGCTTCTATCGCGGCACCGAGGCGCGTCGCCTCGCTCGCGGCAGCGGCCTCGGCCTCGCCATCGCGCGCCGAGTCGCCGAGGCTCATGGGGGATCGCTGCGCCTGGCGAGCGCGTCCGGAAACGGGACGACCGCGACCTTGTTATTGCCTGCCGTGGTCTGACCACCGGTCAGTCCTTGGCGTCAATACTCGACAGGCGAGCCCATGCTTGCCCGAACGGTCTGGCCGTTCGTCCTCGCCCGAACGGCCGCCTCCGTTCAGGCTGAATTCAGACTCCGTCCATAGCGTCCCTCTGCATGTTCCGTCGGGAGGAGCGCGGACAGGCCTTGGTTGAGTTTGCCATCGTGCTTCCCGCGCTGCTCCTCTTGATCCTCGGCATCGTGGAGTTCGCCTTCGTGTGGAACTCCCGGAACACCGTGCTCTTCGCCAGCCGCGACGGGGCGATGCTCGCGGCGGAGGGCGGAAACGGCTTCGGGACCGATTGCGTGGTGCTCGACCGGATCGAACGCGACATCATCTCGCCCTCCAACGCGATCCGGATCCAGCAGGTGCAGCTCTATTGGTCCGACCGGAACGGCGACCAGATCGGCGCCTACACGAACGTGTACGACCGCTCGGGTTCGACGACCTGCGACTTCGGCGACGGCTCGACGCTCACCGTCCCCTACACGCTGTCGTCGCCCGGTTATCCGGAGGGGACTCGGTGCGACGTGCTCGCCGGATGCGGCGGATCGCACACCAGCGTCGACACGATCGGGGTGCGGGTGACGTATCGCCACACCTGGATCACGAGCTTCGCGCGCATCGCCGGCGGCGGGGTGGTCTTCACCGAGACGTCGATCGCCCGCGGCGAGCCGCAGCTATGAGGCGCTTCGTCCGGCGCGACGACGGCCAGAGCCTGATCGAGCTCGCGCTCATCTTGCCGGCGGTGATGATCTTCCTCATCTTCGGGCTCGTCGAGCTCGGCACGCTCTTGAGCGACGACATGACCATGGCTTCCGCGTCGCGCGAGGGCGCGCGGCTCGGCGGCGCGCTGGTCAATGGCGGCGGGACGCTCGGCTGCAGCGCGGGCCAATCGCCGAACGCATCGACGGTCGACATGAACATCGTGGCCGCGGTCGAGCGCGTGCTCACGGGCAACGGCACGCGCATCAAGCTCTCGGATGTCAGCCAGATCCGCATCTGGAAGGCGACCGCGACGGGCGCGGAGACCTCCGGCCTGGTGAACGTCTGGAACTACCAGCTCAACGGAGGACCGACCGTCGACGGTCAGCCGCTCGACTTCGTGCAGCAGAGTCAGCCCTGGCAGCCGTGCGCGCGGAACAACGTCACGCCGGTCGACTCCATCGGCGTGACCGTCGTGTACACGTATCGCGCGCAGACGCCACTCCGCTTCTTCATGCCGTACTTCAACACGATCGGGATCGCCGACCACACCGTGATGGCGCTCAATGTCTCGCGCTAGGCTGCTCGACGACCGCGGGCAGACCCTCGTCGTGTTCGCGCTGATGCTCACGCTGCTCCTCGGCTTCACCGGCCTCGTCGCCGACGCGTCGTGGTTCGAGGTGAACATGATCCGGGTGCAGCGAGCGGCCGACGCCGGCGCGCTTGCCGGTGTCGTCTTCCTTCCGTCGAACGTGAGCGGCGCGGTCACCGCCGCGAAGAACGAGGCGAGCAAGAACGGATTCCAGGATGGCGTCGGTGGCGTGGTCGTCACGGCCGCGCAGGATCCGGTGAACGACAAGGTCCTACGGGTCAACGTCACCGCGCCGGTGCCGACCTTCTTCGCGCGGCTGTTCGGGGTCGCGAACTTCACCGGACGGCGGGACGCGCGTGCGGAATTCGTCCTGCCGGTGCCCATGGGGAGCCCGCAGGACTACCTCGGCATCTACAAGCTCTTTCAGACCGGGGGCTCTGAGGAGGACGTGCACGCCGCGCCGAACGCCGGAAGCGGCACCACGCTCGCGTCCCAGGGCTTCTGGGCCGCGGTGATCACGCGCGGCGGCCAGCACCAGAACGGCGACGCCTACTCGCCGGCATACGACGGCGGGACGAACCCGAACGCTCAGTACGACCCGAGCGGGTACAGCTACACGGTCGAGCTTCCGGGCGGCACGACGAACGGCGAGGTCTGGCTGTTCGACCCGATCTTCTGCGCGGTCGGCCATGCCCCGAGCGGCTCGTACCTGGGAACCGGCGACCACTGGATCGGCAACGCCATCGACGGCGTGACCACCGAGTTCCGTCTGTGGGACTCGAACGGCACGCCCTACACGTCCGACGACGACACGGTCGTGCCGGGCACCGACGTGATCTTCAACGACCAGAATCAGGTCGACCGGAGCTCGACCTATGCGGGCGACCGCCGCTACTCGGACGGCGGGTACAACGGCTCAGGCGGGGGAACCTCGAACTGCTCGGGCGACCCGTACCACAACAACTGGTTCCGCCTCGCGAGCGCGCTCAGCGCGGGGATGTACCGCCTCCAGGTCACGACCTCGGCGGCGTCGAACCTCTCCGTGAGCGCCGAGAACATGTTCGGGATCCAGGTGAAGTCGAATGGACCGTCGGGCGCGCGAGTCTACGGAACGACGCGCATGGCGGTCTACGACAACCTCGACAACGCGACGTCGACGTTCTATCTCGCGCAGATCCCCGCGGTCCATGCGGGGAAGACGCTCGAGATCCGCTTCTTCGATCCGGGCGACGTCGGCGGCGACGCGACGTTCCGGATCCGCAAGCCGACCTCGACCGGCTACGTGTATCAGAGCTTCAACTACGTCGCGAGCGGTGGCGCGGGGCCCCAGAGCGGCACGAACGTGTCATCGCTCCAGACCGCGATCGGCGGCGCGAGCCAGTACCAGAACGCCTGGGTCACGATCCAGATCGCCCTCCCCGCGAGCTACGGCGTCGGCGGGCTCACGCCCCCGGGCGAGACCGAGCCCGGTTGGTGGAAGATCGAATACGCCATCACCCGAGCCGGCAACGACACCACGACCTGGGAAGTGAGCATCCGCGGCAACCCCGTGCACCTCATCGTCCCCTGACGGGACGCCGCGACTATTCGGTCAGCGTCGGCGCGTCGGCGGGAAGAGACCGCACGAGCGCGAGGTAGAGCGCGAATGGATCCGGGGGAGCGGCGACCGCCGAGGACGTCGCACTAGACGCGAGCCTCTGCTGCGCCACCGCGGCGTCGTTCTGCCGGCCGAGCGCGCGGAGGGCCTGCGGGTAGCTCGAGCGAAGGGTGAAGACGCCCTGGACCGAGCCGAGCGACATTCCGCGCTCGAACGCGCTCACCGCCTCCGCGAACGCCCCGAAGCCGTACGCCGCTTCGCCGTACGCGATCCACGCGGAGGAGGTGTCCTGCGTGTAGGCCTCCACCCTGGTCCGCTCGTAGAAGTTCTTGCGCATCTTCGCGTCGTTCCAGTCGTCGCCGACGATCGCTCGCAGGAGCGCTTCGTCCTTCGGCTCGTAGATGACCAGGTAGCGGTAGCTGAAGGGCTGCCAGTTGTTCTGGAACCACTGGTAGGAGAGCGGCACCATGTGCCCCAGCATCGGATCGTTCACGAAGAAGGTGCTCTGGGCGTCGTCGTAGCCGCGGACCACGCGCCAATGAGCGATACGCGAGACCGACGGATCCTGCATCCACTGCGTGACCATCGGCGCGAAGCCGTTGGCGACGAGCCGGCGCAAGAGATCGTTCGTCCCGTTGTTCCGCCACATCGAACGAAGGCCGAAGTTCTCGGCGACCCAGCCGTCGACCTTCTGCGGACCCATGCCCGAGAGGATGTTTGTGCCGCGGAGCGGTACGCGAGCGTCCTCCTGGGAGACGTCGATGCCCATCGCGGAGAGCGCCATGACCACCGAGGCCGGGCCGCAGTTATTGAGGGACTGCCAGACGTGCTTCATCTCGCCGATGACCGCACGCGACGGCGCCGCGTTCGGCTCGATGGCGGGCTCCGCCGGCGGGGCGACGGCCACGACCTGAGCGGTCGCGAGAGCGAGGGCGCTCCGCGGAGCCGGGTCGGAGGCAGGCATGTCGACCGCCGGGCGGCTCGCGGACGGCGGCGCGCCGGCGTCGGCCCCGCCGCTCGCGGCGAGGACAAGGCCCGCGGCAAGGGTGAGGAGGGCGGCCGGCCGTCGCCTCATTTAGCGAAGATGGTAGCGGCTCGTCATGAGCCGGAGCCGCGACTGCGTAACATCGGCGCGATGCGGGAAGCGACGCTCACGCGCGGACGCCTGTCCGAGCACCCGGTCTGGTCGGCGATCCTGCGCCGGGGCGATCTCGCGGCTCGGATGATCCTGCCGGTCATCGTCTCCGGCGCGGTCGAGGATCGCGAGAAGGTCGACGGAGCTTCGTGGCTCGAGCGGCTGTCGCTCACCGAGGTCGTGCGCGAGGCACGTCACGCGGCCTCGTCGGGTCTCGCCGGCCTGCTCGTCTTCGGGGTCTCCGATCGCAAGGACGAGCACGCGATGCTCGCCAGCGAGCGCGATCACATCGTCCCGCGGGCGATCCACGCGATCAAGAACGCGGTGCCCGAGCTCGCGGTCGTGAGCGATGTCTGCGTCTGCGCCTACACCGCGCACGGCCAGTGCGTGCTGTTCGGCGATCAAGGCGCGGACGTGCCCGCGACGCTCGAGCGCATCGGCGCGATCGCGCGGACGCACGCGGACGCGGGCGCGGACCTGCTCGTGCCGTCCGGGATGCTCGCGGGATCGGTCACCGCGCTTCGCGCGAGTCTGGCGGGCGCTCACGACGAGATCCCGATCGCCGCGATGCTGAAGCTCGAGAGCGCGCTCTACGCGACCCATCGGATCGGCGTACAAGCCGTGCCGATCACGGAGCGCGCGGTGCCACTGATCCCCGCCGACGACGCGGCCGCCGCGGTCGCACGCGCTCGGCGGGACATGACCGATGGCGCCGACGCGGTGGCCGTGAAGCCGGGCGCCCCGGGACTGGACATCCTCGCGCGCCTCGCGGCGTTCGCGGACCGGCCGCTCCTCTCTTACTTCACGCTGGACGAGCACGCCCCGTTCGTGACGGCGGGCGAGGGCGCAGTCGATCCCACGGCGGCCGAACGCGAATACCTGGCAGCCGCGCGACGCGCGGGCGCCGCCCTCGTTATCAGCTCTGGTGCCTTCAGCGTCGCCGACTCGTGACGAGCGCCCACCGCTGAACCGGGTGGCGCAGGCGGGCCTCTACGCGCTCCTCGGGGCCCTCGTCCTCGCCAGCTTCGTCGTGCCGCCGCCGGAGCGGAGCCTCGCTAGACCAAGTGGCCGGGACGGGGCCAGCCCGAGCAGAGAAGCGGCTCCGGTCGAGGACGACGCGCGCGCGAACGACCAGGACGTCCCGCCCCAACCGGATGCGACCCGGGTCGAGGCGCCTCCGAGCCCCATCGCCGCCGCACCCGAGGCACGGATGCTCGCGCTCATCAACGCGTCGCGCGCCGCCGCGGGACTGTCCGCGCTCGCGGCCGATGACCGAGTAGCCACGGTGGCGCGCGCGCACAGCGCCGCCGAGGCGGATGCGCGTTACGTCTACCACGATGGTCCCGATGGCACGGCGCACTCACGCGATGTCGCCGCGTGCGCGAGCGGATGGTTCGGCGAGAACACCGGAAAGATCTGGAACGACAACGTCGCCGCGCTCCACGCCGAGTTCATGGCGGAGCCGTGGGAGCCGATCAACCACCGCACGAACATCATGGATTCAAGCTTCCGCAGGATCGGCATCGGTGCGGTGATCGGTCGGGACGCGCTGTACATGACGATGGTGTTCTGCCGCTAGCATCGACCGCGGTGGACCACCGCCGCGTCACTCTTCCGAACGGCCTGCGGATACTCGTCGCGGAGATGCCCGAGACACGGTCGGTGTCGATGGCCGTCTATGTGGGCGTGGGCTCGCGCGTGGAGTCGAAGGTGGACGCCGGCACGAGCCACTTCCTCGAGCACATGGTCTTCAAGGGAACGGCCAAGCGGCCGACCGCGGCCGACATCAGCCAGGAGATCGAAAGTCGAGGCGGCGTGGTCAACGCGTCGACCGACAAAGAGGTCACCGTGTTCTGGTCGCGCGTGGTCGCGAGACACTATCTCGTCGCGCTCGACGTGATCGCCGACATGATCCGCGCTCCCACGCTGCGTGCCGCCGACGTGGAGTCGGAGCGCCGCGTGATCGTCGAGGAGCTCCGCATGTATCGCGACCAACCACAGGACCGGGTGCACACGCTCGTCGACGAGCTGCTCTACCCGCGCCACCCACTCGGGTGGGAGGTCGCCGGGCGCGAGCAGGTCGTGCTGGCGATGACCGCCGACGACCTGCGCGCGTTCATGGATCGCGGGTACGCACCGGCGCGGACGGTCGTCGCGCTCGCCGGACCGCTCGACGCGGACGAGGCGATCGCCGCGGTCGAAGCGGCGCTCGGAGGGCTCGCGCCGCGCGAACCGGCTCCGATCGTGCCGGCACCGAAGGCGGGAAAGCCGCGGGCGAAGCTTCTCGGGAAGCGCGCGGAGCAAACGAACCTCTGCGTGGGCTGGCGGACGGTGCAGACCGATCACCCGGACAAGTTCGCGGTCGACATGCTGAACGCGGTCCTCGGCGAGGGTATGTCCAGCCGGCTCTTCCTCGAGCTCCGGGAAAAGCGCGGCCTCGCGTACGACGTCCACAGCTACGACGCCAACTACGTCGACGCGGGGCATCTCGTCGTCTACGCCGGATTCGCGCCGCAGAACGGGGCCGAGGTGCTCGCCACGGTGCTGCGCGAGATCGAGCGGATGCGCGCGGAGCCGGTGCCCGACTCTGAGATCGAGCGCGTTCGCGACTTCGCCAAGGGACGGCTCGAGCTTCGCCTGGAGGACACGCGCGGCGTCTCGGCGTGGCTTGCCGGCCAGGAGCTGTTCCTCGGAAGGGTCCGGACCGTCGACGAGGTCTGCGCGATCATCGACGGGATCACGCCGGCCGACATCCAGCGAGTCGCGCGCGAATACCTCCGGCCCGAGCTTGCCTACATCGCCGCCATCGGCCCGCGTTCGAGCCTCGCGACGATCGCGCCGCCGGCCACGGGCCCGCTCGCGATCGGGATCGCCTCGTGAGCGCCGAGCGCACCCTTGTGGTCCTCAAACCCGACGCGGTGCAGCGCGCGATCGCCGGCGAGCTCATCGCGCGGTTCGAGCGCCGCGGCCTGCGCATCGTCGCGCTCCGTCTCCTGAAGGTGGAGCGCGCGATGGCCGAGAAGCATTACGCGGTCCACAAGGGAAAGTTCTTCTACGAAGACCTCGTGAAGATGATCGTGGCATCGCCGGTCGTCGCCTTCGTGCTCGAGGGTCCAAACGCGGTAGCGGTCGTCCGCGCGATGGTCGGAGCGACGCGGCCCCACGAGGCCGCGGCCGGGACGATCCGCGGCGACTACGCGCTCGTCGGCCTCCGGAACCTGATCCAC
>VBFI01000025.1 GCA_005889275.1 Chloroflexota bacterium | reverse complement strand
CGCGCAGGTTCGGGATGGCGAAGAGACCACCGGCCTCGACCCATGCCGCGATGCCGGCCGAATACACCGGCGTGCGCGAGATGTTGAATCCGCCGTAGCCGTTCAGGACGGTCGGGATGCGACCGGTCGGCGTCACGTCACTCCGATGGACGAGGAACATGGTGACGTCGGTCCCGTCGCGGGAGCGGTACGTCGTCTGGTCCACGGCGATGGTGGCGGGGTCGAGGCGCGGCGGCGTCCGCAGGGCGACAAGCTCCGCCGCCTTGCCCGAGCGCGCGTCCGCGAGGAACGCGACGGGCGGTCGGGTGAAGGACTGGAACACGTAGCCGATCCGATCACCGGTTTCCTCGCCGCTGACGATCTCGATCGTGCCTGGTGACGGCAGCGCGATCTCGCGTTCGTCACGTCCGTCCCGGTCGTAGGTGGCGAGCCGCGAGGCGGCCCGCTCGAGGCGGAGGACCCCGATCCGGTGTTTCGTCAGGTCGAATCCAGCGATCACGTGGTCGCCCTCCGCGACGACGTCCGTCCACGCGTTTGGCTGTGGTGTCGCGTACGAGACCCGAGCGATCCGATAGCTCGGCGCGCGGAGATTCGTTCGGAGGTACAAGCCCTCGTCGTCGGGGCGGCCGTCGGCGATCGCGTCCGCGCCTTCGAGCACGGTGACGAGCCCGCGCTCGGGGTGGCTCCGATCGAGGACGTAGAGATCGGTGCGCACCCAGCCCTGGTGCGCGGTGAACAGCACCCACCGGCCCGAGGGCGACACCGCGACGGTGTTGATGTCTTCCTTCGCCCGGGCTTCGCCGAACACGAGCTCGTCTCGCGACGGGTCCTCGCCAAGATGATGGAAGCGGATGCGGCCGTAGTAGTTCTCGTCGCCGGGCGGGACGGTGCCCGGAGCGGGATGGCAGCTGTAGTAGAAGCCGCCATCGACCCACGCGACGGTCGCCCGCTGCGTGTGCGCGATGCGCTCGCCGAGATCGCGGCCGGTCGCGACTTCGGCGATCCGGAGCGTCGAGAGCTCGTCGCCGCCGCGCGATAGTCCGTACGCGACGTAGCGCGCGTCCGGAGACGGGTAGTACCAGTCCAGCGTCACCAGGCCCGCGGCGTCGAGGGCGTTCGGATCGACGAGGGCCCGTTCCGGAGCGTGCGGCTCATCGCGGACGTAGAGGACCGCCTGCTTCTGGTCGCCCTCGCGTCGCGAGTAGAACAGCTTGCCCGCGACCGGTCGCGGTGTGGAGAGGAGCCCGACCGCCAGGAGCTCGCGCAACCGACTCCTGAAGTGCGCGCGCTCGGGGCGCGCGTCGAGCACCGCGCGAGTGCGTGCGTTCTGTGCTTCGGTCCACGCGCGGACGCGATCCACGCCATCCTCTTCGAGCCAGCGGTATGGGTCGACGACGCGTTCTCCATGCACGATCTCGACGACGTCGTCGCGCGGAGTCGGCGGAGGGGGCGGAAGCGGCATGGACCTACAGTACCGGCGGTGCCGAAGGACCGCGCCACCCTGGCGGCGTTCGCGGGCGCCGTCGTCTTCGCGGGCCTGAACTTCGTCGCCGTGAGATTCTCCAATCGCGAGCTTCCCCCCTTCGAAGGGGCGGCCGTGCGGTTCGCGGCCGCGGCGCTCCTCTTCCTCGCGTACACGCGCGTCCGCGGTATCGCGCTGCCACGCGGCCGCGGGCTTACCGGCGCGATCTTGTTCGGGCTGCTCGCGTTCTTCGGTGCCTACGCGCTCGCCTACTGGGGTCTCGTGCAGGCCCCCGCCGGGCTCGGCTCGTTGTCGTTCGCGCTGGTTCCGCTCTTCACGTCGGTGCTCGCCGTGTCCCATGGCCTCGAGGACCTGCGGGCGAGGCCTCTCGTCGGCGGGGCCGTCGCCGTGCTCGGGATCGCGATCGTCTTCGGCGAGCAGCTCGGCGGGAGCGTGCCTGCGGCCTCGCTCCTCGCACTGCTCGTGGCGGCCGCCTGCGCCGCCGAGTCGAGCGTCGTCGTGAAGTACTTCCCGCGAAGCCATCCCGCGGCCACGAACGCGGTGGCCATGGGCGCCGGGACGACCGCCCTCGTCGCCCTGTCGCTCGTCTCGGGGGAGCGCTGGGTGCTCCCGTCGGGAGCGGCCACGCAGATCGCCGTGCTGTACCTGATCGCGAGCACGGTCGCGCTGTTCGCGCTGGTCCTCTACGTCCTCGGCCGGTGGAGCGCTTCGGTCACGTCGCTGCAGTTCCCGCTCACGCCGCTCGTCACCGTGATCGCCGCCGGCGTGCTCGCCGGCGAGAGCATCAGCTCGCGGTTCGTCGCCGGTGCCGTCCTCGTGGTCGCCGGTGTGCTCGTGGCCGCCACCGGCCGCGCGGCGGAGCGGGCCCTCGCGCCGTCCGTCAAGCCCGCTTGAGGTAGCTGATCGAGCCCGCGATGAGCCGGTATCCCATCGTCTCGTTGATGTGGAGGATCGGCGCGTTCGCGGCGTCGTTGCCGGTGCGGACGCGGTCGACGCCGAGCGCCATCGCCTGCGCCAGCGTCTCGCACTTGAGCGCGCGCGCGACTCCGCGACCGCGCACCGAGCGGGCGGTCGCCGTCCACTCGGTGTTGACGATCCCGCGGACCGGCGGATAGCCGAGGACCGACAACCCGACGACCTCGTCGCCCACGCGCGCGATCCAGAACCGGCTTCGGTGGATCTCCGGCGCGTTCACCCAGCGGACGTACGACGCCATCGCCTCGGGCACGCGCGGCACGGTCGTGGGCACGTCGTCCCCTGCCTCTTCGGAAAGGCGCCAGATCTTCTCGATGACGCCCGCGTCGCCGTCGTCGGCGAGCGTGCCGATCCGCACGCCCGCGGCGTGCATCCGCGTCCGCGAGTCCAGGATCATCGCGAGGATCCGGTCGCGGTTGGCGAGGAGGTCGAGCTCCCAGCGGCGGCTGCGACGGTCCTCGGCGTAACCGCGCGCGAGGACGGTCGCGATGCGCGTCGGGTCGTCCTCGTTCGCCCAGGTGCGGAGCGCCAGCGCGCCGTCCCGCACCACTCGCTCCTCCATGGCGGCAAGGAGCGCGTCGAGGTTGGACCCGGTCCGCGCGGCTGGAAGCAGCTCCCCGCGGACCGCGCCGTACCGCGCCGGCTGCACCTCCCAGCGTGCGTGCTCGGTGCTGGCGAAGCCGATCCTCTCACCGCCGCGGTGGACGATGAACCGCGCGAACTCCACGAACTCGTCGGGCTGCGACCACCAGTAGCGATAGCTCACCGGATCGCGAGGCGCGTGTGGCCGGGCGGCGGTCTCGACGTCGGCCGCGAACGCGGCATCGTCCGGCCCCGCGGGCGTGAAGACGAGCTCCGAGGACCCGATCGTCATCACCCGCTCCGCTTGAGCCGACCGGTCCGTTTCGCGTGCCGCTCGGCCCAGAGGAAGACGCGCAGTCCGACGGGGATCGAGATCGCGCCGACGAGGAGGGCCGGCCAGAGATCCGGCCACACCGCCGCGACGTCCGCGCCGTCGAGCAGGGCCGCGCGCATCCCGCGGATCACGTACGTCGCGGGCGAGACGACCGAGAGCGCCTGCATCCACACCGGCAGGACACTCGTCGGGTAGTAGACGCCCGACACGAGAAGGACGACCGCCTGGACGATGTAGGCCATCTGCAGGCCCTTTTCGGTCCACAGCAGCGGGAAGACCGCCGAGCCGATCGCCAGACCGATGAACGCGACGGCACCGGTGGCGAGCAGAACGAGAGCCGCCGCGATGTCCGCATGCGAGAGGTCGACCGGCACGAAGAGCGTGACCGCCGCGAGGATCGCGACGCTGAAGCCGAGCGCTCGGACGAGCGTCGCGCCGCACATGCCGACGAGGTGGGTCAGCCGCGGCACCGGCGCCATGAACGTGTACTCGATCGTCCCCTCCCAACGCTCCCAGGCGATCGTCTCGCCCATCTGCTCGAAGATGAGCCCGAGGAAGCGCCATGTGATCGTGCCGACGAGGAGGTAGAGCACGAACCGCGAGACCGCCGCGGGATCGGCCACGCCGCCGGCGATCGTCGGAGCCGCGAGCCCGATATAGGCCACCGACAGGCTCGTCACGACGCCGTACACGAGCCAGACGAGCTCCCACGCCCAGTAGCGTTTCGAGAGCGCGACCTCACGCTCGACGAACGCGTATGCGAGCCCGAGCTGGCCGCCGATCGTCGCCATCATTCCGTGCCGGCTCCCCCGCCCGTGTCGTCCGACTCGTCGAGGCGGCGACCGGTGACGGTCATGAAGACCTCTTCGAGCGATCCGGTCCCGTGTCGCGCGCAGAGCTCGCTCGCGCTCCCCTCCGCGACGAGCCGCCCCTGATGGAGGATGCCGATCCGGTCGGCGAGGCGGGCCGCCTCGTCGAGGTCGTGCGTGGTCAGCAGGATGGTGGCGTCGTGCTCGTCACGCAGGTCGCGCACGAACGTTTGGACCTCGCGCTTGCTGCGGATGTCGAGGCCGGTCGTCGGCTCGTCGAGGAGCAGCAGCATCGGCGAGGTCAGGAAGGCACGCGCGATCGCGATCTTTTGTTGCATGCCGCGCGAGAGCTTCTCGAGCGGCTCGCTCACACGGCGGGGATCGATCCCGAGCCGGCGCAGGATCTCGCGGATCTTCGGACGCGCCTCATCCGGCGCGACGCCGTAGAGCCTTCCGGCGTAGATCAGGTTCTCCATCGCCGACAGCTTCTTGAAGAACGACGCCTCGACCGAGACGCGGTTGATGAGCCGCTTCACGGCAAGTTCGTCCCTGACGATGTCGTACCCGAAGATGCGGACCTCGCCCGCATCCGCGGTGAGAAGTGTCGAGAACACCCGGATCAGGGTCGACTTGCCCGAGCCGTTCGCTCCGAGGAGGCCGTAGATCTCCCCGCGCCGCACGGTGAGCGAGACGTCGTCGACGGCGCGGACGGCGACGCCGCCGGCGCCCAGGCCTCGGGCGGGCCGAAAGATCTTCCGCACCGCGCACGCCTCGAGCGCGATGCGGAGGTCAGCTCGAGTTTGGTCTCGCGTGGTCTCGCGTATCTCGATGGCCATCTCTCTTCTCCCGAAACAAAACAAAAGACCGTGGGCCTCTGCCCACGGTCCGAGCGGCTTCGCGAGAGGGTCTGGGTCTTAAGCCATCCGGAAAGTGGGCAGGCTGCGCCGAGTGCCGGCCTGGCCGACGCTGGAGCGATTACGGAGCATGCTCAGCACTGCGCCACTTCCTTTCGTGATGTCCACGCGCGACCGCGTGACGGTCGTCGACGATACCAAGCGCACGCTCGTCACGTCAATGGTGCTGGCGCGACGAGCGTGCGCGGGACAGGTGCGGTATCGCGCTACAGCGCGACTCTGCGACCCGAGATGAGCTGCACGAGCAGGACGATGAGGGCGATCACCAGCAGCAGGTGGATGAGCGCACCCAGGTTGAGGATCGGCCCACCGAGCAGCCACAGGATCAGCAAGATCAAGATGACCGTCCAGAGCATCCGTGGCACCTCCTTACGCGCAGCAGGCACGCAAGCATCGTGCCACGTACGTCTGCTTGGCTACGCGGTCGCGTGGCGCAGGACCGACCTGTCGCCGATCCACTGCGCGGGTGGCACGGCCCAGAAGTGAGCCATGCCCTCGAGATCGCCCGCGTACCGCCCGCGGATGCGCTGGAAGTCGGACCACGAACGCTCGGCGTCGCGCAGTACCCAGCCCGCGTCCGCGAGCCGCGAGCGCGCCGCATCGAACTCCGAGCGCTCGACGATCACGCCGTGCTCGTGTGCGATCCGGAAGTATTGGGATACGTCTTCCACGAGATGCGCGCCGATCGCCAGCAGCAGCTTGGCGCGCCCCTCGGGGCAGCCTTCGACGGTCGTGAGGCAGAGCGTGGCCGCGTCGAGCAGCGCCCCGAGCGCGCTCACCCACGATTCGTTGTCGTGAGACGAGCGGAAGAAGCACAGGAGCGGATACGCGAGATGGCTGTCCAGCACCTCGGCCGCCCATTTCTCCCAGGACAGAAAGAGCGCGGGCAGATCGTCGATGAGCTTGAGGCGACCCATGCTCTCGAGAAGCTGCACGCCTGACGGCGGCGCGCCGGCCGGCGAATCGAGCGTGACGACGAGAACCTCCCGGCGCTGGAACGATGCGTAGAGCGAAAAGATCAGCGTGATCGCGAGCGCGACGAGCACGAGCCCGGTCGCTCCAGCCGCGAGCGCGACGACCCGCGCGCCCGGACCGACGGGCGTCACGTCTCCGAAACCGATAGTGATGAGGCTCGTCCCCGCGAAGTACAGCGAGGCCCACACATCCTCCGGCGGCGGCGAGACCTGCTCGCGCAAGCCGTCGAGCACCAGTCCGTAGCCGACGATGAGCGTCGCGCCCCAGAAGAAGAGAAGGAACACGAGGATGAACGGCGCGTACGCGCCGAGCCTTCGTTCCCGCTTGTTCGCCTGCGCGAGTGATTCTCCGTAGCGGCGCCAGAGCCGCCACGTCGTCGCGACGATGTAGCGCGCGAGGCCGATACCGCTCGTCGAAGGCCGCGGGACGATCACCGCCTGAAAGACGTCGAACAGGACGAGCCCGATGACCAGGACCCCGGCCACGATCTCGGCGAGCGACATTCGCGGCTAACTCTCGCACGATCGGAACGAAGGACGCCCCTCGTCGAGGGGCGTCCTCCGGCTGCGTTGGGTGTCGGGTTCGCTTACGCCTTGGTGAGCTGGCCTCGGATCACTCCGCCCCCGTGAACGGCGGAGTGGAAGTTCATGTAGAACCCGGCTGGGTTCGCGAGGAGCCGAGCGATCACCGCCGGATCCGCATTCGTGTTCGTCCGCGAGAAGGTCACCGCCCCGGCGGTCAAGGTGAGCTCGCCGGCCTTGAGCGTGCTGTCGATCACGACGGAGCCGTTGACGCCCGCGGCAGCCTCATGGATGTGGCCGATGTTGATCACGGCGCTCGCGGGGCACCCGGTGATCGACACGTCGAACTTGGCGGTCGTGCCGGTGAGCGTCAGCGTCCCGGTACCGGAGCAGCTCGCTTCGGCGTCGGTGATCGGCGGGACCTCGTTCGAGGTCTTGAGCTCGGCCTTGAAGACGTCGGACGGCGTCGGCGACGGCGATGCGGTGGGGGCGGTGGTGGCGACGGTCGGCGACGGCGACGCGTTCGCAGCGGTCCCGCCGCAGGCTGCGACGGCGATCGCGGCGGCCGCGAGTGGGGCGAAAAAGCGCATGCGACTTCCTCCCTTGCGGTTCACCTGACTAGTACGCGGAGCGAGGCTACCCGGATGAGTGTGACCGAGCAGACCTCTAAGCCGGATTCTGGCGAGGACGGTCATCTCTCTCGAGCGGAGGTCACCCTCCGCCTCTAGCGGCCTACCCGGGGACGGCGCGGGCCACGCCATCGTCCCCCTACATGGCCTTGCTCCAGGTAGCGCTTGCCCGTTTCACCCCGCTCGCGCGGGATCGTCACTGTGGCGCTGGCCTCGCCTCGCGGCGGAGGGGCGTTACCCCCTACCTTGCCCTCTGGAGTCCGGACTTTCCTCGGCGGCTTTCGCCGACGCGACCATCCGGTCTGCTCGGTACGTCCAGTTTACCGCGCGCGCTCCTCATTTGGACCGGCGACGGCGAACCACCCGGTCCACGAGCCGAGCCGCGTCCATCAGCTCGGGTGCGAGGGCGATCCCGGCGAGCTCGGCGTAGAGCGCGAACGGCTTCGCGCCGGGGTCCCGGTCGTCGAACGCGGCGATCTCGGCCGCGAGCCGCGCGACGTCGAGAAGGCCACATCCCAGATACGCGCGGCGCCACTCGACGAGGACCACGCCGCGATCGGTCAGGCGCGCGCTCGCGCAGGTGAGCTCCCCCTGACAGAGGACCACCGGCAGCCGAGAGAGGTACGTGGCCGCGGCGCGTGCGTCGACGTCGATCGGCCGGTCGATCGCCGTACGCTCGGAGGCCCGCTCGACGAGCTCGATCGGCGTGACGCGCCGGACGCCAAGGGCGCCGAGCGCGGGCTCGTTGCCGGCGACGCCACGTTCGACCGCGGCCTTGGCGCGGATGATCGCGAGGGGATCGCCGTTGCACGCGCTCCGCGCGTCGAGAAGGTCTTCGATGAGGATCCACGGCCAGCCGGCTGCCGCCGGCGGAGGCACCCCGCGCGCGTGCACGGCCGGCACGCGATCGGTCTTCCGCGCGAGGAACGGAAGGAGCTGCACCTCGAGCGAGTCGTTCGGAGGCAAACGTTTCAGCACGAGCGAGCGCTCCTCGCCGTTCTGCCGAAAGCGGATGCGCTCGACCTCGAGCGACGCGTTCCGCGCCACCACTTCGCTCTGGACGTCCTCGACATCGGCGCGGAGGCTCCGCCCGATGAAGGTGCGGAGCGGGTCGTCGCTCACGTGGCGCCCGTGCCTTCGTCGATCGCCCGGTTCGACAGCTCGTCCGCGTGGGCATTCTCTTCGCGGGGCACGTGGCGGATCTCGCGCGCGGGGAACGACGCGAGGAGCGCGCCCGCGCGGAGGGCGAGGTCTTTCAGCCCGGGGTGCTTGATCCGCCAGCGTCCGCGCATCTGCTCCACGACGAGAAGCGAGTCCATGCGCACGTCGATCGACGTCGCGCCGCGGCGTTTGGCTTCTTCGAGCCCCAGGATCAGCGCGCTGTACTCGGCGACGTTGTTGGTGGCCCGGCCGAGCGCGCGCGTGAGCTCCGCGACCACGCGTCCTTCCCGGTCGTAGAGGACCGCGCCGGCACCCGCGGGCCCGGGGTTACCGCGTGCCGCTCCGTCGGCGTACATGACGAAGTGCCGTTCGGCGCTCACCCGCGAAGGATGTCGGCAAGGCGCGAGGCGTCGACGTTCCCGCCGGAGACAATCGCCACGACGCGCTCGCCAGGGCGTACCCGCACGGCGCCGGCGAGGAGCGCTCCGACCGCCGCGCCGCCGGCGGGCTCGGCGACGAGCTTCGCGCGTTGGGCGAGGAAACGCACACCTTCGGCGATGACCGCGTCATCGACGACGACGACGTCGTCCACGAGTCGGCGCACGATCTCGAGAGGCAGGATGCCCGCGATCGGCGCGGCGAGGCCGTCGGCGATCGTGTCGATCCGCTCGAGGCGCACCGGGACACCGGCATCCAGGGCGCGCCGCATCGCGTTCGCGCCGGCCGGCTCGACCCCGATGACCCGTGCGCCAGGCCGCTTCGCTTTCGCCGCGGTCGCGACGCCCGCGATGAGGCCGCCCCCGCCGACCCCCACGACCAGGACGTCGGCGTCGGGGACGTCCTCGAGGATCTCGAGCGCGACGGTCCCGTGGCCCGCGACCATCGCCGCGTCGTCGTAGGGATGCAGAAAGTAGGCGCCCGTCTTCGAGCGCAGCGTCTCGACGAGCGCGATGAGCTTCGTCATATCGGCCGCGAACACGACCTCGGCGCCGTAGCCCCTCGTCGCGTCGACCTTGGTCTGCGGAGCGGTCTCCGGCATGGCGACGGTCACCTTCACGCGTGCCGTGCTCGCTGCGAACGCGATCGCCTGAGCCGCGTTTCCCGCGCTCATCGTGACGATGCCGGCGGCGCGCTGCTCGGCGGACAGGCGGCTCACCGCGTAGACCGCGCCGCGCGGTTTGAACGATCCGGTCCGCTGAAAATTCTCCGCCTTCAGGAACGCCGAGGCGCCGATCCGTTCGCCGAGGGCGCGGCTCGAGAGGATCGGCGTCCGGTGGAGAACGGGAGCCACCACCCCTCGTGCCCGCTCGACATCCGCGATCGCGACGCTCACGCGGCGAGGCTACCGTAGGGGACGTGAGCGGAGCTCCCCCGGCGATCGCGACGCTCGCGCTGACGAAGGACTACGGAGCACACCGCGGCATCTTCGGCCTCGACATCACCATCGGTCAGGGAGAGGTCTTCGGCTTCCTCGGACCGAACGGTGCGGGCAAGACCACGACGATCAAGCTCCTGATGGGGCTGCTCCATCCGACCCGGGGCACGGGGACCATCTTCGGCCTGGACTGCGAGCGTGACGCGGTCGCCGTGAAACGACAGGTTGGATATGTGCCCGGCGAGATGCCCCAGTTCGGCGGCTGGCGCGGCGCCGAGATCGTCGCGTACGTCGCGGGCCTGCGCGGAGGTGTCTCCGACGCCGTGATCTCGAGCCTCGCCAAGCGGCTCGACCTCGACCTCGGTCGCCGCTACCGCGAGTTCTCCCACGGGAACAAGCAGAAGCTGCTCCTCGTCCTCGCATTCATGCACCGCCCACCGCTTCTCATCCTCGACGAGCCGACCGGCGGGCTTGATCCACTCCACCAGCAGGTCTTTTACGAGCTCGTCCGCGAAGCGCGCAACGAGGGGACGACGGTGTTCCTGTCATCTCACGTCCTCTCCGAGGTGGAGCACGTCTGCGACCGCGTGGGGATCGTCCGCGAGGGCAGCCTCGTCATTGTCGGCACGCTCGCCGAGCTTATCGGCGTGCGCGTGCGACGCATCGAGATCGTCTTCGCGGGGGAGCCGCCCCTCGCGCGCCTGGGGTCGGTGCCGGGCCTCGAAAAGCTCGACGTGAGCGATCACCGGGTGACCGGGATCCTGCGCGGAGAGGTCGAGCCGCTCCTCGAGGCGATCACCGGGCAGCGCGTCGTCGACCTGCACAGCCGCGAGCCCAGCCTCGAAGAGATCTTCCTCTCGTACTACTCGGGGTCGGCTCCCACCGGGTGACGCTCTTCCGGCTGGCGCTGCGCCTCGGGCGCGTCGGCGCGATCGCGGCCGGAGTCATCGGGATCGCCGCTGCGGTGGCCCAGCCGCTCGCGTTCGCGCAGCTCGCCGGAAACACGCCCGCAGAGCGAGCGCTCTTCGCGGAGCAGATGGAGATCCTCGCGCGCCAGCTCACGTACCTGCTCCCCCTCCCGCACGGGCTCGGGACGATGGCCGGATGGATCGAGTGGCGAGCCATCGGCGCCCTCGAAGTGATCTTCGCGTTATGGGCAGTCATGGCCGGATCAGGCGCGGGACGTGGCGACGAGGAGCGGGGCCTCGTGGAGCACTGGCTCGCGCAGGGCGTGTCGCGCGCCCGCTACATCGCGGCGCGCATCGCCGCCTTCGCGCTGATCACGACGATCGTCGTGACGCTCACGCTGGCGGCCGCGGGCGTAGGGTCGGCTCTCGGGAAGGAGCCGGTACCCGCCTCAGCGCTGGCGCTGCAGGGAATCGCGCTCCTCGGGCTCGTCCTCTGCTGCTACGCGATCGCGCTCTTCGCGGCGCAGCTCGTCACGACGCGGCGGGGCGCCGTGGCGCTCGGGGGTGGAGCGCTCCTCGTCCTCTATCTCATCGCCGTTGTCGCCCGAACGGACGGTGCGGAGAGCTTCCGCTGGGTCTCGCCCTTCTGGTTGTACGACCAGAACCACCCGCTCACGAATGGCGGCACGCTGGACGGGCCCAAGACGGTCGCGCTGTATGTGAGCGCGTTGATCTTCACGACCGTAGCCTCGGCGGCGTTCGTCCAGCGGGACCTCGGCGCTCCTCTACTGCGGCGGCCGGCCCGCGACACCGAACCGACGACCCTTCCCGCGCGCGACCCATTTCTGCGGATCCCGGTGCTTGCCGTCCTCGATCAGCAGCGAATGTCGCTCCTCGCGTGGACATTCGTGCTCCCCGCGCTCGCCGCGTTCTTCCTCTCGTTCACGCGAACGCTCGTCGACACGATGCTGGCCACCCCGTCGTTCCGTGTCTACTTGGAGCGCGCAGGCCTCGGCGACTACACCTCGTTCATCGGCGTCGTGTGGTTCGGAACGCTCGTGTTGCTCCTGTCGATATACGCGATCGTCCAGACGAACGGCTGGGCGGCCGACGACCAGGAAGGCCGGCTCGAGATCATCGCGTCACAGCCGGTCTCGCGGACCCGGATCGTCGTCGAGCGCCTCAGCGCGCTCCTCGCGGGCGGCGCGATCATCGTGGCGGCGACCGCGATCGCGCTCGTGATCGGCGCGGCCGCGACGCAGATCGACCTCGACACCGGTCGCCTCGCGCTCGGATCAACGCTCGCCCTCGCGGTGGTGTTCGCCTTTGGCGGCCTGGGCGCCGCCGGCGTCGGCTGGCGGCCTCGGACCACGGTCATCGTGCTCGGCGCGGTCGCGATCGCGGGCTACTTTCTGCAGGAGCTCGCTCCGCTTTTCGGCTGGCCGCCCTGGGTCGGTGATCTCTCGCTCTACGCGCTCTACGGGAACCCGGTCTCCGGGGCCGTCGACTGG
>VBFI01000024.1 GCA_005889275.1 Chloroflexota bacterium | reverse complement strand
CTCATGGCCGACGCCACTACGCGCGGGATACACGACCTCGTCGCGCAGGTACGCGGGCGCGGCGACGCGTACTACGAAAGCACGCTCGAGCCCCGCGCCGAAGGCCTCGCCCCGGGCTTCGACCCGCTCGCCCATCTCGTCCGCGCGGGCGCGGCGGTCGGCGTGCGCGTCCACGCCTGGGGCAACGTCTTTTTCGTTTGGTCGAGCACCGCCGGCGAGCTCCCTCGCTCGCCCGAGCACCTCGTCCACACGCACCCGGAATGGCTGCTCCGGCCCGCGACCGGCGCACCGCGTGGCGCTCGAGGTCCACTCGCGATCCCGTACCTCGATCCGGCTGGCGGCGCCGACTGGGAGGGGATCTACGTCGATCCCGCGAACGGCGCCGCGCGCGAGCACACGCTCGCCGTCTTCGGCGAGATCGTCGCGAAGTACCGGGTCGAGGGGTTTCACTACGACTACGTCCGCTATCCCCAGGTCACGTACGCGTCGTCGCCCTCCGACCACACCGCGGTCACCGCACTCGTACGTGAGGGCGCCGAGCGGCTGCGCGCGGCGCGGCCGGGTCTGGTGATCTCCGCCGCCGTCTTTCCCGATCCCGACGTCGCCCGCGAACGCGTGCTGCAGCGATGGCCGGACTGGGCGCGAGCGGGCTGGCTCGATCTCGTCTGCCCGATGGCATATCGCCGCGACACCGCCGAGGTCGGCCGACTTCTCGCGAAGGCGCGCGCGGCGGCACCCGCGGTACGGATGTGGGGCGGGCTCATGGCCTACGCGGGCGAGCCCGATCTGCTCCGCGCGCAGGTGCGGGCCGCGCGTGACGCCGGGTGCGAGGGCGTCATTCTCTTCGCGTACGATCCCGCCGAGCGCGAGCTCATGGATGTTTTTTCCGAGTCCTGAGAACGAGACGCAACCGTTTCGCTCGACTCAAGGAGCCGTTCTAGGATGCGCCCATGGCCGAGCAACCGACACCAACCCCGGTAGCACCGACCACCGAAGACGCGCCGCGTCCTGATCCCCTCGCCTCGGCCGTCGCCGACGCCGTCGCGAAGCTGCGGCGCACGGCGGGGCTCTCGGAGCGCGCGGCCGCGCGGCGCCTCGGCACGTCGCAGACGCAGCTTCGCCGGATGGAGGACCCGCGGTACCTGCCCTCGCTCCGTTCACTCGCCCGCGTGGCGGCGGCCTACGGCTTTCGGCTCTCGGTCGAGTTCCTCCCGCAGGACGCGCCCAGACCGAAGACCCCGGCGAGGCCCGCGCGGCGTCCAGCGCTCAGCAAGTCCGCGTCACCTTCGCGAGGCCGGCGGGCTTCTCCGGGTCGCGGCCGTGGCGCCGCGCGACCGCGGCGGCGAGCAGCTGCCCCGCGACGACGAAGCTGATCGGGGCGAGCGTCTCGGAGAGCGGGGCCCGCAGAAGGATCGCGTCCCGCGCACGCTCGGCGAGCCGCTCGTCATTGGTGATCGCGTAGATCCGCGCGCCCTTTGTCCCGAGGGACGACACGAGCGCCCGCGACTCGCTTTCGGTGGCCCCGCGCGAGGCGAGCAGCAGGACCGGCATCCCGCGGCGTAGCAGCGTGCGCGGCCCGTGCGCGAAGTCCGCGCTGGAGTAGGGCTCCGCCCAGACGCGTGCGAGCTCCTTCACCTTGAGCGCCGTCTCGAGGGCGGCCGGGTACAGATAGCCGCGGCCAAGGACGATCATCGCCGGCGCCCGAGCGATCGCCCTCGCGATCCGAGCGGCGTCGGCCTCGGACTCGACCGCCTCGGCGACGGCCTCGGCGAGTCCGGCGAGCGAGAGCGCGCTCCGGCCGCGCGCCTCGGCGGTGGTCGCGGCGAGGAGGGCGAGCCCGACGCAGGTGGCGGTGAACGTCTTCGTCGCGGCGACCTCGCGCTCGGGGCCGGCGCGGAGCGCGAAGACATGCTCCGCGCTCCGGGCGAGCGCCGAGCGCGCTCGGTTCGTGAACGCGATCGTGACGGCGCCCTCCCGGCGGGCCGCGCTCACGACCGCGGCGACGTCGGGCGACGCGCCCGACTGCGAGATGCCGATCACCGCGCCTTTGGCGTACGAGGGCGGCGCGTCGTAACGGGTGACCAGGGACGGCGCCGCGAGTGCCGTCACGACGCCGGCGATGCTCTCGAACAGATACTTTCCGTAGGTCGCGGCATTGTCCGAGGATCCCCGCGCGACGATCGTGATGTGCTCGGCGCGCGCGAGCGCCCGTCCGAGCACGCGCGCCTCGGGCCAGCCCTCGTCGAGGAGGCGGCGGACGACGCGCGGCTGCTGCCGGATCTCGGCGCGGAGCGACATCGGTTTTTGATGATGCCCGAGCGGTACTAGGGGCACAGGACCACCGGCCCTCTCGACTGGGCCTCCCGGTAGCGCGAGCCTCGACCTGCGCAGTGAACGCCCTGGGGAGCGCCTCGCCCGAGCGCCGCCGTTGGCGGCGGACTCTGCGCACGGGACTCTTCTGGACCGCGCTCGGCTTCGGCGCCGCCTGCATCTCGTACGCGTGCGACCCCGACGTCGCCGCGCGCTCGCTCGGATTCGACCGCGCGCTTTCGATCCTCTTCCTCGCGCTCGTCCCGATCCCGGCGCTCGCGCTCGGCGTGCACGGCCTCGCGCTGGCGCTCCGCCTGCGCGCCGCCGCCGGCCTCGCGGACCGGACCGCCGAGGAGCTCGCGACCCTGCTCCCCGAGGGCTTCGTGGTCGTGCCCCACTACCGTCCGAGCGACGGCGGCGACGACGAGGTCCCGCTGCTCGTCGTCGGCCCCCGCGGCGTCGCCGTGATCGAGCCTCGCGAGGTGATCGGCGAGGTCGTCTGCTGTCAGGACGAGTGGTACGGGAAGCGGAAATACGGCATCGGCCGGCGACTGGCCGGCGCGTCCGCGTCACAGCTCGCGCGCTGGAACGCCTCGCGCGTTCGGAGCGACATCGCGACCGGGGGATTCAGCCGGACCACGGTCTACGGGCTGGTGGTGTTCACGCGCGCCACCCTCGCCGACGTCTCGAGCTCGTGTGTTCCGGTGTTCGCGGGGCTCGACGCGCTCGTCGCGCATCTCGAGCACGACACCCCGCCCGTCGGAAGAGACCGCTCACGCGCGGTCGCCGACCTGCTCGCCCCAACGCCACCGCTCGCCGCCGCGTAGCGACGCGCCGCGTCAGAACGAACGGATCTTTCACAAGTCCGTGCCCGCCCCACGCTTAGCATTCGTCCGATGACCGCGCGCATCGTCGTCGTCGAGGACGATCCGTCGGTCGCCGAGCTTGTGACGCTCTACCTGCGTAACGCGGACTTCATCGTCGAGCACGCGGCAACCGGCGCCGAAGCGCGCGCGAAGATCGACGAGACCAAGCCGGCACTCGTCATCCTGGACCTCGGTCTGCCCGACGCGAACGGGCTCGACCTCTTCCGCGAGATCCGGCAGCGCGCCGACACGCCGGTGCTCGCCCTGACCGCCCGTGCCGAGGACGTGCAGAAGATCGAGGCGCTCGAGGCGGGCATGGACGACTACCTCACGAAGCCGTTCAATCCCAAAGAGCTCGTCGCGCGCGTCCGCGCGGTCCTGCGGCGCGCGGCCGGGATGCCCGGGGGCGGACGCACCCTCCGGATCGGCAACGTGCGGGTCGACCCGGCGCGTCACGAGGTGCACGTGGGCGATCGCCCCGTGAGCCTTCGCGCCAAGGAGTTCGAGCTCCTCGAGGCGTTCTGCCGTCAGCCCGGCATCGTCCTCACGCGCGATCGTCTCCTCGAGGACGTGTGGGGCTTCGCCTACCCGGGCGAGACGCGCACGGTGGACGTCCACGTGAAGCAGCTCCGCGACAAGCTCGCCGGCGCCGACGCCCGGATCGAGACGGTGTGGGGCGTGGGCTACAAGCTCGTCGCGCCGACCTAGGGGAAGTCGACGATGCTGCGCTCGCTGACGCGGACCATCGCGAGCCGTCTCTTTCTGTCGTACCTCGCGGTCGTGCTCGTCGGGACGGTCGCCGCGGCGATCACGATCTCGGGGCTGCTGCTGCGCTACGAGAACGATCAGACAAGACTCCGCCTCGAGGAGCTCTCCGCGCCGTTCCTCACCGCGATCCAGAGCGGCATCCGCGCCGGTCAGCCGCCGCGCGACATCGTCGAGTCCCTCACCGAGCAGGCCCACGCCGCGAACGCTCGGCTCCTCATCACCACACCACAGCGCCGGGTGGTCGTCGACAGTGAAGGCCGTCTGGTGAACGTACAGCTTCCGGTTCCGCAGACCGCGACGAACATCGGCGAATTCGCCGACGGTGGCGAGCAGTGGGTCTTCGTCCGCCAACAGCTTCGGCAGGCCACGATCGCCGCCGGCGGGCTCGGCTTCATCGTCGTGGCGCGACCCCGCGCGGTCTTCGCCGACACGATCAGGGCGCTGCTGCCGTCGCTCGTTGCCAGCGCGCTCGTCGCGGTGGCCTTCGCGCTGGTCGTCGCCGCCCTCCTGTCGCGGACGATCACCAAGCCCATGCGCGATCTCGCGGGCGGCGCACGAAGCGTCGCGCAGGGTGAGTACACCACGCGCGTGCCGGTGACCGGCCCGAGCGAGGTCGCCGACACGGGCGCCGCGTTCAACGAGATGGCCGGAGAGATCGAGCGCTCTCGCGGCGCCGAGCGGTCGTTCCTCGCGGACATCTCCCACGAGCTGCGCACTCCGCTCACGTCCATCCAGGGCTTCGCGCAGGCGATCGTGGATGGCGAGGCACGCGGGGAGGCCGCGACGCGCGCGGCCGAGGTGATCCATCGCGAATCGCGCCGGCTCGTCCGGATGGTGGAAGGCCTGCTGGAGGTCGCGAAGCTGCAGTCCGGGGCTCAGGAGATGGGCCGCGAGGAGGTCCCGCCCGCGCGGTTGCTCGACAGCGTCATCGCGGCGCTCGACGTGCAGGCACGCGACGCCGGCGTCCGTTTCGAGCAAACCGGGACGGACGACCTTCCGGCGCTCCGCGGCGACGCCGACAAGCTCGCGCAGCTCTTTCTCAACCTCCTCGACAACGCGGTGAAGCACTCGCCCCGTGGCGCCGCCGTGCAGATCCGCGGGGAGCGCGACGACGGGGCCGTCCTGCTGCGGGTGCGCGACTCGGGCTCAGGACTCCCCGAGGGTGCGCAGGTTCGGCTTTTCCATCGCTTCTACCGCGGCGAGAACGCCGTGCGCAACGGAGCCGGCCTCGGGCTCGCGATCGCGCAGGCGATCGCGCAGGCGCACGGCGGGAACATCAGCGCGCAGAACCTCGCGGGCGGCGGCGCGGAGTTCGCGGTGCGCCTTCCGATCGCGCGATAGTCCGTAAACTCCCGACACGATGGCGCTCGGCGGGACGATCCGCGGAAAGAAGACGTCGCTGCGCATGCCCGTCGAGGCGGACCTCGAGGCGCATCAGCGATGGGCGGCCGACATGCGCCTTCGCCACGCCGACGGCGTGTGGCACGAGCCGGCGATGCCCGCGACCTGGAAGGAGCGCCTGAGCGAGGCAGCGAAGGACAAGCAGCAGGTGCTCTGGTCGATCGAGTCCGCTGACGCGCTCGTCGGATTCGCGCGCGCGCGTCTTTGGTCCATGGGGCAGGGCGTTGGGCTCGACCACTTGGTGATCGATCCCGACCGGTGGCGCTCCGGCCTCGGATACGACGCGGCGTTCGCGCTCCACCGGTACTTCTTCGACTACCTCGACGTCCTTCGCTGCGCGACGGACGTTCGCGCCGACAACGTCGCCGCGCTGCGGATCGCCGAGCGGCTGGGGTACGCCGAATACGCGCGCGGCCACGACGCGCACTACCGGAACGGCGCGTACGTCGACCAGGTGCTCGAGCCTGAGGTCGGCCGTTTCTGGGGCCCGCGGTTCGGAGATTTCAGCGACGAAGCCTTGGAGAAGCGTTTCAAGGACAACGCCGAGGGCCAGGACGGGATCCTCTGGCACATCGACTACGCCGGCGAAGTCGTCGGCTTCACCGGGATCTTCGACATCAACTGGATCGACCGAGACGGCGAGAGCGGGATCTTCATCGGCAGGCACGACCTCTTCGGCAAGGGGATCGCGAGCGAGGCGATCCGCCTGCGCACGCAGTACGCGTGGACGGAGCTACGGCTGCACCGCGTGCACAACTGGATCGGTCTCGGGAACCGCGGGAGCAGGCGAGCGAATGAGAAGGCCGGCTACGTCCAGATGGGCTTGTACCCGCGTTCGTGGTACCGGTCAGGCGAGTGGTACGACGAATGGCTCGGCGAAGCCTTTCCAAACACCTTCCCCGCGAAAGGCTGAACTGCTAGGCTTGAGTTGCCCCAAAGGGGCAGCGGCGACGAGAGTCACCACGCGGGTCGAGTGAGGCACTTCCTCCCGGATCCTGGCGAGGCTCAAAGCGGCGCGAACAAACAAAGGGAGGAAGCTTCAAAGTGAGCTTCTCTGACAAAACTCTGACCTGCAAGGATTGCGGTCAGGAATTCGTGTGGACCAGCGGGGAGCAGGAGTTCTACGCCTCGCGCGGTCTCATGAATGAGCCCGGACGCTGTCCGAGCTGCCGTGCGGCGCGTCGCGCCTCCGGCGGCATGGGCGGTGGCGGCAGTGCCTACGGCGGAAGCCGTGGCATGGGTGGACCCCGTGAGTTCTTCACGGCCACCTGCAGCAACTGCGGCGGTGAGGCGCGCGTGCCATTCCAGCCGCGCGGCGACAAGCCGGTCTACTGCAGCTCCTGCTTCGAGCAGGTGCGTCCATCGGCTTCGCGTAGCCGGTACGCCTAAGCAGCGCTCCGAACGCGGATGAACAAGGCCCCGTCGAAAGACGGGGCCTTTTCTTTTGTCCCGGTCGCGACGAGCAGAATCGCGCTGTGGCCGAGGCGAGTCTCGTCGTTCTGCTTGGCATCCCCGACGACGCGCTCCATCGGCCGTTCGGCGAAGGGCGCGCGCCGCCACAGGTCCTGCTCTTCGCGGCGCTCCGCCGCGAACAGGCCGCGGCCGTCGCCGCCGACGCGCTCCCGCGCGGCGAGGCGAGCCGCATCCTCGCGCTCGCCGGGTCCGCGCACCGCGAGCTGGAGGCCCTCCTCAGCGGTCGCGAGGCCGCCATTCTCGAGCGCGCGCGCGACGGCGAGTGGTCCCTGCGCGATCTGCTGCGCCACGCGATCGCCGTCGAGCTTCGGTATCGCGAGCAGGTCCGGTACTCGGCGACGCGCTCCGATGACGAGCCGATCGCGATACCGCCGGACCGGCTGCCGTGCGATCGGCTCAGCCCGCCCGAGCCGGAGTACGCGGAAAGCCGGACCGGTGACGCGGGCAGGCTGCTCGCGCTGCTCGGCATCGCCCGCGGGCAAAGCGACGCCCAGCTCGGCGACCTGGAGCCGGGGCGTCTGGCGCGGCCTTCGCTGTGGGGCGAGGCCCGGATCGACGTCCGCGAGCGACTGCATCAGATGGCAGCGCATCTCGTCGAGGTCACGCTGCAATCCGAAAAGATGCTCGACGCGGCGGGCGAGCGCAGCACCGAGGCGCGCCGCATCCTCCGGCGCGTCTGGGCGACTCGTGGACGGCACGAGCGCGCCTCGGCGCCTGAGACGGTGACCATGCTGGACGCCCAGCTCGCGGCGATCGCCCGCGATGTCGACGCGTCAGGCAGCCGCGGCTAGAACCCATCCGAATAGACGCGCCCGATCGGAACGCGATAGCTGATGCGGTGCTGCTTCCCGAACGACGTCCGCATCTGGGTGTCCGCACGCTCGTCGCCGTAGTTGAGCGCGGCGAGCCGGCGGATGTCGGCGTGCGCGATCTTCTGATCGTGCTCGATCCGGGCGCTGCCGTCGACGCGCACGAAGCGGTAGCCGTCCGCGACGAGGAGGCTGAGCCGCGGGCCCCGCGCGGGATTGCGGTCCTTGATGCGGCCGTGGGCGCTGTTCACGACGACCTCGTCCCCATCGAGCAGGTACCACATGACCGCCAGGTGCGGCGATCCGTCGGGGTTCACCGTGCCGACGACGGCGAAGCGGTTCTCCTCGAGGAAGGCCCGCTGCTCCGGCGTGAGTGTCTTCGGCACGCTCAGCGCCGCTTGGCGTGCGACAGGACGTTGATCACCGAACCGTTCGGATCCCGCACGAAGAAACGCCGGACCCCCCACGGCTCGGTGGTGATCGGGTGGACGATCTCCGCGCCCGCGGCGAGCGCTCGCGTGTAGACCGCGTCGACATCGGCGACCTCGATCGACACGTCGGGGTTGACCGGCGCGGTCGCGTCCTTCGACATCAGCGTGAGCTGCGCCGTCTCGTTCGTCGGTGAGCTGAACGTCACCACCCAGCCGAGGTCCATCGAAAGCTCGAGACCGACGACGTCCTCGTAGAACCGCCGGCTCGCGTCTCGGTCCCGCAGGGTCAGGTCGGGGACGATCCGGCGGATCTCCATCAGCGGAAGAGGTCGCGCGCCGCCGGGCGGACGTACTCGCGGGCCGTCTCGTCGGAATCCTCGAGGGCCAGGCCCCGGACGATCGCGACCGGACAGCGATCGAGCTTGCCCATCACCAGCTCGGCCGCGCCGGCGATCTCATCGGCGACGGCGATCTCGGTGACGCGCAGCTCGTAGCCCTCGGGGTCGCGCTGCCCGATATAGCGCTTGAGCGCCGGCAGTCCCGCGATCCCGATCGCCACGTTGGTGTGGCCCTCACGCCACGCCCGGCCGAACGTGTCGGTGATGACGACGGCGACCGTCGCCCCCATGCGGTCGGCGATCTCGCCGCGGATACGCGCGGCCGAGGCGTCTGGATCGACGGGCAGGAGCACGACGGTGTCGGGCGCCCCCGCGTTCGAGCGATCGACACCCGCGTTCGCGCAAACGAAGCCATGACGCGTCTCGCTGATCAGCACGCCGCGCTCCCAGCGGACGATCTCCTTCGTCTCGGAGAGCACGACCTCGAGCTGGCGGGGGTCCTTTCCCGACTCGCGGGCCATCTCGAGGGCGCGAGGGCCGGGAACGACGTCGGGCAGATGCACCACGCGTCCCTCGCTCTTCGAAACCACCTTCTGGGCCACGATCAGCACGTCGTCGTCGCGAAGGCGTTCTCCCGCGGTCGCCAGGGCGGCCGCGAGCAGACCGACGAGGTCGTCGCGCGGCCGCACCTCGGGAAGACCATGCACCGGGATGACCGAGAGCGAATGGGTCAGCGCGCGCGGCTCTTCCGTTTCGGCTCCTTCTCACGCGGTCCGCTCGCGGCGACCAGGTCGTCGAGGATGCGCCGCAGCCGCGGCGTTTTCACGAGCGACCGCCCGAGCTGTCGAATGAGCCGGCGATCGACCATCATCGGGCTCCTCCGAAAGTGGCCGCGATCGTCGTACTGACAGAAGCGGATCGATTCGCTGCCATCCTCGTAGCGGAGTAACTGAATAGCGGGTGCGCTCCATTCCCCGGCCGCGGTCGCCTCTTCGACGATCTGGCCCTTCCCCCATGGCATCGCGAAAGGCCGCGGCACATCTCGCGACGTAGTCTTCATTCCCTAAGTGTTAACGCTCGGCTGGAAAGCGTCGGCGGAGCAATTCGACCCGAAGACGCTCCTCGATTACGCGGTGCTCGCCGAGCAGCTCGGCTTCGACAGCATCGCGGTCAGCGACCACTTCCACCCGTGGCGCGACACAGGGGGCCACGCGCCCTTCGCGTTCGCCTGGCTCGGCGCGGCCGCCGTGAAGACATCGCGCGCGCGCCTGGGGACGAGCGTGGTGACACCGTCGTTCCGCTACCACCCCGCGATCGTCGCGCAAGCGATGGCCACCATCGCGATCCTCGCCCCCGGCCGCGTGTTCCTCGGCGTGGGCAGCGGCGAGTCGATGAACGAGACCCCGCTCACGGTGACCGAGTGGCCGGAGCCCGGCGAACGTCTCCGCCGTCTGCGCGAGGCGGTGAAGCTCATCAAGCAGCTTTGGTCGGACGACTACGTGACCTTCGAGGGAAAGTACTTCCGGACGAAGGAGGCGAAGCTCTTCGACAAGCCGTCTCGACCGGTACCGCTGCTCATCGCCGCCGGCGGCCCGCAGGCGGCCACGTTCGCCGGGCGCGAGGGTGATGGGATCATCGTGACGAGCGGCAAGGGCGCCGAGCTGTACCGCGACACGCTCATCCCGGCGCTCGAAAAGGGCGCGCGTGAGGCGAGCAAAGATCCCGCGCAGCTCGAGCGGATGATCGAGATGAAGGTGAGCTTCGACCACGACCGCGGCCGCGCGCTCGAGGACACCAAGGAATGGGCCGCGCTCGCGCTCCCCGCCGAGGACAAAGCCGGCGTCGAGGATCCGCGCGAGATGGAGCGCCGCGCCAAAGCGGCGGCGGACAAGGCTCACACACGATTCATCGTCTCCACCGATGCCGCCGAGCACGTCGAGAAGATCAGGCCGTATCTCGAGTGGGGCTTCACCCATCTCGTCTTCCACTTTCCGGGGCAGGACCAGGAGCGCGCCCTGCGCATCTACGCGAAGGAGGTCCTGCCGCGGCTGCGCGCATGAGCGAGGCATTGAGCGCGCGGTCCCGGGAGCTCCTCGAGAGCGCGCGGGTCGGGCACCTTGCGACGGCGGACCAGTACGCGCGTCCGCACGTGGTGCCGATCGTGTTCGTCTACGAACACCCCTTTGTCTTCACGCCGATCGACGCGAAACCAAAGTCGGTGGAGGACTGGCACGACCTTCGCCGCATCAAGAACATTGAGACGAACGGCCGCGCGAGCGTGCTCGTCGACGTCTACGACGAGGACTGGTCCAAGTGCGCGTGGGTGCGCGCCGATGGTGTCGCGGACATCCTGGTCAAAGGGGACGACCACCGGCGCGCGCTCGACCTGCTCGCCGCCAAGTACAGGCAGTACGAGGGCATGCCGCTGCGCGACGCCCCGGTGATCCGCGTGCGGATCGAACACGTTTCCCAGTGGCACGGCTGACCTACCATCCGCGCTCTCATGGACTTCGGTTTCACCCTCAAACCCGACCACTCGCTCGAACGGGTCGCGTCGCTCACGCGGCTTGCGGAGTCCGCCGGCTTCAGGTACGGGTGGCTCTTCGACAGCCACGTGCTCTGGAAGGAGCCCTACGTCCTGCTGACCCTCATGGCCCAGAACAGCAAGCGAATGCGACTCGGAACGTGCGTGACGAACCCCGCGACCCGCGAACCGACCGTCACGGCGAGCGTGCTGGCGGTGCTCCAGGAGCTCTCCGGTGGCCGCATGGACCTCGGGATCGGCCGCGGCGACTCGGCCCGACGCGTTCTCGGGAAGAAGCCCACGGACCTCGCCATGCTGGAGGAGGCGACCAACGTCATCCGCGACCTCTGCGAAGGCCGGGAAGTCACCTACGAGGATACGAAGCTGCGGTTCGACTGGACGGGAAAGCAGCGTCTTCCGGTGTGGATCGCCGGGTATGGGCCGAAGGCGCTCGAGCTCACCGGTCGGATCGCCGACGGCGCGATCATCCAGCTCGCCGATCCCAGCCTCGTCGGCTGGTGCATCGGGTTACTCCGCGACGGCGCGCGCAAAGCGGGCCGCGACTCGCGCGAGGTCTCGGTCATGGTCGCCGCGCCGGCGCACATCGGACCGCGCGACCAGGTCCGCGACCGGGTCCGCTGGTTTCCCGCGCTCGTGTCGAATCACGTCGTCGATCTCGTGAAGCGCTACGGCGAGAAGGGCCTTCCGGCAGACCTGACCGCCTACGTGCGGAATCGCCCCGGATACGACTACCAACACCACGCCGAATCGGGATCGTCGAACGCCGCCTTCGTCGACGACGAGTCCGTCGACCGCTTCTGCGTCATCGGCGAGGTCGACGAGCACATCGAAAAGCTCCGCCAGCTCGCCGCCATCGGCGTTCGGCAATTCAACGTGTATCTCATGAGCGGCGACGAGGAGCGGATCCTCGAGATCTACGGCGAGCGCATCATCCCGGCGCTCTCCCAGGCGACGGCGCCTGCCTAAACGCGCGCGGCCCGCGTCTTCGCCTGGAAGCGACGCGCTTTCGCACGGTTTCCGCAGTCGCTCATATCGCACCAGCGGCGCGACCGGTTGCGACTTCGATCGAGGAAGACCCACTCGCAGGTGTCCGAGGCGCATTCCTTCACCCGGTCGAGCTCTGCCGAGGTAAGGACGTCCGCCGCGGAGCTGGCGATCTCCCAGAGCGGCCGCTCGAGCGCATCGCCGTCCGCGGGCAGGGACCAGCCCACACCGCTCCGGTCGTAGACGAGCCGCTCGCGGGCCCGGCCGGCTGCCGCCGCATCCCCGATCAGCGCGAGGTCAGCATCCCGCGGCGCCTCGCCCGACGCGATCGCGGAGAAGACGCCCCAGATCGCCTCGCGGAGCGCGATCCCGAGCTCGTACACCGCCGCAGCCCGCCGCGGATCCTGTTCGGCCCGCCGGGCCAAACGTTTGGCGGTCGGGCCATCCAGGCCATCCGCGAGCTCGGTGAAGCGGACGATGTCGGCGTAGCTCCGGAGGTGGTCATGGGTCGGCTGGACGTGGGTGCCTCCGACCGTGTTCGCGAAATCGAGCGCGAGAGCGCCCCCGGAAAGCTCGATGTCGTGGTCGGGGACCGCGGGAATGTCGCGCATCTAACTGCTGAACCACCTATCGCTTCTTGACTGGTTAGAGTCTACGGCGTAGCGTGACGCCGGGTCAAGAGAGCGCGAAAAACTAACCGGCGTTCGCCGGAACGGTGCGCCAAGGAGCGATGATGGAGATTCTCGTTCTCGTGCTCGCCCTCGTGGCACTCGACGTCGCGGCGCAGCTCTACGGAGCGGACAGCCGCGGGCCGGATGCGAAGCGCCCGAGACTCTAGATCTTGCCGGTCGCGGCGTAGCGGTCGGCGATCTCGAGCGTCTCGTCGATCGCGCGAACGCCGATCGCGAGCTCCTCGTCGCTCACCGAGAGCGGCGGCGCGACGAAGAGCATGTTCCAGCGGCAGAACACATAGACGTCCCGCTGCATGAGCGCGCCCTTGAGCGCGTTCGCGAGCGCCGACGATGGACCGTTCCAGCGCTCGAGCATCTCCTTCGTGCGACGGTCCTTCACCAGCTCGATCGCGGCGAACAGCCCGCGCCCACGGACGTCGCCGATCGAGGGATGACGGTCCGCGAGCTTGCGCAGCTCGGCGAGGAGCGTGTCCCCCATCCGCGCGGATCGTTCGATGAGCCCGTCCTCGCGGTAGGCCTCGAGCGTCGCCGCTCCCGCGGCGCAGGCGAGCGGATGGCCGCTGTAGGTCGAGCCGACCCAGAGCACGTTCGCGTCGAAGTGATGCGCGATCCTGTCGCTGACGATCGCCCCGCCGAGCGGGACGTAGCCCGAGGTGACTCCCTTCGCGAAGGTCAGGATGTCGGGGACGACGCCCTCGTGGTCGGCGCCGAACCAGCGACCGGTCCGGCCGAAGCCGGTCATGACCTCGTCGAAGACGAGGAGGATCCCGTACTTGTCACAGAGGCCACGCAGCCCGCGCAGGTAGCCGTCCGGCGGCACGAGCACGCCGGAGGTTCCCGGGATCGGCTCGACGAGGATCGCCGCGATGTACTCCGGACCCTCGTACCAGATGACCTCTTCGACGTGCGCGAGCGCCTTCTGGACGTCCGCGCCGAACACCGAGCGGTACGGGTCCGGGTTGAGGAAGTGGACCACCCCGGTGATCCCCGGCTCGGCCGCCCAGCGCCGGTTGTCGCCGCCGAGCGTCATGGCTCCCTGCGACTGCCCGTGGAACGAACGCCACTGCGTGAGGATCTTGTGCCGCTTGGTGAAGAGGCGGGCGATCTTCATCGCGTGCTCGTTCGCCTCGCTGCCGCCGGTCGTGAAGATCGTCTTGGAGAGATCGCCCGGCGTGACCTCGGCGAGAAGGCGTGCCAGGGTCGCGCGGCTCTCCTCGCCGAACGAGGGCGTGACGTAGCAGACGCGCTCGGCCTGCTCCTGGATGGCGCGGACGACCTTGGGATGGCCGTGGCCGAGGTTCACGTTGATGAGCCCCGACGAGAAGTCGAGGATCCGCCGCTCGCCGGCGTAGAGCCACGAGCCCGCCGCCCGGGTCACGACGATCGGCTTCATCCCGCCCTGCGCCGACTAGGAGATGAGAACGTGCTCGACGGTGTCCCGGGCGACGTCGGACGCATCCGCCGGGCGCTTCGTGACGACGGCCATCGCCGCCGAGTCTATCCCGCGGGATTCGAGCGGCCGCCGGCTCGTTCCGGCGACCGCTCGTCCATTCGTGAGGTCGCTAGTTGCCGCCGGGCGTCACCTGCACGGTGGCTTTCTTGAAGCCGGAGCCGTTGACGTCCGCGCCCTGCGCCTTCAGCGCGTCGGCCGCCTTCTTCGCGAGATCGGTGCGGAACGCACCGTCGGTCGGCTTGCTCTTCAGGACCTGGTACGTCGTGGAGATGTTCACGGTCTGATCCCACGCCGTCTTGTCCAAAGCGCCGATCCCGTTCGGCGACGGCCAGATGAGCGCGTTGATCTCGTTGAGCTGCCAGGTCATGTGGCCCTTGCCGAGCGTCGTGCCGGCCTTCAGCACGATGTCGACGCACTGACTCTGGTTGTCGCGGCAGAAGATCCAGCCCTTGAACGAGGCCTGGAGGAACTTCGCGGCGATGTCCTCGTTCCCGGACTTCGAGAGCCAGGACTGCCGCACGAAGACGTGGTCCTGGAGCATCCCCGTACCGACCTGGTTGAAGTCGATGACGTTCAGCTCGGCCGGCGTGTAGAGCTGGCCGGTCTTGGGGTTCTTCTGCTCGAGCACCTGCGCGTACTCGTTGTAGATCATGGCTTGCGCCGCATCGACCTGGCCGTTCAGCAGAAGGGACATGTCGAATGGCTGTGCCACGATCGTGACGTCGCTCGCCTTGGTCGGGTCGATCCCGACCTTGCGCATCGCGGCGTAGAGCTCGGGCTCGTTCCCGAAGCCCCACGTTCCGACCTTCTTGCCCTTCCAGTCTTCGGGCTTGGTGATGTTCTTGTCCTTGAACGAGACCTCGAGCGTCCCCGACCGCTGGAAGACCTGCGCGATGTTCACGAGGTCCGCACCCGCCTCACGTGAGGCGAGCATCTTCGGTACCCAGGCGATGCCGAACTCGGCGGCGTCCGACGCGACGACCTGCTGGGGCACGATGTCTGGCCCGCCGAGCTTGATCTCGACGTCGAGGCCGGCATCCTTGAAGTACCCCTTGTCGAGCGCCGCGTAGTACCCCGCGAACTGCGACTGCGCCACCCACTGGAGCTGCAGGCGGACCTTCGTGAGCTGTCCCCCGCCTCCACCACCGGTGCCGCCGCCGCACGAGACCGCGAGCATGACCGCGACGATCGCGAACGACAGAGAACGACCTGCTCCTCGCATGACAACCTCCCTCACGTGTGACCGTAGCGCGCTACGACGATTCGGCGCTGCGGGACGATGCGTGCCATGGGATCGCGACGCGCTCGATCGCGACGATGATAAGGAAGAAGGCAATGCTCACGGCCGAGGCGACCACGATCGCGGCCCAGGCGTTGGCGAATCGAAAGAAAGCGGCCTCGGTGATGATGAACTGACCGAGGACCGAGCGCGCCCCGCCGAAGTACTCCGCGACGATCGCGCCGATCAGCGAGAGCGTCGCGCTCACCTTCAGCGCGGTAAAGACGTAGGGGAGCGCGTTCGGAATGCGCACTTTCGTGAACACCGCAAGCTCCGTCGCAGCGTACGAGCGCATGAGCTCGAGCGACGACCGATCGACGAGCGTGAGCCCACGCAGGGTGTTGATCATGATCGGGAAGAAGACCAGGACCGCGACGACCATCATCTTTGAGAGTGGATTCAGGACGCCGAACCAGTTGTTCATGATCGGCGCGAACGCGATGATCGGCACGGAGTTCGCGGCGATCGCGAACGGGAGAAGCGCGCGGCTCGCGGCCGTCCAGCGTGCCGTCGCCAGCGCGACGGCGAGGGCCGCGACGCCGCCGATCAGGAGGCCGCCGACCGCTTCGACGAGCGTGTTGCCGCCGACGGTGACCAGCTCGTCGAAGTGTTCGGTGAAGGCCGCGGCGATGGCGCTCGGCCGCGGCAGGAGGAACTGCTGTATGCCGAACGCACGCACGGCGATCTCCCACACCGCCAGCACCCCGACGAAGATCGCGACCGCGGGCCCGTAGTAGCGGAGGCGCCTCATCCGCTCGCCGCCACTTCCGCGGCGCGCGGTGGCGCGACGTCGTGCCCGCGCAGTCGCTCGCGCACGCGGGTGATGAAGCCGAAGTAGCGCGCGTCCTCACGCGTGAGGTCGTTCCGCGGCTGCGGGAGGTCGACCGAGATGACCTCGAGGATGCGGCCCGGGCGCGCCGACATCACCGCGACCTGCGTCGAGAGGAAAACGGCCTCGGGGATGCTGTGGGTGACGAACACGATCGTCGTGCCCGTCTGCTTCCAGATGCGCAGGAGCTCGAGATTGAGGCGCTCCCGCGTCATCTCGTCGAGCGCGCCGAAGGGCTCGTCCATGAGGATGAGCGCCGGCTCGAAGCTGAGGGCGCGCGCGATGGCGACGCGCTGCTGCATCCCGCCCGAGAGCTGCCAGGGGTACCGCCGCTCGAAACCGCCGAGCTCGACGAGCGCGAGCATCGCCGCCGCGCGCGCGGCGCGCTGGGTCCTGCCGAGCGCGGTCATCTCGAGGGGGAGCTCGACGTTCCGCTGGACCGTGCGCCAGTCGAAGAGCACCGGCGACTGGAACACCATCCCGTAGTCACGGTCGAGGCGCGCGCGATGCGCCGTCTTGCCGTTGACCTCGATCGTTCCGACGCTCGGCTGCGTGAGGTCGCCGATGAGCCGCAGCAGTGTGGACTTGCCGCACCCGGATGGGCCGATGAGCGAGACGAAGGCCCCCTGCGGGATCTCGAGATCGATGCGGCGGAGCGCCTCGGTCCGCTCCCGGCCGGTGCCGAAGACCTTGTCGACACCGCGGACGCTCACGACCCCGCTCACGTTTCGGCCGCCGGGACCCGCCCGCGCATGAGGAAGGCCTCGGCCGCGCGGACGAGGACGAAGAAACCGATGCCGACGATCGCCGCGACGATGATCGCGGCCCACAGCTTCGGCGGACCCGAGACGTAGTACTGGTTGAAGTTCAGGATCGCGCCGCCGAGGCCCTCGCGGATCCCGGACGGCAGCTCGCCGATGATCGCGCCCACCACGCTCGCCGTCGCCGCGACCTTGAGGGCGGCGAGGAGGTATGGCGCGGCCGCCGGCAGCCGGACCTTGAAGAGCACGCTCCGCGGCGAGGCCGCGTACGAGCGCATGAGCTCGAGCGCACGCGGGTCCGGTGACCGGAGCCCGCGCAAGCCCGCGATGGTGACCGGGAAGAAGGTGAGGTACGCGGAGATGACGGCGACCGCGAGCCAGCCGCCTTGGAGCCAGATGACGACGACGGGCGCGATGGCGATGATCGGCACGGTCTGCGAGGCGACGACGTACGGGACGAGCGCGCGCTCGAGGAGACGCGAATGCACGAACACGATGGCGAGCGCGAGGCCGAGGAGCGCGCCGAAGACGAACCCGCCGAAGGCCTCGCGGAACGTGAAGAGGGCGGCGTCGCCGAGGACCAGACCGAGCGGCGGCCCGTTGCGCTGCGCCGGCTCGACGAACGACGTGGCGATGTCCCAGACGTGCGGCATGTTGAGGTCGCTCGCCACGGTCCACTGGAAGGGGGGCGTCCAGGCCCCGTTTGGATCGCCGCCGAGGAGCTTGATGCCTTCCCAGAGAACCCCGAGCGCGGCGATGACGGCGGCGAACGACAGCACGCCTCGCGCGGCGCGGAACACGGCGGAAGTGTAGATACTGGATTCCCTAGTCCATGCACCTCGGCATCAACCTCTGGCCGCAGAACACGACCTGGCGGAACCTGCGCGAGCACGCGCTTCTCGTGGAGCGGCTCGGGTTCGATTCGCTCTGGGTCTGGGATCATTTCTATTCGATCAACGGCGACCTCCATCGCCCGAACCTCGAGGGCTGGCAGCTGCAGGCGGCCTACGCCGCGATCACCGAGCGGGTCCGTATCGGATGCCTGGTCTCCGGGATCACGCATCGCCATCCCGCGGTCCTGGCGAACATGGCGACGACACTCGACAACATCTCAGGTGGGCGCGCGATCCTCGGGATCGGCGCGGCCTGGAACGCGCTCGAGCACAACGCGTACGGCCTCGACCTCGGCACGCCCGGCGAGCGCTCGACGACATGTGGCACGGCTTCGGCACGACCGAGCAGATCGCGCACAAGCTCGCGGTTCTGGGGAAGCACTGCGTCGAGGTCGGCCGCGATCGGAACGAGATCATGCCCTTCGCCGGAAAGTGGGTCGTCATCCGAGAGGATCCCGCTGAGGCGCAGCGCGTGCGGGAGCGCATCGCGAGGCACCACGGGATGAGCACCACACCGGAGCCGTTCATCGGCGGGCCCGAACAGATCGCGCAGAGCATCGCCGCGTACTGGAAGATCGGCGTGAAGGGCTTCATCGTCGCCTTCGCCGAGCCCTTCGATGTCGAGAGCATCGAGCGACTCGCGACCGAGGTACGGCCGCGGCTCGAGGCGCTCACGTCGGAGACGCCCGCCGCCGTTTCCCGCTAGTCACCGTTTCTCCGCTACGCTTTGGCTCGTTCCATGAAGATCGGCGTCGTGCGCGAGACCGCGCCCGGAGAACGGCGTGTGGCCCTCGTCCCGGAGACCGTCGGGCGCCTGGCGAAGGGCGGCAACCAGCTCGTCGTCGAGCGCGGTGCCGGCGAGGCGTCGAGCTTTCCCGACAAGCTCTACACCGACGCGGGCGCGACGATCGGCGACGCGTGGTCCGCCGAGATGGTCCTGAAGGTGGCGAAGCCGTCGGACGACGAGCTGGAGCGCTTGCGCGACGGGACGGTGCTCATCGCGTTCCTGCAGCCGCTCACCAATCACGCGCTCGTCCGCGATCTCGCGAGTCGCGGCATCACCGCGCTGTCGATGGACGCGATCCCCCGGATCACCCGCGCGCAGCCGATGGACGCGCTCAGCTCGCAAGCGACGGTCGCCGGCTACAAGGCGGTCCTCCTCGCCGCGGCGGCGCTCCCGCGGTTCTTCCCGATGCTCACCACGGCCGCCGGCACGATCGCGCCGGCCAAGGCCTTCATCATCGGAGCGGGCGTCGCGGGGCTCCAAGCCATCGCCACGGCGCGGCGCCTCGGCGCGGTCGTCGAGGCGTTCGATACGCGGCCCGTCGTGAAAGAGCAGGTCCAGTCGCTCGGCGCGAAGTTCCTCGAGGTCGACCTCGGCGAGACCGGCGAGGGCACCGGCGGCTACGCGAAGGAGCTCTCCGAGGAGGCGCACCGTAAGGAGGTCGAGCTCCTGGCGAAGGCGGTGAAGGAGAACGACATCGTGATCACCACCGCGGCGATCCCCGGGCGACCCGCGCCAAAGCTCATCACCGCGGACATGGTCCGCTCGATGAAGCCCGGGTCGGTCATCGTCGACCTCGCCGCCGAGACCGGAGGCAACTCGGAGCTCACCGAGCCAGGGAAGGTGATCGAGGTGAACGGCGTGCGGATCGACGGGACGACGAACCTGCCCTCCACGATGCCCTATCACGCGAGCCAGATGTACTCGCGGAACATCGCGAGCCTGCTCGGGCTCCTCCTCACGAAGGAAGGAACGCTCAACCTCGACCTCAAGGACGACGTGATCAAAGGCACTGTCATCACCCACGGCGGCGAGGTGGTGCACGACGCGACGCGCAAGGCCGTCGGGGAAACCGCGACGGCTGGGGCAGCGCCTCAGCGCAAAGCCGTACCCGGCGGAGCCACGGTGTGAGCGGCGAGGCCATCGTCGCCGCGTACGTCTTCGTCCTGGCGATCTTCGTCGGGTTCGAGGTCATCTCGAAGGTCCCTTCGACGCTGCACACGCCGCTCATGAGCGGCGCGAACGCGATCCACGGGATCGTCATCGTCGGGGCGATGCTCGTGGCGAGCGCGATCCCCGGCCCACTCGGTTCGGTCCTCGGCTTCCTCGCCGTCGTGCTCGGGACGGCGAACGTCGTCGGCGGATTCGTCGTCACCGACCGGATGCTCGCGATGTTCAAGCAGCGGCCGGGCAAGCGGCAGTGACCGTCGAGACGCTCATCCCGCTCGCGTACCTCATCGCGGCCGTCACCTTCATCCTCGGCCTGAAGGGCCTCTCGTCGCCGACGACCGCGGTCATGGGCAACCGCATCGCCGCCGCGGGCATGCTCATCGCGGTGATCGCCACGTTCTTCGCCGCCGAGGTGCGCGGCGGGATCCCGATCATCCTCGCCGGGATCGTCGTCGGCGGCGTGGCGGGCTTCGCCGGCGCGCGTACGGTGAAGATGACCGCGATGCCCCAGATGGTCGCGCTCTTCAACGGCGCGGGCGGCGGGGCGGCCGCACTCGTCTCGATCCTCGAGTTCTCGAGGCAGCGCGACTTGGGCGCGCTCGAGTTCGGGCCCACGCTCGCGACGCTCCTCGCGCTCGTCATCGGTGCGGTCTCCTTCTCGGGGAGCGCGATCGCGTTCGGGAAGCTGCAGGGGATCATCACGCCGAAGGCCTTCCGCTACGCCGGGCAGCAGGTCGTCACCGCCGCGCTCGTCCTCGCGGTGGGCGTCCTCTCGTTCGTGCTCCTCGCGGCAGGCTTCACCGGGGCGATCGCGGTCGAGCCGATGCTCATCATCGCGGCGATCACGCTGCTCGCCCTCGTGTTCGGCGTCGCGCTCGTGTTGCCCATCGGCGGTGCCGACATGCCCGTCGTGATCTCGCTCCTGAACGCGTACACCGGCCTCGCGGTCGCGATGGCCGGTTTCACCCTCGGGAACCAGCTCCTCATCGTGGCGGGTACGCTCGTCGGAGCCTCGGGCACCATCCTCACGCGGCTCATGTCGAAAGCCATGAACCGCTCCCTCGGGAACGTGCTCTTCGGCGCGTTCGGCGCGGCACCCGCCGGCGGCGCGGCGACCGCGGCGGCGACCGACGACGGCCGGTCGATCCGCTCGATCAGCGCGGAGGACGCGGCCATCCTGCTCGGATACGCGCAGAACGTCATCGTCGTGCCCGGGTACGGGCTCGCCGTCGCGCAGGCGCAGCACAGCGTCCGTGAGCTCGCCGACGTTCTCGAGTCGAAGGGCATCAACGTCCGTTACGCGATCCACCCCGTCGCGGGGCGCATGCCCGGTCATATGAACGTGCTTCTCGCCGAGGCGAACGTCCCGTACGACAAGCTCTTCGACATGGAGCAGATCAACCCGGAGTTCCCGCGCGCCGATGTCGCGCTGGTCATCGGCGCGAACGACGTCACGAACCCCGCGGCGCGCTCGAACCCGGGGTCGCCGATCTACGGGATGCCGATCCTGGACGTCGACAAAGCGCAGAACGTCATCGTGATCAAGCGCTCGATGAAGCCGGGCTTCGCCGGCATCGACAACGACCTCTACCTCGACCCCAAGACCGCGATGCTTTTCGGCGACGCCAAAGAGGCCGTCGGCAAGGTCGTGCAGGAGCTGAAGAGAGCCGCTTAGGGGCAAAGAGAGAGGGCGACCAGCCTTGTGGCCGCCCTCACTCTCGGCACAGAAGGCCGGGGTTAGTCCGAGTCGTCCGACTCGTTCTCCGACTCGTCGTCAGCGTCCTGCCCGTGGTCTTTGTGGTGGCCTGCGCGGGCGAAGTGGCTCACGCACTGTCCCTGGTTCTTGAACGGTCCGGGCGAGCTCGTGAAGTCCGCCCAGCCGCCCTTCTTGCACTTTTCCTTGTCGCCGTTGTTGCCGCCACCACCGCCGCCGCCGCCACCGCCGGCGGGTTCGAAGGTGTAGGTCGTGGCGTTGACCATCACGTTATCGACGAGCACCGTCTGCGTCGCGCCGAAGAACCAGCTCGAGTCGGTGACCAGCTGGACCCCCGTCACCGCATGCGTCCCGTATTTCGCGAGAGCCGAGCTCCAGGTGTCGTAGAACGTGCCATCGGCGAGCTTGCTCGTGTCGACGATGCTCGCGGCCGTCACCAGGTTGCCGCTCGAGGCCCAGTCCAGCCCACAGAGGGTGTAGCTCGGGTATGGCCCGAGGTAGACGAAGATGTTGTTCCCGTCGACGTTGATCTGGAAGCGCGGCGAGCCCCCGCCGCAGCTCGCGGCCGTGAACTTGAAGTCGGTCGCGAGGTTCGTGATCCCGCTCAGGGTGAGGCCCGCCGGGATCGCGAAGTTGATCCCGCCGGACGTTTGCCCCGTGACGTTGGAGCGCAGCTGGAGCGCCGTGTTCGAGTTGTTGCCGGGCGTGATAAGCGTCGCGTCACCGAACAGGTCGTAGTTCGTCGCCGCGGCGACCGCCGGGCCGAGCGCGAACGAGAGCGCGGCGAGGAACGCCGAAGCGAGGGAAAGCCTGAGGATCTTCACCGGACCATCTCCTTTACACCCCACGCCGAGAGATACGCCAAGTCGATAACGCGGCAGGCAGGCGAAGTGAGATGCGGGGCACATAACGATCGTGTAACGCCGACGCGCCGGGTCGCTAGGGCTTGCGCTGGGTGAGGCTGTACCAGTTGCCGGAGTCGTCGCGGAAGACGGCTTCGATCCCGAGCGTCGCGAGCGACGCGCTCACACGGGCTGCGATGCGTGCTGGCAGGTCGGGCAGTACCAGCTTCTTCGGAATTCGTTCGGGTGGTAGCCCCACTCGATCGGCGCGCCGCACTCGTAGCAGGGTCTTCCGGTGCGCTCCTGGACCCACACGAGCTGGCGCCGGTCGAGCGCGAACCGGGTTCGCCGCGGGCCGCCGTCGCGGTTGCGACGAAGCAGATCGCGTGAGACGGCGAGGACGCGGCGGAGCGTCGCGTCGTCGAGATCCGCCACTTTTGTCCATGGCCACATCCGCGCGAGGAAGAGCGCCTCGTTCTTGATCTCGTTCCCGATGCCCGACACGGTCCGCTGATCCAGGAGTGCCGTCGCGATCTCGCGGTCCGGCTGCGCGCGCAGCCGGCGCACCGCTTCATCCTCGGCGAAGTCGTCCGCGATGACGTCGGGACCGAGCTCCGGCACCACCGGATGCATCGCCACCTCGCTCGCGGTCATGAGCTCGACGACCGGAGGCGTCTCGCATGGCGCGACGTACGCGTCGGTCCGGATGACGACGCGTGCCTTGGTCGGCGCGAACCACCAGCGTTCGCCCGGGCGATACACATGCCACTGTCCGGTCATGCGCATGTGCGTGTGGAGGACGACATCCTCGCCGTCCGTCGTGAACGTGATCATGAGGTGCTTCCCGTTCGACTCCACGGCTTTGACCGTTCCGCCGACGATCCGGCGCCGCGACGCGGCATGGGTGATCTTCGGCGCGACGAGCTCGAAGCCGGTCACCACCCGTCCGGCGAGGGCGCGTCGGAGGATCGTCGCGGTCCGGAAGATCGTGTCGCCTTCAGGCACGCGCCATCCGCTTCAGATAGCCACGCGGCGTGCGCGAGAAGCCCGCCTGGCGCAGCGGCTCGGCGAGACGGCTTTCGTCGACCGGCGCGCCGTCGACCGACTCGATGAAGAGGGTGCGCAGAGCATCTGGGCCGACCTCGTCAGCGAGGGCGCGCGCGAGCGCGATGTTCGTCGGCTCGGCGTCGGCCTCGTCGCCCTGGAATGTCAGGAGGTGCTCCTCGCCGCGACCGAGCCACGCGGCAAGGCGGCCGTCGACGACCACAACGATCGCGCCGGCCGTGCGCATCGGCTTGCGGCCCTCCGCACGCTCGGGCCAGCCGAGCGTGGCGCCGTACGCGTTCGCCGGATCCGTCGCCGCGATCACCACGGCGTGCGGCTCGTCGGGGGGCTCGCGCACCGCGCGAAGACGATCGATCGCGCCCGCGAGCGCGAACTGTGCCGCGCCGCAGCCCGCGATGAAGTAGCCACGCCGGACCCGGCCGGCGTCCTCCATCGCCTTGAGGATCCCGTACGCGGACGCGAAGCCGCCGTCGAGGCCTTCGGCGCGCACGGTCTCGCGAGTCACCACGCCGTGCCGCTCGAGGATCTGGCGGATCTGCGCGGTCGCGCGCTCGGTCGTCGTGACCGGAGCATCGCCGGCCGCGGAGGTGAGGGACCAGCGCCCGGCGACGTCGTCGCGAAGCGCGAACCGATCGAGGCTGCGCAGATGCGCCGCGCGTCCCGCGCTCCGAGCGGCGCCCCGCGACCGGCGCCGCGGCGTCAGGAGCGCGCGGACCGCGTGGAACGTGTCGTTGGTGACCTCGCCCGCCCAGACGAGATCCCAGAGGGCGTCGCCGAGCTCTGGCGCAAAGCCGCCGCGCGCGGCCGCGAGTAGCTGCGGGAAGAACGAGGCGCCCCGCGCGGCCAGGACCTCGCGCAGCCGGTCGTGGATCGGCCGGTCGGGTCGATCGCGAGGTTCCGGCCGCAGGAGGGTGAAGTGTTCGGCGAGGAACAGCGCGATCTTTCCATCGCGCGGCCCGAGCGCGCCGCCGCCCATCCACATGACTTGGCCGGAGCCGAGCAACGCGTCCAGATCGCGCGGGTCGTACTTCGCGACGCGGGCGGGGAGGATGCGCGTCTCGAGATCGGACGCGGGAACGAAGGCGCCCTGCAGCTTCTGGATGGCATCGAGGAGCGCGGCGGTTCCGCGCTCGGGCGCCTCGATCCCGTGCCATGCGACGGCGAAGCGCGCGAAGGCTTCCTGCTCGACCGGCTCGACTTCGCGGCGTAGCCGCGCGAGCGATCTCCCGCGAAGCGTGCGCAAGACACCGGCATCGCACCATTCGGTCGCTGTCGCGCCGGGACGGAACTGCCCTTCCACGATCGTGCCCGCCTCGGCGAGCCTCCGGAGCGCGTCGTGCACCGGAGTCGGAGCGACGGAGAACCGGCGCGACACGTCCTCGCCGGCGAACGGGCCATGCGTGCGCGCGTAACGGCGGACGAGCGACGCGAGCGGATCGGGCTCGTCGCTCGCCAGGAACGCCTCGGGTAGGCCGAGGGGCAGCGCGATCCCAAGAGCGTCGCGGTACCGGCCCGCGTCCTCCGCCGCGATGAAGCGCGTGTCGTTCCCGATGCGCACGTCGAGAACGCGACGCTCGCGGACCAGGGTGGCGATCCAGTCGTCGGCAGCCGCCGGATCGGCGCTTCGCGCGACGATCTCGTCGCGGGTGAGATCGCCGAGGCGAAGCAGCATTTCATGGAGTCCGTCGGCATGCCGCGCCGCGCGCTCGCGCGTCAGGTGCTGCAGCTGCAGCTCGAGCTCGCCGACCGCGTCTTGATCGAGCAGCTCGCGCAGCTCGACCTCGCCAAGGAGCGCGCGGAGCTGCGCCGGATCGACGGTGAGCGCCTGCGCCCGGAGCTCGGCAAGGGGCGCGTCGCCCTCGTACATGAAGTTCGCGACGTAGTTGAAGAGCAGCGAGGCGGCGAAGGGCGACGGCCGCTTCGTGTCCACCGTGACGATCCGGATCCTGCGGGAGCGGATCGCCGCGAGGAGCTCGACGAGCCCCGGCATGTCGAACACGTCCTGGAGGACCTCGCGGTACGTCTCGAGCACGATCGGGAACCCCTCGTAACGGCTCGCGACGGCAAGCAGGTCGCCCGCGCGCTTGCGCTGCTGCCACAGGGGCGCGCGCTGGCCGGGACGGCGCCGCGGAAGCAGGAGGGCGCGCGCGGCGTTCTCGCGGAACCGCGCGGCGAAGAGCGCCGTGGTGGGCGCGCCGAGGTTCGCGGCGCGAGCGCCGCCGCCACCGACCGCGAGCGATGCCTGCACGCGTTCGCTCACGGTGTCGGGATCGGGAAGCAGCAGGTCCACCGGTGGCGGTTGATCGGTCGCGGGAAAGCGGACGACGATGCCGTCGTTCGTCCAGAGGATGTCCGGCTCGTCGCCGCTGCGCTCGCGGACCATCGCGCCGATCGCCATCGCCCAGGGCGCGTGCACCCGTGCGCCGAAGTGGCTCAGGATGCAGACGCGCCAATCGCCCATGTCGTCGAGGTAGCGCTCGATGACGATGGTCCGGTCGTCAGGCACGGCCCCCGTGGCGGCTTCCTGCTCGCCCAGGTACTGGAGAAGGTTGCGGGCGGCGCCCTCGGCGAGGGCGTGCTTGGTGACGAGCTCCTCCGTCGCTTCGGCGGCGGGAAGCGAACCCATGCGGCGCGCGAGGGCGCCGATAGCGCGACCGAACTCGAGGGGGCGGCCGACGTTCTCGCCATGCCAGAAGGGCATGCGACCGGGGACGCCCGGTGCCGGCGAGACGAGGACGCGGTCGAGGGCGATCTCCTCGACCCGCCAGCTCGACGCGCCGAGGAGGAAGACGTCGCCCTCCTTCATCTCGAACACCATCTCCTCGTCGAGCTCTCCGACGCGGCCCTTGCCCTTCTCGGCTCCGGCGAGGAAGACGCCGTACAGACCGCGATCGGGGATCGTCCCGCCGCTCGAGATGGCGACGACCTTCGCGCCCTCGCGCGTGCGCACGAGGCCGCCCGTGCGGTCCCACACGATGCGCGGCCGCAGCTCGGCGAACTCGTCCGACGGATAGCGCCCCGAGAGCATGTCCAGGACGCCCTCGAAGGCGCCCTGGGGAAGCTCCACGAACGGCGCCGCGCGCCGGATCACCCGCTCGAGGTCGTCGACCCGCCATTCCTCCATCGCGGTCATCGCGACGACTTGCTGCGCGACGATGTCGAGCGGATTGCGCGGATAGCGGAGCGGCTCGACCGCGCCGTTCTGCATGCCCTCGGTGATCGCAGCCGACGCCAGGAGGTCGCCGCGGTACTTCGGGATGATGACCCCGGTCGAAGGCTCGTCGATGCGGTGACCGGCCCGTCCGATGCGCTGCATGCCACTCGCGACCGAAGGCGGCGACTCGACCTGGACGACGAGGTCGATCGCGCCCATGTCGATGCCGAGCTCGAGCGAGCTCGTCGCGACAAGCGCGGGCAGCCTTCCTGACTTGAGGTCGTCTTCGATCCGCAGGCGCTGCTCGCGCGCGATGGAGCCGTGGTGCGCGTGGACGAGCTCCTCTCCGGCGAGCTCGTTCAGCGAGGCGGCGAGCCGTTCCGCGAGGCGACGGGAGTTGACGAAGATGAGCGTCGAACGATGGGCGCGGATGAGCTCGAGCAGGCGCGGATGGATCGCCGGCCAGATGGAGGAGCGCTGCACGGCGGTGACCGGGCCGCTTGGGATATCGGCCGGCTCGCCCAGGCGGGCCATGTCCTCGACGGGGACCTCGACGGTGAGCTCGAGTGCCTTCTTCCGCCCAGCGTCGAGCACCTTCACCGACCGCTGGGCGCCGTCATCGTCGAAGCCGCCGAGGAAGCGGGCGATCTCGTCGAGCGGGCGCTGCGTCGCAGAGAGTCCGATCCGCTGCAGCTTCGGCGCGTCTCGTCCCCGCAGCTCCTCGAGACGCTCGATCGTCAAGGCGAGATGCGATCCGCGCTTGGAGGGGACGACCGCGTGGATCTCGTCGACGATCACCGTTTCGACGCGGCGGAGACCCTCGCGGGCGAGGCTCGTGAGCACGAGGTAGAGCGACTCCGGGGTCGTGATGAAGATATCCGCGGGCTGCCGTTGGAACTGCGCGCGCTCGCGCGACGGCGTGTCGCCGGTCCGGGTCGCGATCGTCGGCTCCCGATAGGGAACACCGAGGCGCTGCGCCTGCCGGGTGATGCCAACGAGAGGCGCGCGGAGGTTGCGCTCGATGTCCACGGCGAGCGCCTTCAGCGGTGAGACATAGAGGATCCGGGTCGCGGGTTTCGGCGGAGCGGCACCGAACATGAGGCGATCGATCGCCGCCAGGAACGCTGCGAGCGTCTTGCCGGAGCCCGTCGGCGCGAGGACGAGCGCGCTGTCGCCCGCCGCGATCGCGGGCCAGGCGAGCTCCTGCGCGCGGGTCGGCGCGGCGAACGTCGCCTCGAACCAGGCGCGAGTGGCGGGATGGAAGGTCGCGAGCGGATCGCTCCCCACAGGAAGAGGTTACCGTTCGGCGCGGTGGAGATCGGTCTGGGTATCGACTCCCGCTACGCGCTTTCGCAGGAGGAACACCGAACGATCGCGCAGGAGGCCGCGGCGCTCGGCTACCAGAGCCTCTGGACGCCGATCGGGAGCACCCGAGAACCGTTCGATCTGTGCGTGCTGTGGCACGAGTCGAGCGGACTCGGGACCGGCATCGCGGTGGCGCCAATCTCCGGCTGGGCGATCGACGACCTCGCCGCGCTCGCGAAGGAGACCCATCGGCGATGCGCGGGGCGTTTCACATTCGGCGTCGGCAGCGGCCGGGTGACCGATGCGCCGATCCGAGCGATGCGCGACGCGATCGGGGCGTTGCGACCGCGCCTACCGGGCGTCCGGATCTACCTCGGAGCGCTCGGGCCGCAGATGCTGCATCTCGCGGGCGAAAGCGCCGACGGCGCAGCCCTCAACTGGTGCAGTGCGGAGCAGGTCACGTGGAGCCGCGAACGCGTGGCGGAGGGTGCGCGCCGAGCGGGACGCGAGCCACGAAGCGTCGGGCTCCACGAGTACATCCGAGTCTGTGTCGATGAAGATGAGTCCGCCGCGCGAACGGCCTTCGCGAAGATGGCGCTCACGTACGCGCTCGCGCACACGGGCGCCGACAAGACGAAGGGGTACCGCGGGCACTTCGCGCGCATGGGCTTCGACGCGGTGCTGGATGAGCTCGAGTCGCGCCGCGCGGCGGGCGCCGACGAGGACGAACTCGCGGCGCGCTGCCCCGATACGTTCCTGCGCCGCGTCGGCTACTGGGGCGCGCCCAAGGGCGCGCGGCAGGCGTTCGCGAAGCTGGCGGCCGGTCTCGACATCGCGGTCGTCCGGCTCGTCCCGGCGCGGCGGAATGACCTCGCGGCCGCGCGTCTTGCGATGACCGCGTGCGCGCCCGGGAGCTAGCGGACCTGCTCGGCGAGGCGCGCGAGGTCGTGAACGCCGAGGCTGCGTGAGGAGACCTCATAGGTCATCCCGTTCTCCGTCCAGCGCACGACGTTGAGAGAGGTCGGCTCGACCGTCCAGCCGATCGCGTAGTGACCGTGCACGGCGACCGCATCCGAGCCGATGACCGGGGGCGCGACCACCGCCGGCGCGTCTGGTGCGAAGGCGATCACCACGATGTCGCTGGAGCCGCGGAGCTTGAACGACCGGACGGTCGGCCCCGGCCGACCGGGGCCGTAGTCCCCGACGATCCGTCCCGGCGGAAGCGGTACGGCGATGTCCGTCGGCAGATCGAGCGTCAGCCGAGGCACCACCGGCCTCGCGAAGGCTTGCTCGAGGACGGACGGGCCGGTCGCTGCGACGAAACGCGCGAGCTGGTTATGTGGGAGAGCGTTCAATCCGAGCAGGACGGCGATCGCGACGGATGCCGAGGCGGCCGACAGCATCCACCAGAGCCGACCAGAGATCGCTCGAGCAGCTGGCGAACCCTCGATGTCGAGGATCACGCTCGACATTCTCCTACTCGGGATCGCGGACGATCGCGCCTTCGACCGTCGCGTACGTCCAGACGTCCAGGTCCGGCGCGGCGAGGCCGTTCAAGCTCAGGATCGTGGCGATCTGCGAGCGATGGTCGCTGCCATGGTGCGCGAACTGCACGAGCGGAACCCACAGCTCGAGGTCGGACTTGCGCCGCTCGATCCGGACCCGCCGGTCGAACTCGAGCTCACGCGACGCGAAGAGCTTTTCGACGGCCTCGCGCACCCGGGCGAGGCGCGACGCGATCTCGTCGAGCGGCGTCCGGTCGGTCGGTTCGAGGAACGGCGGTGGGA
>VBFI01000047.1 GCA_005889275.1 Chloroflexota bacterium | reverse complement strand
CGTAGCCCGCGATCCCGCGCGGCGCCGCGGCGGGCAGCAAGACGAGGGAGACCGCGAGCGTCCCGACCGCCAGGGCCGCGGCGCTCTCGCGGCGGGCTCCCGCGACGACCGCGAGGCGATCGGCGATGAGCGGCGCCGGCGCGAGCGCGAGGACCGCCGCGCCCGTCGAGGGGACGAGCTCGCCGATGACCACCACGACGGCGAGCAGGGCGAGGTACGGCAGCGCGACCGCGACGAGATTGCGCGACCGCCGAAGCGA
>VBFI01000046.1 GCA_005889275.1 Chloroflexota bacterium | reverse complement strand
GACGCGGACCTGGGCCATCGAGTCCCGCTCGCGGATCGTCACCTGACGGTCCACGAGCGAGTCGAAGTCCACGGTGACGCAGAGCGGCGTCCCGATCTCGTCCTGGCGGCGATAGCGCCGGCCGATCGCCTGCGTCTCGTCGTAGGTCGACATGAAATGCGGCCGCACGCTGGCCCACACCTCGCGCGAGAGGGCCGACAGCTCGGGCTTCTTGGAGAGCGGCAGCACCGCGACCTTGTACGGCGCGAGGTGCGTGCGCAGACGCAGCACGACGCGGATCCCTTCCTTGTCGGGCTCCTCGTCGTAGGCGGCGCAGAGGATCGCGTACATGGCGCGGTCGGCGCCCACCGAGGTCTCGACGACGTGCGGGAGGAGCTTCTCGCCGGTGGCGTCATCGAAGTACCGGAGGTCCTTGCCGGAGAACTCGGCATGACGACGGAGGTCGTAGTCGGTCCGGTAATGGATCCCCTCGAACTCGCGCCACCCGAACGGGAATTCGAACTCGATGTCCGTCGCCGCCGCGGCGTAATGGGCTCGCTCGTCGGGTGCGTGATCCCGGAAGCGAAGCTTCTCCTTCGGGACGCCGTTCGCCACGTGCCACGCGAGCCGCGTCGCTTTCCACTCCTCGTAGAAGCGCGGCGCGTCCTCCGGCCGGGAGAAGTACTGAAGCTCCATCTGCTCGAACTCGCGCGAGCGGAAGATGAAGTTGCCCGGAGTGATCTCGTTGCGGAACGCCTTGCCGATCTGCGCGATGCCGAACGGCAGGCGCCGGCGGGCGGACTGCTGAACGTTCTCGAAGTCCACGAAGATCGCCTGAGCGGTCTCCGGGCGAAGCCAGGCGACCGATGCCGAGTCCTCCACGGGACCGACGAACGTCTTGAACATGAGGTTGAAGCGACGCGGATCCGCGAGCTTCTTCTGGCCGCAGTTCGGGCAGCCGACGCCCGACAGATCGAGCGTGCCCGCGCGCCAGGCGGTCGCGAGCGCGTCGCCGTCGGGCAGCTCGTCAAGGCGGAAGCGCTTGCGGCAGTTGCGGCACTCGACGAGCGGATCGGTGAAGTTCTCGACGTGACCGGACGCCTCCCAGACGCGCGGATGCATGAGGATCGCGCCGTCGAGCCCGACGACGTCGTCGCGGAGCTGCACCATCGCGCGCCACCAGGTCTGTTTGACGTTGTTCTTGAGCTCGACGCCGAGCGGCCCGAAGTCCCACGTCGCGCCGGCGCCGCCGTAGATCTCGCTCGTCGGGAAGACGAACCCTCGCCGCTTCGCGAGCGAGGTGATCTTGTCGCCGATGTCCCCGTTCATCTCCGACCCGCGGCCGGCAAGCTCGCCGAGCGCGGCACCCGTCTTCACGACACCCGAGCGGGTCGCGGAAGGTCGCGGACCTCGTCCAGGAGCCGGGTGCTGGAGATGTCCCGGTCGAGTACGTAGCGGAGGAAGGCGCGCAGGTGCCGGTCGAGCTCGTGGGTGAGCGGCGCGTCGAGACGGAGGCGTGCCGCGGCCGCGAGGTCGGAGACGAGCAGGTAGCGCAGCGATTTCAGCGCGCGCACGGTGAGTGGCGCGACGTAGCTCTGCTTCGCCGCGCACGACGCGCACATCGCGCCGCCGACCGCCGGCTCCCAGGCGTTCGTCTGCTCGCCGAGCGCCGCGCGGCAGTGCGCGCACACGCCGAGCTCCGGACGGAACCCCGAGCGATCCAGGACGTGCAGATCGAACCAGCGGCAGACGACCGGCGCCGCGATACCGGCATCGAGCGCGCGGAGCGCGGTCTCGAGGAGGTCGAAGAGCGGCGCCGACGGCACGCGGTCGGCGGTGAAGCGATCGACGAGCTCGGCGACGTACCAGCCCGCGGCGATGAGCGCGAGATCGTCGCGCATGTCGGGATAGATCGCCCGCGCTTCGGCGCCCGTGAGCACGTCGAGCTCGCGGCCACGCGCGAGCTGATAGGTGGCGTGCGTGAGCGGCTCCGCGTGCCCGGCCATGCGACTCGTCGCGCGACGGATGCCCTTCGCGACGACGCGCACCTTGCCGAAGTGGCGCGTGAAGAGGACGAGAATGCGGTCCGCCTCGGCGAAGTCGTTCGTCTTGAGGACGATCGCCTCGGCACGGTACGTGCGAGATCCCACGTCGGGTCAATGGTACGAAACGGCCCTGGCGCCGACCGGACCAACACCTATCATCGATCTCCGGTGGGTCGCAGCCTCGAAGCGCACATCACCGCGGTCGACGAGGAGATCCGCGCGCTTCTGCACACGGCCGAAGCCGGCCTCCAGCCCTTCTACGGGATGATGCTCTACCACCTGGGCCTCGACGCCGAGCGGAAGGCGAGCGGAAAGCGCCTCCGCCCCGTTCTCTGCACGCTCCTCTATGAAGCGCTGACCGGTGACGCCCGCGCGGCCCTGCCGGCCGCCGCGGCGATCGAGCTCCTCCACAACTTCACGCTGATCCACGACGACATCGAGGACCAGGACCCCGCACGACATCACCGGCCGACGGTCTGGAGCGTGTGGGGCGTGCCGCAGGCGATGAACGCCGGCGACGGCATGTTCGCGGTCTCGCGGCTCGCGCTGCAGCGGCTTCGCGCGATCCCGGCGGAGCGCGCGCTCGCGTTCGCCGGCCTCCTCGACGAGGCCTGCGTCCGCGTCTGCGAGGGTCAGTTCCTCGACATCTCCTTCGAGACGCGCACGGACGTGTCCACCGAGCGGTACCGCGCGATGGCGGCGAAGAAGACGGGCGCCCTTTTCGCCGCGGCCACGGCGGGCGCGGCCGCGCTCGCGACCAGCGACCGGACCGTCCGCGACCCGCTCGCCGCGTTCGGCGCGGCGTTCGGGCAGGCCTTCCAGGCGCACGACGATCTCCTCGGGATCTGGGCGACGACCGAACGCACCGGGAAGGTCGAGATGAACGATCTGGTGAAACGGAAGAAGACCCTCCCCGTCGTCCTCGCGTTCGAGCGCGCTCCCGCGCGGACGCGCCAGCGGCTCGCCGCGTTCTTCGACGCACCTGCTCCGCTCCCTCCCGAGAACGTCGAGGGCATCCGCGAGATCCTCGACGAGCTCGGCATCCGCGGGCTCATCGAAGCGGAGATCGCATCACATCGCAGCCGCGCGCTGCACATCCTGCGGGGCGTCGCCGCGGTCGCCGAGGCACGGGACGCGCTCGAGGTCCTCGAGCGCCTGGTCGCATCCGCGACCGGCGCGCCCGAGCCCGCCGGAGCGGCCGCCACCTAGAATCGCCGCGCGATGGCGGCGCCCGGCGGCATCATCCTCGAGCCGAACGAGAAGGTCATCCTGGCCACGCGGCCGCTGTTTCTCTGGGAGCCGCTCGTGCTGCTCGACATCGCGCTCATCGTGCTCGCGCTCTACTTCAGCAGCGTCGGGGTTCCGGCGCTCACGATCGCGTGCCTGGTGGTCTTCATCGTCCTGACGCTGTGGATCTTCGTGCGCTGACGCTGCTCGAGAGCGACTCCTCCTCCCGCGGCCCGGGCGCCGGCGGGAAGTCGCGCTCTTCGGCTCCGCCCATGGGTGCGTCGGGTGCAAGGCGCGTGCGCGGAGCGCGCTGCGGCTCAGACGGCCGCGGTCGCCGCCTTCTGCCGCTCGGCGAGCTCGCGGCGGAGGATCTTGCCGGACGCGGTGCGCGGGACCTTGTCGATGAACTCGACCTCGCGGACCCGCTTGTAGTCGGCGATCCGCTCCTTCACGAAGGCCATCAGCTCGTCGCCCGTCACGCTGGCACCGGCGCGGACCTGCACGAAGGCCTTCGGGATCTCGCCCGCCTCCGCATCCGGCTTGCCGATGACGCCCGCGTCGGCGACGGCGGGATGCTCGCAGAGCACCGCCTCGACCTCCGCCGGCCCGACCCCGAAGCCCTTGTACTTGATGAACTCCTTCTTGCGGTCGACGATGAAGACGTAGCCCTTCGCGTCCTTCTTGCCGACGTCGCCGGTGAAGAACCAGCCGTCCCGGAGCACCGCGTCGGTGTCGTCCTGCTTTCGCCAGTAGCCGCGCATCACCTGCGGGCCGCGGACGGCGATCTCGCCCACCTCGCCGGTACCGAGGTCGCGCGAGCCGGTCTCCAGATCCACGATCCGATCATCGGTCCCGGGCACGGCCGGGCCGATCGATTCGAGCACCGCGGCGTCCACCGGATTGGCGTGGGTGACCGGTGACGTCTCGGTGAGGCCGTAGCCCTGGATGATCGGCTTCCCCATTCGCTGGGCCATGCGTCGCGCGGGCTCGGGCGCGAGCGGCGCGGCTCCGCTGAAGAAGAACCGCACCGACGAGAGGTCGTGGCGGTCGACCTCGGGATGCTGCGCGAGCCCGAGCACGATGGGAGGAACGACGAAGCAGACCGTGGCCCGGTGCTTCTCGACGAGCGTGAGGTACTCGACCATGTCGAAGCGCGACATGAGGACCTGCGTCGCGCCGAGGCTGATCGCGCCGGCCATCAGCAGGTTGAGCGCGTAGATGTGGAAGTACGGCAGCACGTTGAGAAAGACGTCGTCGCGACGCACCGGGACGGCGGCGAAGAACTGCTGCTGGTTCGCGGTGAGGTTGCGGTGCGTCAGCATCACGCCCTTCGGGAAGCCGGTCGTGCCGCTCGTGTACGGAAGGGCCGCGAGGTCGTCCAGCGAGACGCGGACGCTCGGCGCGCCCGGGGCGGCCTCGGCGACGAGGTCGTCGAACTGGGCGGCGCCGTCGGTGGGCGCGCCGGTGCGCGCGAGGAGCCGTCCCGCCGCGAGCTCCGCGCGGATGGGCTCGATCACCGGCCAGAGCGCCTCGTGGACGAGCACCGCCTTCGCCCCCGAGTCGTCGACCTGGAAGCGCACCTCACGCTCCTTCGAGAGCGCGTTGATCGGGTTCACGACGCCGCCGGCCTTCAGCGTGCCGTAGAAGGCGATGACGAACTCGACCGAGTTCGGCATGAAGAGCGTGACCCGGTCGCCGGGCCCGATCCCGCGGCGAGCGAGCGCCGCGGCGAAGCGGTCCGTCGCGGCGTCGAGGTCGGCGTAGGTCACGGTGCGGTCGCCGTGGATGAGGGCCGCCTTCGTCGGGACCTCGCGGGCGACCTCGCGCAGGCGGTCCTGCAGCGAGACCTCGCGATAGGTGAAGCGTGCCTTTGGGCTCGCGGTGAGCGTCATCCTGTGCCTCCCCACGCGCGGCGTGGCGCCGCCATTCTCACGCCCCGCGCAAGCCGGCGGCGGTGGCTAGGAGAGGTTGCCCGGCAGGAAGGGGTCCGGGAGGAGCGCGGTCAGCGTCGTGATCTTCCGCTGGCCGCCGGTCGTGGCGAGGACGACGCGCAGGCTCGGCGAGAACTCGGCGATCACCTGCCGGCAGGCACCGCAGGGCGTCGGCAGCTGGTCGTCGTCGATCACGATGGCGATCGCGTCGTAGTCCTTGGTCTCGCCGGCGGCCACCGCGGACCACACCGCGCAGCGCTCCGCGCAGACGGTGAGCCCGTACGACGCGTTCTCCACGTTCGCGCCCGAGTAGATCTTGTTCCGCTTCGTGCGAACCGCCGCGCCGACGCGGTACTTCGAATAGGGCGCGTAGGCCCGCTGGCGCGCGAGCGCGGCGACGCGGATGAGGTCTTCGTCGCCGGGGCCGGCCTCCACCTAGACCATCTCCGCGCTGGGGGCCTGCTTGGACACACGGATGCGCCGGATGCGGCGCCCTTCCACGGTTTCGACGACGAACCGCGCTCCGCCGGCCTCGACCGCCTCTCCCTGCCGCGGGAAGCGGCCGAGCTGGGCGACGACGAATCCGCCGAGCGTGTCGTAGTTCTCCGAGAGCGCGAGATCGAGGTCGAACGTCTCGCGGACCTCCTCGAACGGGACGCGCGCGTCCATGACCGCCTCGGTCTCGGACACCGGCCGGACGAGCTCGGGCTCGACGTCGTACTCGTCGCGGATCTCGCCGACGATCTCCTCGACGAGATCCTCGATCGTGACGAGGCCGCTCGTGCCGCCGTACTCGTCGACGACGATCGCGATGTGCACCTTGTCGCGCTGCATCTCGCGGAGCAGGTCGTCGATCTTCTTCGTCTCCGGCACGAACTGCGCCGGGCGCAGGTACGGCCGGAGCTGCACGTCCTTCTCGCCGCGGGCGAGCCGACGGAAGAGATCCTTCACGTAGAGAACGCCGACGATGCTGTCGGGGGAGCCCTCGTAGACCGGGATGCGTGAGTGGCCGACCTTCGTGATCCTTTCGAGCATCTCGTTCGCGGGCGTGTCCACGTCGATCGCCACGATGTCGGTGCGCGGCACCATGACCTCGTGGACCGGCTTCTCGGAGATCGTGAGGATCGAGGTGATCATCCGCTGCTCGCGTTCGGGCAGGACGCCTTGCGCCTGCCCCGTCTCGATGAGCTCTTTGATCTCGTCGTCGGTCACGAGCGCGCCGCTCTGCGGCGCGCCTCCGAACGGACCGGTGATGATCCGCGTCAGGAAGAACAGCACTCCGACAAGCGGCCGGGTGGCCCAGGTGACGAGCTCGAGCGGCCAGACGAGCACGAGCAGGACCGCCTGCGCGTGCCGGGCGCCGATCGCGCGCGGGGCGAAGAGGCCGAAGAGCACGGCGACGAGGGAAAGCACCGCGACCGTGACGACGACCGCGGCGACGTCGCGGACGGTCGGCGCGTTCGGGCCGAAGAGGAACGCCAGATAGTCCGACAGGCGCGGCGCGATGAAGGCGGCGGCGATGCCCGAGAAGGCGAAGACGATCAGGAACTCCATCACCTGGATCGCCGCGAGATACTCGACCGCCTTCCGCCCCATCGTGCCCGCGCGGCGCCCGCGACGTCCGCGCTGCGCGAGCTCCTCGATGAGCTGCGGGCGGCGGATCGTGTGCAGCGCGCCCTCGCTCGCGGAGAGGACCGCGAGCATCGCGACGAGGGCGAGCTCGATGACGAGCAGCTCGACCGCGGTGGAGTCCACTACGGGCCCTTCTTGCGCCGATCGGCCTTCTTGATCGCGCGCGCCGGCATGCCCACGGCGACCATGCCCTCGGGCACGTCCTTCGTGACGACCGCGCCCGCGCCGGTCGTCGCGCCGGCGCCGACGGTGACCGGGGCGCGTAGCAGCGTGTCGCTCCCGATGAACGCGTCGTCCCCGATCGTCGTCCGGTTCTTGCGGACGCCGTCGTAATTGAGCGTGATCGTGCCCGCGCCGATGTTCACGCGCTCGCCGACGTCGGCGTCGCCGACGTAGCTGAAGTGATGCATCTTCGTCCCCTTGCGGAGGCGCGCGTTCTTCACCTCGCCGAAGTTCCCCATGGCGACGCCCCGCTCCAGATACGCGCCCGGCCGGAGGTGCGAGTAGGGCCCGATCGTGACCTCGTCCTCTAGGGTCGCGCCTTCGAGCGTCGAGTTCTCCACCGTGCAGCGCTCGCCGACCGTGGTGTCGCGAAGGATCGCGTACGGACCGATCCGCGAGCCGGCCCCGATCCGCGTCTTTCCCTCGAGGATCGTCCCGCGCTCGATCACCGCCTCCGGAGCGATGGTCACGTCCGCGTCCACCTGGCACGAGTCGGGATCGCGGAAGGTGACCCCCGCGAGCATGTGCGCGTCGCGAATGCGCCTGCGCATGGCGGCCTCGGCCGCGGCGAGGTCGACCCGCGTGTTCACGCCCATTCCTTCCTCCAGATCCGCGGTGCGGTGCGCGGCCACCCGTTTGCCGTCGCGCGTGGCCTCGGCGATGAGATCGGTGAGATAGATCTCGCCGGTCTCGTTCGGCCGAAGCCGCCCGACCGCGGAGCGGAGCCACGCGAGGTCCACCGCGTACGCCCCGAGGTTCGATTCGGGCAGACGGCGCTCCTCCGGAGTGGCGAGCCGCGCCTCGACGACGCGCGCCACGTCACCGGCCGCGTCGCGTACGACGCGGCCGTACGCGTTGTCGGTCCCGACCTCGCCGGTGAGGATGGCGAGCGCCGCGCCGCGCGTCTCGAGGAGCGAACGGAGGCGCCGCAGGGTCTCGGCGCGCAGGAGCGGCGTGTCGCCGTAGACGATGTACGCGGTGCCGGTCGCGCCGTTCGCGCTCGCGAGCGCGACCCGAACCGCATCACCCGTTCCTCGCGGAGGATCCTGGACAGCGACGCCGCCATCGCCGTCGAGCAGCGCGCCGGCGGACGCGCTCTCCTTCGAGACGACCACGAGCGGCCGCGCCCCGGCGGCGCGCACCGTCTCCAGGACGTGCGCAAGGAGTGGCCGGCCGGCAAGCGGATGCAGAACCTTCGGGATCTTCGATTTCATCCGTGTCGAAAGCCCAGCCGCGAGCACGATCGCCAGCGGCGTGTCCTTCACCCTGCGGGCGCGTCAGGCTGGGGCGCCAGGATTCGAACCTGGGATAGCGGATCCAAAGTCCGCTGCCTTACCACTTGGCCACGCCCCACAGGACACGGCTCAAGGATATTGGCGCGGGCTATTACTTGGCGGGCTGCTTCCCTCGCTTGATGAGCTCCGCGACACGACGGCCGCCCTTGCGGCCGAGCTGCGCGTAACCCTCGCTACCCAGCTGAGACTTCCGCGCTTCGCCCCCCTTGCGACCAAGCTCGGCGTAGCCGCGCGAGCCGAGCTGCGTCTTGCGTGCCTCGCCGCCCTTGCGACCGAGCTTCGCGTACCCCTCCGGCCCGAGCTGACCCTTGCGGGCCTGCCCACCGCGCCGGCCGATCTCGCGATAGAAGGACGAACCGTGCTTCCCAGCCGTGGAACTGCCGCCGCGCTGACCCGCTTGCCGGACCGTGAGCTCACCCTTGGATTCCACCCATCAAACGTAAGGGGACAGCCCTCGCTCGCTTGTCATTCAGGGGGTGAACCCAAGGCGACGCGGCCGGGCGTCGAGGCCGGCGCGCCGAAGGCGCCGCGCGATGCGGATGGCGTCGGCGCGATCGTCGGCGACCGCGAAGAGCGAGGGGCCGCTGCCGGAGAGCGCGAGGGGCACGCCGGCACGCTCGGCCAGGGCCCGCGCGTCGCGGATCGCCGGAGCGACGTCCTCGGCGATGTCGAGAAGATCGTTCACCAGATGCGCGCGCACGACCTCGGGTGTTGCACCGCCGTTGCGGAACGCTTCCGAAAGCGCAGCCGAATCGTGCGCAGCCGCTCGACTCCCGCGGTACCGGGCGAAGACGGCGGCGGTGGCGACGCGCGCGCGGATCCGGACGAGCGCCACCCAGAGACTCGCCTGCGGTGACGGAAGCGGTTCGATCCGCTCGCCACGCCCGGTGACGAGCGCGAAGGCCGCGCCGCTCGCGAAGAACGGAACGTCCGAGCCGATGCCCGCCCCGACCGCGCACAGGTCGACGCCATCCAGACGCCAGATCCTCGCGAGGCCGCGAAGGACCGCGCCCGCGTCGCTCGAGCCCCCGCCGAGACCCGCGGCGACGGGGATGCGCTTCGCGACGCGCACGTGGGCCGCCGCGGGCCGCCCGAGCGCCTGGGCGAGCGCGCGGACCGCCCGCGTCGCGAGCTCGTCCTCGACCGCGGCGCCGACGTCCGGCGACACGCGCACATCCAGCACGCGCGACGGCGCCACGCGCACGCGGTCGCGCACGTCGACGGTCGCGAAGACGCTGGCGAGTTCGCGATAGCCATCCGGACGGCGCGCGAGCACCTCGAGGGTGAGATTCACCTTCGCCGGTGCCGCGAGCACGACTGCGCGGCTCACTCGTTCCGAACGCCCGCGGCGCGCGCGAGCGCGATCCACTCGTCGAGCGAGAGCTCCTCGGGCCGACGCTCGGGCGCGATGCCGACCGATGCGAGCAGCGCGGTCGCGCGGTCGCGATCGATGCCGGCCTCGTGGCCGAGGGCCGAGCGAAGCTGCTTCCGTCGATGCCGGAACGCGTCGCTCACCAGACGAAGGAACGGCTCCTGGGCCAGAGGGGCGAACGCGGGGCGGTGGCGCGTGCGGAGCGCCACGACGGCGGACTCCACGCGCGGCGGCGGACGGAACGCCCGCGCGGGAACCCGGCGGACGATCCGCGGCTCGGCGAACGACTGCGTGAAGACGGACAGGTAGCCGCGCTCGCGCCGGTCCCGCGGCGTCGCGCACATCCGGCGCGCGACCTCGAGCTGGACGAGCACTACGACGAGCGGCGGACGCCGCGAATCCGCGAGGAAACGCTCGAGCAGCGGCGTCGTGATCTGGTATGGCAGGTTCGCGACGATGCGGGATGGCGGCCGCGGACCGGCCGCGTAGAGATCGACCGAGAGCGCGTCGGCCTGGACGACCGTCACATTCGCGCGTCCGCGGAGCGTGTCCCCGAGGAGCGCGACCATGCGCCCGTCCACCTCGACGGCTGTCACCGACCGAGCGCGCTCGCTGAGCGCCGCCGTCAGCACGCCGGGACCCGGCCCGACCTCCAGGACGTCCTGCCCAGGCGAGAGCTCGGCCGCGTCGACGATCGCGTCGAGCACCGCCCGGTCGACGAGAAAGCGCTGGCCAAGCGACCTCGCGGGGCGGACGCCGTGCCGGCGCAACACGTCGCGGAGGCCGCGCGGATCGGCCACGTCCACTCAGGTGAGGCTAGACGGTCACCTACAGGTCCACTGGCCGGCCGAGCCGCGCGCGAACATCCACGCCGCCACGTTCGCCGCAGCCGCGGGGTCGAACACGCTGGCGCCGGCGAATCCCGCGCGCACGCTGTTCGCCGCCCAGGTCGCGGGCATGAACTGGAAGAGTCCCGACGCGCCGGATGGATTGACCGCGTTCGGGTTGTACCGGCTCTCGCACCAGGCCACCCGGAGGAGCTGGTCGGGATCGGCGCCCTGCCGGGCGGCGGCGTCGCGGATGGTCGCCTCGATGTCGCCCGCCGCCGCCGGCGCGCGAACCCCCGAGCGGCGGACCTCCTCGACTGGCCCGGAGATCTCGACCGACGCGAGGAGGACTCGCTCCACCTCGCGGCCGTCCACCGTCCGCACCCGGTAGGTACTCGCGCTGATCGCGGGCTGGCCGGGCGACACGACGATCTGGACGCCGCGGTCGAGGTTGGGGTCGGCGATGTAACGGACCGGGAAGGGCCCCGTCTCGCGGACGGTCTCCTCGCGCTCCGCGATCCGGGTCACCCGGACGACCGTCCCGGCCGAGACCGGCGCGCCGGCCGCCGGCTCGACCTGGTCGAGGGGACCAAGCGTGATCCGCTCGGCCTCGAGCAGGTCGGCGACCGTGCCGTAGGGGGCGCGGGTCGCGAGCGCCTCTCCGCCGTCGATGAGAGTGACCGGGAGCCCGCGGTCGAGCGCGATCCGCGCGCCCGCCAGCACCGGCGCGTTCCCCGCCGCGGAGACGCGGTCCGCTCCGCCGCGCGCGAGCCCGGCGGCGCGAAGGGAGTCCGCGACGGTGCCCGCCGAAGGCGCGGCGCCGACGAGGCCGTCGATCGAGACGGTTACCGACCGGCGCGCGGTTTGCGCCGCGGGAAGTGACGCCGACACCCGGTCGATACCCATGAGACTCCAGGTGCCGAGCGCGACCAGGCACGTGAGCACCGCGAGGCGCCCAAGACGGCGCGCCTCGGCCAGCGCGAACGGATGCAACGTCAGCCCGTCCCTCCCCACCCCCACGTGTAACAGCGCATGGCGACGCCATGCCTACGAAATCGGGGACGCCGAGAAGTCTAGCGAGGAAGGGCCGAGCCCGGTTTTGGCTGCTCTGTCCGGTTAGCGGTCGCCCGGGGACCGCCAGCCGCGGCCACGGAGATGCGCGGCGAGCAGCGGCCCGAGGTCGCTCCGTGCGAGAGCTGCGTCCACGAACGCGGTGACGTACCCGAGCTTGTCGCCGGTGTCGTAGCGGACGCCCTCGAGCTCGACCGCCCAGACCGGGAGGCCCGCGCGGGCCATCGCGGTCACCGCGTCGGTGAGCCAGATCTCCCCGTTCCGGCCGGGCGGAAGCCGCTCGAGGACTTCGAACACCTCGGGCTCGAGGACGTAACCGTGGACGGCGGCGAGGTCGCTCGGGGCGTCCTCGGGCTTGGGCTTCTCGACGATCGCGAGGACGCGCTGCGTCCGCTCGTCGACCGGCGTTCCCGCGACGACCCCGTAGGCCGAGGCCTTCTCCCGTGGGACGCGGATGCACCCGACGACGCTCCCCCCGCCCAGGCGTTCCCTCGCGCTGATCAGCTGCCCGACACCGGGCGTATCGCCGAGGACGATGTCGTCGCCCCAGAGCATGGCGAAGGGCTCGTCCCCCACCAGGTCGCGCGCCTGCAGGACGGCGTGGCCGTTCCCCTTCGCCTCGTCCTGCATGACGACCCGGACGTTCGCCAGCTTTTCGGGGCGCGTGAGCAGGTCGATGTCCTGCTGGCGGAATTCGACGGCAAGACGATGCTCGAGCCGCTCGTTCGGTCGAAAATACGCGTCGAGCGATTCCTTCCCCGGAGCGATCACGATGACGACGCGGTCGACTCCGGCGCTCGCCAGCTCCGAAACGACGAGCTCGATGACCGGCGTGTCGACGAGCGGCAGCAGCTCCTTCGGGACGGTGCGGCTGATCGGCAGGAAGCGTGTCCCGAGGCCGCCGGCGGGGACGACCCCATAGTGGACCGGCCGTAGCGGGGCCGGACCTTCGCTCACCTGCTTTCGGCCGTCACCGTGAAATCGGTTGGCTGGGTCGTGCGGACGGCGAATCCGGTGACCGCGAGGATCCGCCGGTCGGACGTCTGGTCGAGGTCGAGCGTGAGCTGACCGTTGTCGATCAGGCGGCGGTCCACGGTCGGGTGGTCGCCGAAGCGCAGCACCTGGACCATGAACCGCTGCGCGACGACGTTCGTCGAGCGGACGAACCCCGAGGTCGTCCAGCCGTTGTCGCTCTCGGCGTCGTCGAGCGGCTTCCCGGGGATCTCGATGTCATCGATCGCCCATCCGCCGAGGTTGAGGTTGCCGTCGGTCACGTATTGGAATCGGAGCTGCACCTCTTTGCCGGCGTACGGCGAAAGGTCGGCGGTGAGATGGCGCCAGCCCGTGGCCGTCGCGCCGCTCGAGCCGCCGGTGATCCCGTTCCCGAGGTTCTGACCGTTCGGATCGGTGCTCGTCGAGGACTCGGTCTTGAGTGGGGTCCAGTGCGCGCCGGCATCGGCCGATACCTCGACATACCCGTAGTCGTAGTCCGCCTCCATCTCGAACCACGTCCAGAAGGCGAGCTTCGGGGCGGTCGCCGAACGGAGATCGATCGTCCTCGTGAGGCTGCTGTCCATCCCGTCGCCCTTGTCCGACCACCAGAACGAGCGCCCCGAATGTGGCTCCGTCGGGATGAGCCGGTTCGTCGTCGCCCCGTCGAACCGGAGCCGCACGGCGGTCCGCGGGAGCTCCACGTACCGCACGGCGTACTCGTGGACGGTCGACCGGAACGTCCCGCCAGGCGCGACCGCGTCGCCGACGACGACGTTCGCGGACTGCCGCGCCGGCGCTCCCTGCGGATAGCCGTAGCGGCGGTCCGGCACCGTGCCGATGAGCGCGTTCGCGGCGACGAAGTCGCCGAAGAGCTCCTCGACCCCGGGCTGCCCACGCTGCTTCAGGACGGCGTCGATGTCCTCCGGTCCATCGATGCCCTTCTGCATGAGCGCACGGATGAGGTCCTCACCGCCGGCCTGCTGGCGGAGGAACTCGAGGAACAGGAACGCCATGCCGTAGTGCACCGCGGCGGCGTCGAGATCGGACCAGTCGTTGAGCTGGGTGTCGGGGATCCGCAGATAGGTCTGCGCGGTCCCCGGGCTGAAACCGTTGCCGAGCTCGCAGAGCTGCGCGTGCCCTTCGTTGAACCAGACCGCCGAGCGGCGTCGGGTGTTGAACTGGATCATGTGACAGAACTCGTGGGCGATGATCGAATCCAGCTGCGCGGAGCCAAGACGGGCGGAGAGGATGTTGATGTAGATCATCTCGCGCTCCGCAGAGAATTCGTTCACCCACGCCGGCTCCTCGTCCGAGCCGCTGAAATACCCGGCGGCCGAGCCTGGGAGCCGCGCGAAGACGAGGTTGATGCGCGGGTCGCCGTCGATCCCCGGCGACCACTCCTCTCCGTAGAGGCGCCGGTCGGTCGGATAGATCTTTCCCTCGAAGCTCGCCGCCGTCGCGCGCAGCCCGCTCAGGTCGACGCTCGCGTCGTTCGCGGCCCACCACTTCGCGTGATCGGTCATGAAGCGAAGGGTCGCGGTCGTCTTGACGTTCTTCTTCGCCGCGAAGTCGTAGGTCCAGAAGTCGCGAGACGTTCCGACGTCCTCGACAGGCGGGGTCGTCCGCACGGGCTGGAATCCCTTTGCGGGCACGCCGTCGCGGCCGCGCACCGCGCGGGTGAGCGCGAACCCGTCGGCGTACGGAATCGGCTTCGCGAGGAGCGCGGCGGTCATGTCGAGGGCGGTCGCGACCGCCGACGCGAGCGGCGTCGGCGTCGACGGGATGTACGTGGAATCGGGGGACGGACTTTCGGATTGGTCGGAACGGGTCGTCGGCGGAACGCAGGCGCCCGCGAGCACGGCCACGAGGAGGATCGGCGCGAGCCGGCGAGTCATCGGGCGCGGTACCCCCCGGCGAGGGTGCGGATCGACGAGAGCTTCCCGCCGCGGAAGTAACGCCGCGGCACGCGCCGACGGATGCCGGTGACGATCTCGTAGTTGATCGTTCCGCACGCGGCAGCGAGATCCTCGGCGCTCTGCGCGAGGCCGGCCTGCGAGCCGATGAGCACGATTTCGTCTCCTTCGCGAGCGCCGTCGATCTCGGTGACGTCAAGCATGACGAGGTCCATGCAGATCCGCCCGGCGAACCGGACGCGGTGCCCCCGCAGGAGCACGGTCGCGTTCTTCCCCGCGACGCGCGGAAGGCCGTCGCCGTAGCCGACGGGGACCGTCGCGATGCGGCCGTCCCGCGGCATGTGGTACTCGTGGCCGTAGGACACGCCGGTCCCCTTGGCGACGTTCGCGAGACGGTGGATCCGCGAGCGCCAGGCGAGCGCCGGACGGAGCCGGATCGACGCGGCATGGCTCTCGGCGGCGTACAGACCGTAGATCGCGAGGCCCGGGCGCACCGCGTTCATGCCGTCGACCCGGCCGAACGCCGCGATGCCCGCGCTCGCCGAGGCGTGGACGAGCCTGGGCCGCTCGTCGAGCGTCCCGAGGACTTCGCGGAACCGCGCGAGCTGGTCGTTCGCGATCGTCGGGTCGGGGTCGTCCGCGGTCGCGAAGTGCGTGAAGATGCCGTCGATCTCCAGGTGCGCGAGCGCGCGGATCGCGCGGTACCGCGCGGCGGCCTCGCCGAGCGGGGCGCCGAGACGCGTGAGGCCCGTGTCGACCTTGAAGTGCACCCGCGCCGTGCGGCGGAGCGCCGTCGCGGCCTCGCTGATCGCGCGCGCGCGGTCGACGTCCCAGACGACGAGGATGAGGTCCTGCGCGACGGCATGGGCGACCTCGGACGAATCCGTCGCGCCGTAGAACACGAGAACCGGACCGCTCACACCCGCCTCGCGGAGGACCTGGCCTTCTTCGACCGTCGCGACCGCCACCATGACTGCGCCCGCCTCGAAGCTCGTCTCCGCGACGGCCTCTGCTCCGTGGCCGTACGCGTCGGCTTTCACGACCGCGATCACGTCGGCCCCGGCCCGGGCGCGGATCGCCGCCACGTTGTCGGCGATCGCGTCGAGGTCGACGTCCGCGACGGTGGAGCGGACGGCATCCGTGGTCATCGCGTCTCGACTATTTCACGGAGCGCGCGGGGGAGCGCGTCGACGATGTCGGTGGCGAGCGCGCCGGACTCCCCTATCTCACCTGCCAGCAGGGCACCCGCGCGACCGTGCACCCAGACACCGACCGCGGCCGCGGCGATCGGGGCGAGCCCGCGCGCGACGAACGCGGCGATGGCCCCGCCAAGCGCGTCGCCCGAGCCGCCCACGCCGAGCGTGGGATTCGGCAGGTCGTGGACGTAGGTCTTCTTGCCGTCGGTCACGATGGTGACCGCGCCCTTCAACGTGACGACGGCGTGCCATTCGCGCGCGTGCCGCTCCGCGAAGCTGACGCGTGCCGCACCCGCCGGCACGACGCGTCCGGCCAGGCGCGCCGCCTCGCCATCGTGCGGCGTGAGGATGGTCTTCGCCGGGAGGAGCTCCGCCCACGCCTCGGTCCGGGCGAGCGCGTTGAGTCCGTCCGCGTCGATGACGGTCGCGAGCGCGCGCGCGTTCCGCAGCACCGCGGCGACAAAATCGTCCGTGCCCGCGCCGTGGGCGAGCCCCGGGCCGATCAGCAGCGCGCGCGTCTTGTCAGTCGCGAACGAGGAGAGCTGGGCCGCCGCTCCCGTCGCCACGATGCCGGGCTGCGCCTCGGCGAGCGGGAAGAAGGTCACGTTCGGATCGTCCCCGGCGATCGCTTCGGCCACCGACCGCGCGGTCGCGACGGTGACGACGCCCGCGCCGCACCGCAGCGCGGCGCGCGACGCGATGAGCGTCGCGCCCGGGTAGCGGAGCGATCCGCCGACGATGAGCACGCGGCCACGCGCTTCCTTCCCGGCGTCCCTGGGGAGCGGCTTGAGCGTGGCGCGAACGACGCGCGCGGTGAGCGCGCTGGCGGAGCCCTCGCTCAGCGCAGGCCCACGGCGACCGCGACCGCGAGATCGCGGATGTGTGAGATCGACACGGAGAGCGGATCGCGCAGACCGAGCGCATCGCGACGAGCGGCGGCACGGCCGTGGAGGGTCACCGTCGGTTGGCCGGCGCGCGTCCGCCGGATCTCGATCTCGCGCCAGCCGACCCCGCGCACGCCGAGTCCGAGCACCTTCGAGACCGCTTCCTTCGCGGCCCAGCGACCCGACAGATGCAGCACGTTGTTCCGGCAGTAGAGCTGCTCCCACTGCGTATACACGCGATCGAGGAATCGCCGGGGGTGCTTCTCCAGCACGTTCCGGATCCGCGCGGTCTCGATGATGTCGATGCCGACCTCGGAGCTCATCGCGTGCCGCTCACTCGACGGTCACGGCCTTGGCGAGGTTCCTCGGCTGATCGACGTCGTTCCCGCGCCGGTCGGCGATGTGATACGCGAGGAGCTGCAGCGGCACCACCGCGAGGACCGGGCTGAGCAGCTCATCTGTCCTCGGGATCCGGATCACGTCGTCGGCCTTCCCGGTGATCTCGTCGTCGTCGTCGTTCGCGAGCGCGATCAATACCCCGGCCCTCGCCCGGACCTCTTCCATGTTGGAGCGCATCTTCTTGTACACAGCGTCCTTCAGCGCGATCGCGACGACCGGCAGGTCCTCATCGATCAGCGCGTTCGTGCCGTGCTTCATCTCGCCGGCGGCGGTTCCCTCGGCGTGGATGTACGAGAGCTCCTTCAGCTTCAGCGCGCCCTCGAGCGCGGTCGGGTAGTTCACGCCGCGTCCGAGGAAGAGGAAGTTCCGCGCGGTGTGGTAGCGGTACGCGAGCGCCCGGATCTTCGGCTCCTCGCGCAGCACCGAGTCGACGAGCGTCGGGAGATGGAACGCCTCCGCGAGCAGGCGCCGCGAGCCTTCCGCGTCGATCGCGCCGCGACGCTGCGCGAGGTAGATCGCGAAGAGATAGAGGTCGACGAGCATCGCGGTGTAGGCCTTCGTCGACGCGACCGCGATCTCCGGGCCGGTGTGCAGGTAGATCACGTCGTCGGCGACGCGGCTCGCCTCGCTGCCCATCACGTTCACCAGGCTGAGGAGGCGCGCGCCGCGCTTGCGGGCCTCTTCCATGGCCGCGAGCGTGTCGGCGGTCTCGCCCGACTGCGTGATCGCCAGGAGAAGCTGGCCCTTCGTCACGACCGGGTTCCGGTAGCGGTACTCGCTCGGGATGTCGATGTCGCAGGGGATGCCCGCGAGCCGCTCGATCAGGATCTTCCCGACGAGCGCCGCATGGCCGGCGGTCCCGCAGCCGACGAGGGTGATCCGCGGGAGCGCCCGCACCTGCTCGTCCGTGAGCTTCACGTTCTCGTCGAAGATGACGCGGCCGGACGATCGCTCGACGCGGCCCAGGAGCGTGTCGTTGATCGCGCGGGGCTGCTCCGAGATCTCCTTGAGCATGAAGTGCTTGTATCCGGACTTCGCCGCGGCGACCGCGTCCCAGGTCACCGTCTGCGGCGTCTTCTCGATGGGCGTGCCGTCGATGCGGAAGAAGCGCGCGCCGTCCTTCGTGACAGCCGCGACCTCCCCCGCCTCGAGGAACACGACCTTGCGGGTGTGCTCGAGGAGCGCGGGCATGTCCGACGCGATGAAGTTCTCGCCGTTCCCGAAGCCGACGATCACGCCGCCGGCGCTCGCGATCCGCGCCGCGACGATCTTCCCGGGATCGCGCGCGGAGATGAACGCGAGCGCGGCCGCCCCCTCGAGCCGCGGGAGCACCGCGAGCGCGGCCTCCTCGAGCGTGCGGCCCTTCGCGAGCTCCTCCTCGAGGAGATGCACGGCGACCTCGGTGTCCGTCTCACTTGTGAACCGGTGACCGCTTGCGACGAGTGGCGCCTTCAGCGTCTCGAAGTTCTCGATGATGCCGTTGTGAATGACCGCGGTGACCCCGCCGCAATCGACGTGCGGATGGGCGTTCTGCTCGCTCGGGCGTCCGTGGGTCGCCCAGCGGGTATGGCCGATGCCGGTGTGCCCGGGCGCGGGATGATGCGAGACGATCGAGGCGAGGTTGTCGAGCTTGCCTTCCGCGCGGAGCACCTCGAGGGCGCCGTTCTCCTGCACCGCCACGCCCGCGGAGTCGTAGCCGCGGTACTCGAGGCGGCGTAGCCCGGTCATGAGGAACGGCAGCGCCTGGCGCGGCCCGACGTAGCCGACGATCCCGCACACCTAGACGAGCTCCCGCTCAGCGACGCGCGCCAGACCTTCCGCCGTGGAGGACGCGAGCGTCGCGTCGCGCGCCTCGACGGTGATCCTGAGGACCGGCTCCGTCCCCGACGGGCGCACGAGCAGCCGGCCGGCGCTGCCAAGCTGCGCTTCGGCCTTCTCTTTCGCGTCGACGAACGCGGCGATCTGATCCCATTCGCGCCGTCGCGCGGCCTTCACGTTGCGCGTGACCTGCGGCCAGAACTCCATGTCGTCCGCGAGCTCGGAAAGCCGGCGGCCTTCCGCGCGTACGAGATGGAGGACCTCGAGCGCGGTGAGGATCCCGTCGCCGGTCGTCGAGTACTGGCGGAAGATCACGTGCCCCGAGGACTCGCCCCCGAACTGCGCCCCCAGACGCTCCATCGCCTCCCACACGTAGCGGTCGCCGACCTGCGTGCGCTCCAAGCGGATGCCGTCGCGGGCGAGAGTCGATTCGAGGCCGCCGTTGGTCATCACCGTGCCGACGACGAGCTTCGGGCTGAGCCGCCCCTGCTTGGCGAAGTGGCGCGCGGCGAGCGCCAGCACGAAGTCGCCGTTGTGAGCGCGACCACGCTCGTCGATAACGATGACCCGGTCACCGTCTCCGTCGAACGCGAAGCCGGCATCGGCCTTGTGGTCCACCACCAGCCGCTGGAGTGCCTCCGGTGCGGTCGCGCCGCACCCGTCGTTGATGTTCTGCCCGTTCGGCGCGTCGAAGAACGCGAGCACCTCCGCCCCCGCATGGGCGAACACCGCCGGCGCGACGCGATAGGTGGCGCCGTTCGCGCAGTCGAGCGCGATACGCATTCCGGCGAGTGGCGGCGCCATCGAGAGAAGGAATGTCTCGTAGTCCTTCACCAGGCCGCGGGCGTCGCCCACGAGGCCGATCCCGCCTTCGGTCGGCCGAGGGAGCGAGTCGTCGCCACTCATGAGCGCCTCGATCTTGTCCTCGACCGTGTCGGGGAGCTTCTGCGCGCGGTGGTCGAAGAACTTGATGCCGTTGTCTGGCGCCGGATTGTGGGATGCGCTGATGACCGCGCCGGCCACGAAGTCGTGCGCTTTCGCGAGGTAGGCGAGCCCGGGCGTCGGGATGTGCCCGACAAGCCGGACCTCCGTTCCGACCGAGCAAAGCCCGGCGGCAAGGGCGCTCTCGAGCATCCGGCCGCTCCGCCTGGTGTCGCGCCCGATCACCACCGAGTTGCCGTGACCGCCGAGGACATGACCGGCCGCCCGGCCGAGCCGGAGCCCCAGCTCCGGCGTGAGGTCGAGGTTCGCGACCCCGCGTACGCCGTCGGTGCCGAACAGCCTGGGCACTGGCTAGCTCCTCGTTCGTATGGTGAGCGTGACCCTGGTCGGTTGCACGCTTTGTACCGTGACGCCGGGGGGAACGCGGACGGCGACGTCCGCGGGCGCGGAGCTGCCGGTGGCCCGCCCCGCGCCGTCGACCACCGCGGTCACCTGGGCCGCCGTCAGGACCGCGAGCGTCGGCACCGGCCCCGCCAGAACCAGGCTGACCGTCTGGGGGTCGGTGTCGGCGACGAGCGCAGCTGGAAGATTCACGGTCTGGACGGCGACGAACGGGAAGGGCCGGGTCCCGATGAGCGGCGCGATCGAGACGGTGACGGTCGATCCGGTGGAGCGGAAGAGCGACGTCCCCGCCGGCAACACCAGGCCGACGTTGAAAGACCGATCGGCGGTGATGCCGGTTACGTCGACCGGTCCCGTGTCGACGTGATCGACGCTGCCGATGGCGGCGGGCTCGCCGCGCACCGTGACCGCCGGCGGGTCGACGCTGATATGCGTGATGCCGTAGCCCGCCCCGACCGCGCCGCGGATGTTCCAGACGACCGGGACGGTCCGTGTCGTCGCCGTCGGGAGCACCGGGACGGTGACCTGGACCACCGCCGGGTCGGTGACCAGCCCGTCGATCGGGGCACCCGTGGCGTCGACGGCGACCGGCTGCACGCTGGTCACCAGGTCCGTGGCCGCGTCGCCGAAGCGGACCGTCGCGTACACCGCCGCGATCCGCGCGATGAGGCTCGCCGCGCCGCTCACGCGGACCTCGCTGGGGTTCAGCGCCGTGTCGCCGGGCAGGTTCCCTGACGGCGGATCGTTCGCGAAGCGCACCTGCACGCCGGCCGGGCGCGAGGTGATCGGCTCGACGCGCACGCTCATCGTCGACGGCGTGATCTCAGTCACGCGGACGTCCGGGTTCGCGACTGTGACGCGGACGAGAAGATCCTGCGCGTCGGTACGGTGAAGGTCCGCGGCGCCGATGTCGAGGGTCGCGTGCAGGTCCGTCGCGACGACGGTCGAGACCGCGGCATCGGTCCCCCGCAGGGTCACGCCGACGTCGCTGATCGCGGCGTCGAAAAGCACGTAGCCGCTCGGCACCGTGGGCCGCTCGACGGGGATGCGCCCGCCGAAGGGTCGGGTGACGTCCGCGGGCGACTGATTGAGGGCGATGATCACCCAGAACACGAGCGCGATCACGACGGCGATCGCCTTGAGCGGGAAGTCGCGGAACACCGCGCCGCGGAGATCGAGACGCAGGCGCGGCAGCAACGACCGAGCCGAGGCCGGTACGCGGGCCACCTAGGAGGCCTTGCTGCGGAACGGGAGCGGCTGGATCCGGCTCCGGAGAAGCGATGTAAGGACGCGGCGGAGGCGCTCCTCGTCGAGCGCGCCGATCATCCGTCCGCCCGACGCGATCGAGATCGCCTGCGTCTCCTCGGAGACGACGATGACGATCGCGTCGGTCTGCGCGCTGATCGAGAGCGCGGCGCGATGGCGCATGCCGTACCGGTGCGCCGTCCGCTCGGCGGTCTCCTCGAGCGGCAGGAGACAGGCCGCGGCGAGGATCTGCCCACCGCGGACGATGACCGCTCCATCGTGGAGGGGCGAGCGGGTCATGAAGATCGACGCGAGGAGCTCGGCGGTGAGCTTCCCATTCACCGGGACGCCGGTCTCGCTGTAATCCTGAAGGCCTGTCCCGCGCTCGAGGACGATGAGCGCCCCGTGCTTCGCTTCGCTGATGAGCAGCGCCGCGCGGACGAGCTCGTCGACGGTCCCCTCGATCTCCTCCTCACCCCCGGGGATGAGCATGCGGTTGAGGGGGCCGAGCTGGCCGAGCTGGCCGAGCGCCCGACGAAGCTCAGGCTGAAACACGACGATGAGAGCGAAGAGGGCGACGGCGAAGAGCGCCTGGAGGAGCAACGTCGTGAGCGTGAGCCGTAGCAATGTCGCGATCCAATAGACGACCACGAGGACGAGGACGCCGATGAGCAGCTGCACCGCGCGCGTCCCGCGGATCAGGACCAGGACGTAGTAGATGAAGATCGCCACGATGAGCACGTCGAGGGCGTTGTTCCAGCTGCAACACTGACCACCGAGGAGCCCGCGCAGGTAGTCGGTGACGCGGTCCATCTACTCCGCCTGCGCCAGCGCCTCGACCTCCGCGGCGAGGTCGTTCCGGCCGTCGAGCAGGAGCGCCTGCACGAGCAGCTGGCACTTCGCGCGGGCGACCTCGCGTTTGCCAAGCGTCCGCGCGACCTCGACGAGAAGACGCTGCGCATCGTGGTCGGCGACGCCGGAGGCGATCAGCTGGAGCAGCAGGTCCGACGCCGCGTCCGTCCGACCGTCGCGCAGATAGCGGCGCGCGGCCTCGAGCGCCGGCTGCGCCGCGCGGGGGTCACGGGTCGCGAGATACCGCGCCGCGGCGGCCTCGACCTCGGCATCGTTCGACGTGTCCGCCTGGCTCTCGGAGGCGATCGGCTCGGCCGGTGCGGGTTCCTCCGCGGTCGGCTCGGGCTCCGCGACCGGCTCGGATGCCGCGGGTGAGGGGTGAGTCGGCGCGGTCGTCGGCGCCGGCGTCTGCCAGGTCGGCAGACGCGTCGGCGACGGCGCGCCGGCGGACCATGGATCGTTGCCCGGCGCGGCCGCGCCGCTCTCGGTGGTCGATCGCGCGGGCGACGGCCGTGACCAGAGCTGCGCATCGTTCGGCGGTGGGCCGACCGCCTCCCACGGATCGGCCTGCTTCGGCCGTGGCGCGGCGGTCGCGCCGAAGGTGGCGCGTGCGGTCTCATCTCGTGGGCCGTCGATCCGATCCTGCCGCGCGCCCTCTCCGTTCGCGATCTCGCCGAGCGCGGCGAGACCGGGTGTGCCCTTCAGCTGACCGAGCGCGTAGCCGGCCTCGAGCTTCGCGCGGTCGAGGTCGCCCGCGTCGCGCAGATCGCGGATGAAGCGCGCGTACTCCTGGACCGCGGCCTCACCATCCCCGGCGAGCGCGAGCGCCGCCGCAAGTCGACGGTGGGTCGCGAGGTCGCGAGCATCCAACGTGACCGCTTCGCGAAGGAGGCCGATCGCCGCCGATCGCTCGCCGGACCGGGTGAGCGCGGCGGCACCGTCACGCAGAACGCGGAGCGCGCCGGCGCGGTCCTCTTGCTCGAAGTGCACCTTCGCGAGACCGCGGTAGCCGCCTTCGGCTCCCGGGAACTTGTCCACGAGGTATTTGAAGCTCTGCTCGGCCTGTCGCAGGCGGCCCTGCTGGAGGCTCTTGAGACCTTCTTTGAGTGCGACCTGGTAGTTGAAGTTCGTCGCGGCCACGGGCCTAGTTTGCGCTCGCCGCGCGTCTTTGGGCTAGCGCTTGGTGAACTGTGGCGCCTTCCGCGCGCGTTTGAGACCAGGCTTCTTCCGCTCCTTGGCCCGGGGGTCTCGCGTGAGGAGTCCGGCCTTCCGAAGGAGGGGCAGGTGCTCGCGATCGACCTGCAGAAGCGCGCGCGAGATCCCGTGCGCGATGGCGCCGATCTGCCCGCTGATCCCGCCGCCCTGGACCTTGATCATGGCGTTGAACCGCCTCGCCGTGTTCGTCACGGAGAAGGGCAAAAGGGCCTGCTCGGTGGCGCCGTCACGCGCGAAGTACTCGTCGAGCGGTTTTCCGTTCACGACGACAGCTCCCTCGCCCGGGACGAGCCGGACGCGAGCGATGGATGTCTTGCGACGGCCGGTTCCCTCAAAGAACGGAGCGGCTTTCATGCTTGGCTCTCCTTGCTCGCCGATCGTTGGGGTTGTGGCTTCTGCGCGGCATGCGGATGGTCGCCCGCGGCATAGACGTGAAGCTTGCGGATCATCTGCTCGCCGAGACGGTTCTGCGGCAGCATTCCGCGGACGGCGCGACGCACTACTTCCTCGGGTCGGCGCGCGAGCAGACCTTCGAGCGTCTCGGACCGAAGCCCGCCGGGGTATCCCGAGTGGCGCACGTATTTCTTCGCGAGCAGCTTGTTCCCCGTGACGCGGATCTTCGCGGCGTTCACGACGATCACCGGATCGCCGGTGTCGAGGTGCGGCGTGAACATGGCCTTGTGCTTCCCGCGCAGGAGCGAGGCGACCTCCGTGGCGAGGCGCCCCAGCGTCGCGCCGTCCGCGTCGACGACAAGCCAGGTCCGCGTGATGTCGCTGCTCTTCGTCGCGTACGTCTTCATCATTTCCTACTCATCCGCCTCGTCATGATCTTCGCCCGTCTCGCGCCTCGTTCCGTACTCGACCGCGACGAGGCACAGGCCGTTCGCCGGCGCGCTCGGACCCGCCTTCGAGCGATCGCCCGACGCCGCGATGCGCCCGAACGCCGCGACGTCGATCGTTCCGCGACCCACCCAGAGGAGCGTGCCCACGATGCCGCGGACCATCCCTCGAAGGAACGCGTCCGCGGTGATCTCGAAGCGGAGCAGCGCGCCGTCGGCACACCATTCCGCGCGTCTCACCGTGCGCAAGCCGCCCGGTCCCGCCGCGAAGGCCGAGAAGTCCATCCGGCCCACGATCACCGCGCTGGCCGCGCGCATCGCGCCGACGTCGAGGCGCGCTCCGATCCAGAGCTCGCCCAGACGCGTGAGCGGGTCGCGCTCGGCCGCGTTCCGGATCCGATATTCATATGTCCGTCCCGTCGCCGAGTACCGCGCGTGGAAGCTCTCCTCCGCCGGCTCGAGCGCCGAGACCGCGATGTCCTCGGGAAGGAGGGCGTTGACCCCCCGCCCCAGCTCGGCCGCGCCGAGCGTGCTCGCCGTCCGGAAGTCCACGACCTGACCGCTCGCGTGGACGCCGGTGTCGGTCCGGCCGGCTCCGATCACTCTGACCGGCTCGGCGCAGATGGTCCCGAGCGCCCGCTCGAGCTCTCCCTGGACCGTCGGCGCGTTCGGCTGGACCTGGAACCCGTGGTAGCGGGTCCCGTCGTACGCCAGACGGGCTTTCCAGTGCGTTAGGTCGCTGCTCCCTTCGCCGTCTTCTTCTTCGTCGTCGTCCGCTTCGCCGCGCCGGCCTTCTTCGGCGCCTCGGCCTTCGGCTCTTCCTTCTTGGCGCCGCGGCGCGGGAGGGAAAGCCGCCGCCGTGGCTTCTGCTCGGTCGCCGCCGCGGCCGCTTTGGCCGCGTCCTCGGGACGCTCGGCGCCGGGCATGAGCTCGATGATCATCTGCGGGGCCGCGTCGCCCACGCGCCTCGCGATCCGGGTGATCCGCGCGTAGCCGAAGTTGCGATCGGGCCACCGTGCGGCGAGGTCGGTGAACACTTTCTCGACGATGACCGGTTCGGGCAGCCATGCGAGCGCGCGGCGCCTTGCGTCGAGCGATCCGTCCTTGCCGAGGTTGATCATCCGGTCCACGAAGACACGGACCTCTTTCGCCTTCGCCTCGGTCGTCTTCACGCGTTCGTAGCGGAGGATGGAGAGCGAAAGGTTCCGCAGCATCGACCGGCGGTGACCGCGGAGCCGGCCGAACTTGCGCTCGTGGACCTGATGCGGCATCGCGCTAGCTGTCCTCGGGCTCGCCGACCGCCGGCTCTTCCGCCGGAGTCTCCTCGCCGAGGGTCTCTTCCTCACCGACCGTTTCGTCACGGACCGGGGGCTCGATGAGCCCGCGCGCGGCGAGGCGCTCCTTGATCTCGTCGAGCGACTTCTTGCCGAAGTTGCGCATGCGCAGGAGCTCGTCGTCCGGCGTCTGCAGGAGCTGCCCGACCTTGGTGATGCCGTGCCGCTTGAGCGAGTTGAACGCGCGCTGCGGCAGATCGAGGTCCTCGATCGGCATGTCGGCGATCGCCGACGGCAGCGAGGAGCCGTTCGTGCGCTCGGGCTGGGTGAGCGCCGCCTGCGAGCGCGTCAGGCCCGCGAACAGCGAGAACTGCTGCACGAGGATCTGCGATCCCTGGGCGACGGCGTCGTCCGGCGTCGTCGTTCCGTCGGTCCAGACCTCGAGCACGAGGCGGTCGTAGTTCGTGACCTGACCGACGCGCGTGCTCTCGACGCTGAAGTTCACCTTGCGGACGGGGCTGTAGAGCGCGTCGATGGGGATGACGCCGATCGGTAGGCCCTCCCTGCGGTCCGCCGAGTGGAACCCGCGGCCGGTCTCGACGGTGAGCTCGAGCCAGAGCGACGCCTCGGGCTCGAGCGTGGCGATGTGCGCCTCGGGGTTCACGATCTCGATCTCGCTCGTGGTGACGATGTCGCCAGCGGTTGCGTCTCCTGGCCCGCTCTTCTCGAGGGTGAGCGTCACCGGCTCGCTCGCGAACGAGCGAAGGCGGATCTGCTTCAGATTGAGGACGATCTGCACGACGTCCTCCTTCACGCCCGGGATCGTGGAGAACTCGTGCGCGACACCGCGCACGCGGGCCGCGGTGATGGCCGCTCCCGGGAGCGAGCTCAGGAGAACGCGACGGAGGGAGTTCCCGAGGGTGGTGCCGTATCCCGGCGGCAGAGGCTCGCACGCGAACCTCGCGTAGCGGTCGTCGCCATCGAGACGTTCGATCTTGGGGTACTCAAGCTCAACAAGGGTCATGGATTCGCTCTTCCTTCCTGCGCGGGGCTAGCGCGAGTAATGCTCGACGATGAGCTGGGTGTTGACTTGCGCTTCGATCTGGTCGCGGGTCGGCTTCGCGAGGACCCGCGCGGTGTACGCGTCCGGGTCCACCTCAAGCCAGCCGGGGCGCGTCTGCGTCTTCGCCCACCCTGCGACCTCTTTGAAGTAGTTCGAGGCACGGCTCGATTCCTTGACCGCGATCTCGTCACTCGCTTTCACTTCGTGGCTGGGGATCGAAGAGACCCGGCCGTTCAGCGTGATGTGACCGTGATTCACGAGCTGGCGCGCCTGCGCGCGGGACTTCGCGAACCCCGCGCGGTAGACGGCGTTGTCCAGACGTGACTCGAGGTTGATGAGCAGCGTCTCGCCCGTCGCGCCGGTGACCTCGGCCGCCCGATCGAAGGTGTTCTTCATCTGGCGCTCGAGGACGCCGTACATGCGACGCGCCTTCTGCTTCTCGCGCAGCTGCAGCGCGAAGTCGGACACCTTGCGGCGGCGCTGCTGATGCATTCCCGGAGGCGACGAGCGCTTCTCGAACGTGCACTTGGTGAAGCACTTCTCTCCCTTGAGGAAGAGCTTCATCCCCTCGCGGCGGCAGATGCGGCAGACGGGTCCGGTGTAGCGGGCCATTAGACGCGCCTCCGCTTCGGGGGCCGACAGCCGTTGTGCGGGATCGGCGTGACGTCGGTGATCGCGGTGACCTCGAGGCCGGTCGCCTCGAGCGCACGGATCGCCGCCTCGCGCCCCGCGCCGGGGCCGCGGACGAAGACCTCGACGGTCTTGAGGCCGAGGTCGAGCGCCTTGCGCGCGGCATTCTCGGCGGCCACCTGGGCCGCATACGGCGTGCTCTTGCGGGAGCCCTTCCAGCCGGCAGCGCCCGCGGACGACCATGCGATCACGTTCCCGGCCGGGTCGCTGAGCGAGATGATCGTGTTGTTGAACGACGCCTTGACGTGCGCGGCTCCACGCGGGACCACGCGCTTCTCGCGGCGCCGGCGCGGCGCGGCCTTCGGCTCCGCGGCCTGCGCCTCGCCTTCGGGCTTCTCCGCTTGCTTCGCCGGCGCCTCGCCACGTGCTGGCCGCGCCGGCTTGTCCTTCTCCTGCTTCTCCTGCTTCGGCTCTGCCACTAGGTCTTTGCCACCGCCTTCTTCCTTCCGGCCACCGTCTTGCGGGTGCCGCGACGCGTGCGCGCGTTCGTGCGCGTGCGCTGGCCGCGGACAGGCAGGTTCCGCCGGTGGCGAAGACCGCGGTAGCTGCCGATCTCCTGAAGCCGCTTGATGTTCAGCGCGATCTCGCGGCGGAGATCACCCTCGACCGTGAAGCCGCGGTCGATGACCTCTCGGATCTTCGCGACCTGAGGCTCGGTGAGGTCGCGGACCCGCGTGCCCGCGTCCACGCGCGCCTGCTCGAGCACCTCGCGCGCAGCCGACGCACCGATGCCGAAGATGTAGCGCAGCGAGACGTCGACGCGCTTCTCGCGCGGGATGTCGACACCTGCGATCCGAGCCATGTTCCTTTTATCCCTGCCGCTGCTTGTGCTTCGGCTCGGAGCAGATCACGAGGATCTGCCGCTCCCGCCGGATGATCTTGCACTTATCGCAGCGCTTCTTGACTGACGCGCGGACCTTCAACGCCTAATACCTCACTCGCCTGGTTATCCGTCCTCGTTTCAAGTCGTACGGCGACAGCTCGACGAGGACCTTGTCGCCGGGCACGACACGGATGAAGTTCATCCGCATCTTGCCGCTGATGTGCGCAAGCACCGAGTGGCCGTTCTGGAGCTCCACCTTGAACATCGCGTTCGGAAGGGCCTCGGAAACGGTCCCTTCCACTTCGATGACTTCCTTGTTGCTCGGCTTACTGGCCATCTTCTCCAGACACAGGCTGACCCGCGGCACTGGCCCACGGGAGGTAAAAGTGTACCAAGACCGGGCAGTTGGGGGCAACAGCCTTCATGCGGCGACCGCCGCGCCCTCGCCACGGGCGGTCAGCACGACCGGTCCGCCCGCCGTGCAGGCGAGCGTGTGCTCGAAGTGGGCGGAGAGGCTCTGGTCGGCCGTGACGACGGTCCAGCGGTCCGCGAGGGTGCGGGTCTCCGGTCCGCCGATGTTCACCATCGGCTCGATGGCGATGCAGAGGCCTTCGCTGATGGGCGGGTTGGGCTGGCCCCTGGTCGGGCGGTAGTTCGGCACCTGCGGGTCCTCGTGCATCGCGCGCCCGATGCCATGGCCGACATAGTTCTGCACGACGCTGAAGCCCTGGCTGCGGACGAATTCCTCGACGGCGGTCCCGATGTCGCCGATCCGCGCGCCGACCTGCGCCCTGGCGATCCCCACCCGGAGCGCCTCGGCGGTGATCCGGAGCAGCCGCTCCGCCTCAGGGGAGACCCTCCCGATCGGCAGGGTGATGGCCGCGTCCGCGTGCCAACCGTCGACGATGGCGCCCGCGTCGATGCCGACGATGTCGCCCTCGCGGAGCTTTCGTTTGGGCGACGGGATCCCGTGGACGATTTCGTGGTTGACCGATGTGCAGATCGTCGCCGGGTACGGCGGAACGCTGTAGCCCAAGAAGGAGCTCGTCGCCCCGGCTTTGCGGAGCACCTCGGCGGCGACCCGGTCGAGCTCGGCTGTGGTCACGCCGGGCCGCGCCACCGCGCGACACGCCTCGAGCATCGCCGCGACGACGCGGCCCGCCTCGCGCATCTTCGCGATCTGCGCCGGTGTCTTCAGAGTGATCATCCCGGCCCCCGGTCCGCCGCGTCGCGCAGCCGCTCGGTCACGTCCGGCACCGCACCGACGCCGTTCACCCGCCGAACGAGGCCGCGCCGCTCGTAGTGCGACACCACCGGGCGGGTCTGCTCCTCGTAGACCGCGAGGCGCTTGGCGATGACCTCAGGCGTGTCGTCGGTCCGGCCCTCGGCGCGGGCCCGTCCCGAGAGCCGCGCGAGAAGCTCCTCGCGTGGAGCCTCGAGCAGGATGATCGCCCCGACGTGGCGTCCGAACTCGGCGAGGAGCCGGTCGAGCGCGTCCGCCTGCGCCACGGTCCGCGGGAAGCCGTCGAACACGACGCGCGTGTTTCGCGGGATCTCGCGAAGCCGCTCGCGGACCATATCCACGGTGATCTCGTCGGGCACGTACTCGCCTCGATCGAGGAACGCCTTGGCCAGCCGGCCGAGCTCGGTCCGGCGCCGCGCGTGGTCCCGGAAGATGTCACCGGTGGAGAGGTGCACCCAGCCGTTCTCCTGGACGAGCGCCTTCGCCTGCGTGCCCTTGCCGACCCCGGGCGGGCCGACGAAGACGAGGTCGCCGCTCGCAAGATCCACAGGGGTCTGCTGATCGCTCGTCATATCACCGGGCGAGATCACCGGATGAACCCTTCGTATGAGCGTTGCAGGAGCTGCGCCTCGAGCTGCTTCATCGTCTCGACGACCACGCCGACGACGATGAGGATGCTCGTCCCGCCGAGCCGTAGGGTCTGCACCTGGGTGATGTCACCGATGAGCGTCGGCATCACGGCGACGATCCCGAGGAAGAGCGCGCCGGCGATGGTGATGCGGGTGACGACCTTGCCCAGGAACTCGGCGGTCGGGCGACCCGGGCGGATCCCCGGGATGAAGCCGCCGTACCGCTTGATGTTGTCGGCCACGTCGTTGGGGACGAACGTGAACGCCGTGTAGAAGAAGGTGAACGCGACGACGAGCAGGAAGTAGATGCTGTTGTAGAAGATCGGGTTCTGGAAGAACTGCACGATCCCCGTCGAGAGATTGCGGATCCACTCCGTCTCGCTCGTCGTGAAGTACTGCGCCACCTGGCTCGGCAGCAGCAGGATCGAGATCGCGAAGATGATCGGGATGACCCCCGCGCTGTTGACCCGGAGCGGGATGAACGTGCTTCCCCCTGAGTACATCCGCGTACCGCGTACCCGCTTGGCGTACTGCACCGGGACGCGGCGCTGACCCTCCTGGATGAAGATGATCGCCGCGATCACGAGCACCGCGATGACCGCGATCGCGCCGAGCGCGATGACGTTCTGCTGCACCTCCAGGGTCTGCTGCACGGTGTTCGGCAACCGTCCGACGATGCCCGCGAAGATGATGAAGCTGATCCCGTTTCCGATGCCGCGCTCGCTGATGAGCTCGCCAAGCCACATGAGGATGATCGTTCCCGCGGTCAGCGAGGCGAGGATCGAAAGCGTGAGCCCGATGTCGGAGGGGCCGAACGCGTTCAGGACGCCCTGGCGCTGCATGAAGACGGCGACACCGATGCCCTGAAGGAGCGCGAGCGGCACGGTGAGCACCCGCGTGTACTGGTTGATGCGGTTGCGCCCGTACTCGCCCTCTTTGGAGAGGCGCTCGAGCGCGGGGATCGTCTGGTTGAGGAGCGTCATGATGATCGACGCGTTGATGTAGGGGTTCACGCCGAGGGCGACGATCGAGAACCGCGCGAGCCCGCCGCCCGAGAAGAGGTCGAGCAGGTTCAGCAGCTGGTTGTTCTGCAGGAGCGTCTGAAGCTGCGCCTCGTTCACGCCGGGTAGGGGGACATGCGCCAGGAACCGGAACACCACGATCATCCCGAGGGTGAAGAGGATCTTGTTGCGCAGGTCCGGCGTGCGCATGGAATCGATGAGCGCGGTGAACATGCCCATACGCGGTCCTTAGGCCCCGATGATCACGATGGAGCCGCCCGCCCCCTCGATCTTCTTGCGGGCCGTCGCGGATACCGAATGCGCGTGCACCTCCAGGCGCTCGCCGATGACCCCGTCGCCCAGGACCTTGATGCGCGCATCCTTGCCGACGAGACCTTTCGCCGCGAGCGTTTCAGGCGAGACCTTGCCGTCCGCCGCGTAGTTGCCGAGCTGCGCCACGTTCACCGCGACGAACGTCCTGCGGAAGCGGTTCTTGAAGCCGCGGAGCTTCGGCACGCGCATGTGCAGCGGGGTCTGGCCACCCTCGAACCATCCGGGAAGCCCGGGCCCGGTCCGCGCGAGCTGCCCCTTCGTCCCTCGACCCGCGGTTTTCCCCTGCCCCTGCGACGTGCCGCGACCAACCCGGCGCCGCAGCTTGCGGGAGCCGCGCTGCGGGCGCACTTCGTGCTCGCGCATCAGCGTGACTCCTTCGCGTCGGTGACCACGACGAGATGCGCCACCCGCCGGAGCATTCCCCGCACGGTCGCGCTGTCCTCGTGCGAGACGACCTGGCCGGTGCGGCGAAGGCCGAGCGCCGAGAGCGTCTGCTTCGCACCCGGCTTCTCGCCGATCGAGCTCCGGTGCTGGCGGATCTCGATGCGGGTCATGTAGCCACCGGCTCGGGTTGACGCGTCCGGAGGCCGCGCATCTGGCGGACGGTCTCAGCCGAACGGAGCTGGCCGAGCGCCTTCATCGTCGCCATGACGACGTTCACCGGATTCGTGCTGCCGAGCGACTTGGAGAGGATGTCGCTGATCCCGGCCGACTCGACGACCGCGCGCACGGAACCGCCCGCGATGACGCCGGTCCCCTTCGACGCCGGCCGAAGGATCACCCGCGCCGCGCCGAAGTCCGCGACCACGTGGTGCGGAATGGTGCGGTCGACGAGAGGGACCTCGATGACATGTTTCTTCGCGTCCTCGCGGCCCTTGGTGATCGCGCCGGGGACCTCGTCGGCCTTGCCGAGACCTGCGCCGACGTGGCCGCGGCCGTCGCCCACGACGACGATCGCCGAGAACGAGAAACGCCGTCCACCCTTCACGACCTTGGACACGCGGTTGATCTGGACGACGCGCTCGGTCAGCTCCAGTCGGCTCGCGTCGATCCTGGCCACCTAGCGTTTGCCCTTCATCTCTAAAACCTCAATCCAGCCGAGCGAGCGCCGTCGCCCAACGCCTTGATCCGCCCGTGATAGCGATAACCGCCGCGATCGAACACCGCGGTCTCGATGCCCTTCGCTTTCGCGCGCTCGCCAAGCAAAGTTCCGACCGCCTTGGCCCGCTCGCTCTTCTTGCCCTTGCCGTCCTTCGCGTCGACGCTCGACGCGGCGACGAGGGTCCGGCCCGCGTTGTCGTCGATGAGCTGCGCGTAGATGTGCGTGAGCGAACGGAAGACGGCGAGACGCGGCCGGTCCGCGCTGCCGCGGACCTTCTCGCGCACGCGCTCGTGCCGACGGATCCTGCTCTCGGTTCGCGTTTCGGGTGCCATTACGTCTTCGCCGCTCCCACCTTGCCGGCCTTGCCCGCCTTGCGGCGGATGTACTCGCCGGCGTACTTCACGCCCTTCGCCTTGTACGGGTCGGGCTCGCGCAGGCGGCGGATCTTCGCGGCGACCTCGCCGACCGCCTCCTTGTCGATCCCGGACACCTTCAGCTTCTGCGGTGTCTCCACCGTGAAGCTGACGCCCGCCGGTGGGTCGATCTCGATCGGATGCGAGAAGCCGAGCGCGAGCTGCAGCTTCTTGCCCTGCAGGATCGCACGGTACCCGGTGCCGCTGATCTCGAGATCTTTGGCGAATCCGGTCGTGACGCCCGCGACCATGTTCGCGATGAGCGTCCGCGTGAGCCCGTGCAGCGCCCGCGTCGCGTTGGTCTCGTCGCCTGGGTTCACCGTGATCTTCCCGTCCTCACGGGCGATCCTCACGTTCGGGTGGAACGTGCGCGCGAGCTGGCCCTTCGGGCCTTTCACCGTCACGGTGCTGCCGTCGACCTTCACGTCGACGCCGCCCGGGATGACCACGGGAAGTCGCCCGATACGGCTCATCGATCACCAGACATACGCGAGCACCTCGCCGCCGAGCCCCTTGCGCTCGGCCTGTCGGCCGGTCATCACGCCTGACGACGTCGACACGATCGCCACGCCGAGGCCGCCGAGCACGCGCGGCATCTCGCTCTTGCGGGCGTAGACCCGGAGGCCCGGCTTGCTGATGCGGCGAAGACCGGAGACGGCGGGCAGCTTTCCCACGAACTTCATCCGGAGGACGAGCTCCCGCTCGTTCTGCTGCTCGTAGCCGGAGATGAAGCCTTCGTCACGAAGGATGCGCGCGATCTCGACGCGCATGCGGCTGACCGGGACGCTCACCGTCTCGTGGCGCGCGCCCGCGGCGTTCCGGACCCGCGTGAGCAGATCGGCGACCGCATCGTTCGGCATGCCGACGGTCTTCGGACGCGGCTTCTTCGGCGGCGCGACGGGCTTGCGCGGTGCGCGGTCGGCCTTGGGTGGCTCCGCGCCCGGCTCGCTCATCGCGCCCATTTGCTCTTCGGTCACCATTTCGCTCCGATCACCAGCTCGATTTCGTGACGCCCGGCAGCTCGCCGATCAGCGCCCGCTCGCGGAAGCAAATCCGGCAGAGGCCGAACTTCCGCATGTACCCGCGGGGCCGGCCGCAGACCTGGCATCGGTTGTGGGCCTGCACCTTGTGCCTCGGCGGCCGCTGCGATTTCAGGATGAGGCTCTTCTTTGCCACCTTCTACCTCTTATGACGCGGTCCGGAACGGCATCCCGAGGCTGCGCAGGAGCGCGCGCCCCTCTTCGTCCGTTCGCGCCGTCGTCACGATCGTGATCTCCATGCCGCGAAGACGATCGATCTTGTCGTACTCGATCTCGGGGAACACGAGCTGCTCCTTCAGGCCGAGCGAGAAATTGCCGCGGCCGTCGAAGCTCTTTTCCGGAACGCCCTGGAAGTCGCGGATGCGCGGGAGGGCCACGGTGATGAGCTTCTCGAGGAAGTGCCACATGCGCTCGCCCCGCAGCGTCACCTTCAGGCCGATGGGCATGCCGATGCGGAGCCGGAAGTTCGAGATCGCCTTCCGCGACTTCGTGACGATCGGCTTCTGGCCCGTGATCGTGGCGAGATCCCCGGCGGCCGCATCCATCGCCTTCGCGTTGCCGATGGCCTCGCCCATTCCGATGTTCAGGATGATCTTTTCGACCCTCGGGACCTGCATGACGTTGCCGTAGCTGAACTGCTTGCGCAGCTCGGTCTTCACGGTCTTGTCGTACTTCTCTTTCAGGACTGAATTCAACTCGATGGCTCCTGCACGACGATCGCTTCGCCGCACCGCTTGCAGACGCGTTCACGCGTGCCGTCCTGGTCGGTCCGGTGCGCCACGCGCGTCGGCTTGCCGCAGTGCGGGCACACGACCATGACCTTGCCGAGGCCGAGCGGCATCGGCTGCTCGATGATCCCGCCCTTCTGATTCTTCGTCGGGTTCGGCTTCGTGTGGCGCTTCGCGATGTTCACGCCCGCCACGACGACCGTGCGCTCGCGGGGCCGGACCTCCTGGATACGGCCGCGCTTGCCTCGATCCTTGCCGGTGATGACGACGATCTCGTCGCCCTTGCGCAGGCGGATTCCGACTGCCACTAGAGGACCTCCGGTGCGAGCGAGACGATCTTCATGAAGTTGCGCTCGCGGAGCTCGCGCGCGACCGGACCGAAGATGCGCGTCCCGCGCGGCTGGTTCTGCGGGTTGAGCAGTACCGCGGCGTTGTCGTCGAAGCGGATCAGCGAGCCGTCGGCCCGGCGATATTCCTTCGTCTGGCGGACGACGACCGCGCGCACGACCTCGCCCTTCTTCACGCCGGAGTTGGGAATGGCGTTCTTCACCGCGGCGATGAACACGTCCCCGATCTCCGCCGTCGTCCCCGAGGACGAGCGCAGGACACGGATCACCGAGAGCTCGCGCGCCCCGGTGTTGTCCGCGCAGCGGACCCGCGTGTACGGCCGGATCACTCTTTTGACTCTTCCCCTTGCTCCTGCTCTTCGTCCTCGCGCTCGGGCGCGAGGATCGCGCCGGAGCCTTCGGCCGCCTCGAGCAGCTTCTCGACATCCGCGACGCGCGGAGCGGCCGCGCCGGCCTCGCCGGCGCGCGAGATGACCTCGACGAGCCGCCAGCGCTTCGTGGCGCTGAACGGCCGGCTCTCCTGGATGCGGACGAGGTCGCCCGCCTTCGCGTCGCCGATCTCGTCGTGCGCGGCGAAGCGCTTGCGGACGCGGATGACCTTCTTGTACAGCGGGTGCTGGCGCTGCCGGCCGACTTCGACGGTGATCGTCTTCGCCATCTTCGCCGAAACCACGACGCCGACCTTCGTCTTGCGACGGAGGCGCCGCCAGGTGAACTGCTCGGCGGGCGCGCCCGCCGCGGGCGCCGCGGTACGCTTGCGCGCGACCGTGCGCTTGGCGACGGGACGCGCGGCGACGGCCGCACGCGCGGGCGCCTTGGGCGCCGCGGCGCGGGTGGCCGCGGGCTTGGCCGTGGTCGCCCGGGCGCGGGGCTTCGCGGCCGGTTTCTTCTCGCTCTTCTCAGCCACCGGTCTGCTCCGTCTCCGTTTCGCTCGCGCGCTCGGCCATGACCGTCCGCAGGCGCGCGATCTTTCGCCTCGTCTGTGGCAGGGTGCGGAAGTTCTTCAGCTGCCGCGTCGCGAGCTTGAACTTCGCGTCGAGGAGGTCCTCGTGCGCGGAGCGCAGTTGGTCCGCGACCTCGTTGTCAGACAGCCGCCGCATGTCCTTCATCCGCAACCGCCTCCTCTCTCGCGATGAACCGTGTCTTGATCGGCAGCTTGTAGGCCGCCAGGCGCAGCGCTTCCTTCGCGAGGGCACGGTCGACGCCGCCGACCTCGAGCACGACACGGCCCGGTCGCACGACCGCCACCCAGTGGTCCGGCGCGCCCTTGCCCGAGCCCATCCGGACCTCGGCGGGCTTCTTCGTCACCGGCTTGTCGGGAAAGACGTTGATCCAGACCGCGCCGCCGCGCTTGAAGTGGTGCGTCACCGCGCGCCGCGCCGCCTCGATCTGGCGCGCGGTCATCCAGCACGGCTCGAGCGCCTGCAGCGCGTAGTCGCCCTTCGTGATGGTGTTCCCGGACTGGGCCGCGCCCTTCATCCGGCCGCGCTGGAACTTGCGGTGCTTGAGCCGCTTCGGCTGCAGCACTAGGCCACCCGTCCGGCCGTCGCCGGCGCGTTCTGGGTCACCTGACGCGGCGCGGGCTCGATGTCGCCCTTGTAGACCCACGCCTTCACGCCGATGGTCCCGTACGTGGTCTTCGCGGTGGCTCGCCCGAACTCGATGTCGCCGCGCAGGGTGTGCAGCGGAACGCGTCCCTCGCGCTCCCACTCGCGCCGGCTCATCTCGGCGCCACCGAGGCGACCGGACACCGCCACGCGCACCCCCTTGGCGCCCGACTTCATCGACCGCTGCACGGTCTGCTTCAGCACCTTGCGGAACGAGACGCGGCGCTCGAGCTGCTGCGCCACGTTCTCGGCGATGAGGTTGGCGTCGAGCTCCGGATAGCGGATCTCGAAGATGTTGACCTTCACCATCTTCCCGGTCGTCTTCCCGAGGATCTGACGAAGCTCCTCGACCTTCGCGCCACCCTTGCCGATGACGACACCCGGCTTGGCCGTCTGGATCGTCACGGTGACCTGGTTCGTGGAACGCTCGATGTCGATACGGGCGATCGCGGCGTCGCGCAGGCGCGCGCGGATCGCCGAACGGATCGTGATGTCCTCCTTGAGGAGCTCGCGATACGCCCTCGAGTTCGCGTACCACTTGGCGTTCCACGTCTTCGTGAATCCAAGACGGAAACCGATCGGGTGCGTCTTCTGGCCCACTGCTTCTCCTTCTATTCCCTGCTGTCCAGCACGACTTCGAGGTGCGCCAGGCGGTGCACCTTGAGATCGCGCCGTCCGCGACCGCGGAACCACGCACGTTTCATGCGTGGACCTTCGTTCGCGATCGCCCGCTTCACGTAGAGCGTCTCGAGCGTGAGGTTGAAGTTGTTCTCAGCGTTCGCGATCGCCGACCGCACCACGCGCCCGAGGGGAAGCGCCGTCGAGCTCGAGAGGTTCTCGAGGATGGCGATCGCCTCTTCGGCGCTCTTCCCGGTGATGAGGTCCGTGACCAGGCGTGCCTTCCGCGGCGAGAGCCGCTGAAACCGCGCCGAAGCTCTGACTTCCACTTTACGCCCCGGGCCTCACGGTGGTGGAGCGCTCGGGGGCCCCGCCGCCCGCGGGCGCGCCCGGCACCGGGGTCGCCGTCGCGGCGGCCTCGGCGACCGCGCGACCGTGCCCGCGGAACGTCCGCGTCGGCGCGAACTCGCCGAGGCGGTGGCCGACCATGTTCTCGGTGATGAAGACCGGCACGTGGCGGCGCCCGTCGTGCACGCCGATGGTGTGCCCCACCATCGTCGGCAGGATCATCGACGCGCGCGACCACGTCTTCACGACCTTCTTCTCGTTCCGCGAGTTCAGGCCCTCGATCTTCTCTTTGAGGGACTGCTCGACGTAGGGGCCCTTCTTGACCGATCTACTCATGAGTGCTGCTCATTACTTCGACTTCCTCTTCTTCGGGCGCTCGGTGACGAAGCGATCGGTACGCGGGTTGTTCCGCGTCTTGAGACCCATCGCCGGCTTGCCCCAGGGCGTCTGCGCCATGCCCCCGACGGGCGACTTCGCCTCGCCGCCGCCGTGCGGGTGGTCGCGTGGTGACATCACGACGCCGCGGACCGTCGGGCGCCAGCCCATGTGCCGCTTGTGTCCCGCGCCGCCGATCTTGCGGTTCTCGTGCTCGACGTTGCCGATCTGACCGATCGTGGCGCGGCAGCGCACGTGGACCACGCGGATGCCGCCCGACGGAAGCCGGATCTGCGCGTACTCGCCTTCCTTCGCCACGAGCTGCGCCGACGTGCCCGCCGCGCGAACGAGCTGCGCGCCGCGACCGGGCTGCAGCTCGACCCCGTGGATCTGCGTACCGGTGGGGATGTGCTCGAGTGGCAAGTTGTTGCCGACGCGAGCCTCGGCGTCCCTTCCCGAGAGGACCTGATCGCCGACACGCAGGTCGTTCGGCGCGATGATGTAGCGCTTCTCGCCGTCTCGGTACACCAGGAGCGCGAGACGCGCGGAGCGGTTCGGGTCGTACTCGATCGCGACCACGCGCGCGGGCACGCCGTCCTTGTCGCGCTTGAAGTCGACCTTCCGGTAGTTGCGCTTCTCGCCGCCGCCGCGGTGGCGCGTCGTGACGCGACCCTGCGCATTGCGCCCGGCATGGCGAAGCTTGCGCTCGATCAGACCACGCTCCGGCTTCTTGCCCCGCGTGAGCTCCTCGAACGACGCCGACTGGCGGAAGCGGCGGACCGGCGAGGTCGCCTTGTACTGCTTCAGCGGCACTAGACGCCCTCCACGAAGTACTTCTCGATCCGCTGGCCTTCCGCGATCGTGACGATGGCCTTCTTCCAGTCGGGGCGGTGCCCGATGCGCCGGCCCAGCCGGCGGGCCTTGCCCGGCACGTGAATGACGTTCACGGCGATGACGTCGACCTTGAACGACTGGGCGACCGCGTCGGCGATGTCGCGCTTCGTCGCTTCGTTCGCCACCGCGAACGTGTAGCGGCGCGCGTTCGTCTCGCTCATCGAGCGTTCGGTCACCACCGGACGGATCAAGACATGACCCTTCACTGCGCGGCTCCGCGAGCACCGCGCGTCCGGTGTCGCCGACGCGCACGAGCCACTCCGCGATCTCGCGCGTCCGCGGCCGGTCGCTCTCGAAGCGAAGCTCGTCGACGACGAGCACGCGGCCATTCGCCGCATGCGCGGCGAGCGCCTGCGCGAACGCCGCGCGGCGCATCTTCCCCGGGATCCGCTGCTCGTACTTCCGGCCGTTCGGGCCGAACACGACGCCACCGTGCCGCCAGTGCGGCGCGCGGGTCGAGCCCTGACGCGCGCGGCCCGTCCCCTTTTGTCGCCATGGCTTCGCGCCGCCGCCGGCGACGCGAGCGCGGTTCTTCGTCGCCGAGTTCGCCTGACGGGCGTTGGAGAGCGCGGCCATGAGCGCCTGGAAGAGCACGCCGCGGCGCTGCTCGGGCGAGGTGATAGCCGCGGGCAGCTCGATCGAGCCGCCCGAGGTTCCGTCCGCCGAGATGATCGGCGCATGGCCCGCCGGCGCGGTCGGGAGCGGATGCGCCACGACCGACGGCTTTGGCTGCGGCCGCTTCGCCGGTTGGCGCGGCCGCTCCTCTTCCTCGCGCCGGACGACACGCGTCGCTGGGCGCGCGACCGCGCGACGTGCGGGTGCCTTCGCCTTCGGCGCGGCCTTCGTCTGCGTCTTCGCGGCCGCTCGCGTAGGCGCCGCCATCTTCGCGGCGGGCTTCGCCTTCGGCGCCGCGGTCGCCGTCGCCGTTGCCGCCTTCTTGGCGGCCGGCTTGGCCTTCTTCTCTTCCTTCTTCTTTTCGGCCATCAGGCCTTCCTCACCATGACGATGCCGTTCCGCGCTCCGGGGACCGCGCCCGCGATGACGAGGATCGCCCGGGCCGGGTCGGCGCGGAGGATCTCGAGGTTCCGCACGGTGACGCGGTCGGCGCCCTGGTGCGCGGCCATGCGCAGTCCCTTCAGGACCCGGCCGGGCGTCGTGCCGGAACCGACTGCGCCCTGACGGCGGAGGTGGTCCGAGCCGTGTGACTTGGGGCCGCGCGAGAAGTGGTGCAGGTGCACGGGTCCTTGGAAGCCCTTGCCCTTGGACGTACCGACCACGTGGACCCTGTCGCCGGGCTGAAAACGGTCGACGCCGATCTCCTGCCCGGTCGCGAAGCCCGCGATGTCGTCGAGGCGGACTTCGCGAAGGACGCGGAGGGGTGGCAGGTCCTTGAGGTGCCCGAGCGCCGGCTTCGTGAGCCGCTCTCGCTTCTTCGCCCGTCCGAACCCGAGCTGGATGGCACTGTAGCCGTCGCGCTCCTTCGTCCGGACCTGGGTGACCACGTTCGCCTCGGCGGCAATGACGGTCGCCGCGACGGCCGAGCCGTCCTCCTTGAAGTGCTGGAGCATGCCGAGCTTCCGCCCGATCAGCACCGGCTTCGCGATCGCCGGTGCCGCGTGGTCGGTCGGAGCCTGCTCTTCGACTTTCGTTTCGTCGGTCATTCCGATGCCTTCTTTAGAGCTTGATCTCGATGTCGACGCCCGCCGGAAGGTTGAGCTTCATGAGCGCGTCGACCGTCTTCTGCGACGGGTCGTTGATGTCGATGAGCCGCTTGTGCGTCCGGATCTCGAACTGCTCGCGCGAGTCCTTGTAGATGAACGGGCTGCGGATCACCGTGAACTTCTCGATCCGCGTGGGCAGCGGGACCGGACCCGTGACCGTCGACCCGGTCCGCTGCGCCGTCTCGACGATCTGCGCCGCGGACTGATCGATGAGCTTGTGGTCGTAGGCCTTCAGGCGGATCCGGATGCGCTGCTTTGCCATTTCCCGTTATTCCAGGATCTTCGTGGCGACGCCCGCGCCGACGGTCTTGCCGCCCTCGCGGATGGCAAAGCGCAGGCCCTCCTCGAGGGCGATCGGGGTGATGAGGGTCACCTCGAGGTTGGTGTTGTCCCCGGGCATGACC